>NZ_JMFO01000007.1 GCF_000714715.1 Candidatus Magnetobacterium casense
CTCTTACAGGTCCACCGTAATGGAGACTCAGGGTCTCCTCGGGTAACCGGATCTACCAACCCCTCAATATCTACAAGCACGGATGGGTCTGTTTCAACAACCGGCTTGCGTCCACCTCCAGGTAAACGTATCTTCTTTTTCCCTTTTGAAGGTTTTTCCTTTGATTCAGCAATACGTCTAATTCCTTCATATATCGTTGTCCGCGAAAGACCAGTAGATATGGAAACTGAAGTAACTCCTCCTCGTCCCAATGCCTCGGCTTCCACTGCAGCCCACATTCGTCTGCCTTGTTCGTCTAAAACATCTTTGAGTACTTCAAATTTTCTTTGTATCATAAGTTCGGTATCGCTTTGCACTTTTTGATCATAACATATTTAGACACCATTTGTACAAGTTATTTGTGGACAAATCCTTAGCTTCTTTTTTGGAAACACTATTGACGTTTTATCCTCGTTAATATCTACACGCCCGATTTCTTTCAGGTTTTCAGAAATCTCCCTCAATATCTTTCCACGGTTATCCATATAAAGATAACCTCCCGAGTATCTTAGCTCAAACGTTATAGAATTAGGCATTAGTGCGTCGTAACTAATCATGACAGGTATTATCGCACAACAAAATTACATTTGTCAAGGATATTTTCTTGTGCGATTGAATATTTTCCCGCTCACACTATAAAAGTAGGCACGATAAAGTAAACAGGCTCAAGTAGAAGGGGTCAAGGGGGTTGGCCCCCTTGCGGGGTGGGTCTGAGGGAGGGGCGGAGGGGGTGAGGCACCCCTGCCACAGACCGCCCCCTTCTTTCTTTTCTTCTTTTTTTTTCTTCAGGGCAGTATTTCCCAGTTTGCATTTGGGAGTTCTCCGAACATCTCAGGGGCATAAAGGGCCTCTACACGAGTCTGCGGCAACTGAAATACACCGCTGTTGTTGAGCCTGATCACGTAATCAACGCTCCAATTGCCCTTGGGGACGTACTCGTAATACACTCGCAGCCCCTCAAAGGAAAGCTCCCTGTATGCCTCCCACACCCAACCATTGCCGCCGCTATCTCGCGAAAGCAATGATGAATCACGCCCCAAACCACCCCCAAGGATCGTTGCCCCGGCCGGGATCGGATCATTTATCACAACCCACGTCATATCAGATTGTGCCTCCAGCTCAAGATGCACCTTTACGACATCGCCGCTGGTGTACTTGCCTTTGACCTTCTGGTCTACAGGGGTAACGGTCTTTTTTATCTTGTAGCCACTCGAAAACGGCTCCTTCAACACCGTGGCAGCCAGCGACTGCACGGTCAACCACGGTTTGCCAGTCCCATCGTGTTTAACGGTCAAGGTTTCCTTCGTCTCCGGCCACTTCAGGAGGGTACTCTCAGAGCCTTTGGCAGACCCCTTGACCGCTGTCCAATCAACTGCCTTAGACTGCTTGTTGAGCGTTGAAACCGTATGACCGGTAACAGGCACCTTCTCAAAGACCTGCGTAAATCGCGCCATCGCCAACACGCCCCAGGCATTGGCCGGCGTGGTATCCCACCTGCCCTTCCTCAACCTCCCCAACGCCCCTGAGACCATCCGCGGTATATCCTCCTTCCACGTTGGCAACTGCACAACGGCAAGCAAGGCCTTTACGGCATTGAGGTCGGGTGTGGTCATCAACCACCACAGATTATCCATCGATTCCGTGGAAAAGCCCATCGTCGTACCCTGGAAATTCATCCGGCTGTGCAGGATGTGCAGTGCCTCGGTCAGCTTCTTATCGGCATCGGGTATGGCCTTGAGCCTCTGTAGCACATTGATCCAATCTATCACCGCCGACGTCGGCCAAAGGTTTGGCTCTATCGCAATCGACCCCAACAGGGCCACATCGGCAGCCCCGTAACGACTGAGGGCCTCCACGGCGGCCATCTTCCGGATCGAAAGGTCTGCCGTGGGCAGCGCAGAACGCCGGATAACCTTGCCCTCAACAAAACCCCTCAGACCGGCAAGCAGCAAAGCACGCACGTTATCAGAAAGCTCATAGCCCGCCTCATGGCTGATCGCCAACACGTATGACGTCAGCACGTCGCTGCCATACTGCATGGTCGGAAAGTACTTAAGCAGTCCGGCGGAGTCTGTATGCGCCGGCATTTCATTAACGGTATCCTCCCACAGCAAATCATCCCTGAGCGCCACCGCCCGTGAGACCTTCTGCTCCATACACGTATAGGGATATGCCTTCATGTAGTCGGTTACACCAACCAGGGAATTTTCAAGCGTGGGCCTCAGCGTCACCCGTATTCCGCCAAGGGCGGGCAGGGCATCGGCGGGTCTTTCCACCTCCATGCTCGATGTACCGTCAAGTTGTGTGAGCGTTGCCTGGATGGTTCGCACCATGTAGGGGGCAATGGCCTTGACGGAGACCTTGACCTTATCAGCGGCTTCTCCGTTGGTCTGCCTGGCCTTGGCTTCGTAGGTGAGCTTATCCTGATTAGGGGCGACGATGTCCCAGCCTATGTTGTCTGCCGCACCGGGTTTGAGTTGGACGTTAATCGGTTTAAGTGCCGCGGTGGACGTCTTGTCACTGGTGAGGGTCACCTCAACGGTCATGTCCTTGTTGGAGGCATTTCTTACAGTAAAGCCGGCACGAAACTTGTCCCCCTGTCTTACAAGCGGAGGCAGACCGGACAGCAGCATCAGCTCCTGTGTTGTCCGTATGGAGGTCTCACCGGTGCCAAAAAGCCACGTTGTCGCGGTTGCCACTGCCACGATCTTAAATGACGTCAATGAGTCATTCAGCGGAATGTGTACCAATGCCTCACCCTTGTCATCCAACACCACGGTGGACTTCCACAACAACAGAGTGTCAAAGAGCTCACGCGTGGTGCTCTTGCCGCCACCACCCCCGGCGGGGAGCGACTTCTTGCCAAAGTGCCGCTTGCCCACCACCATCATCTGAGCCGTTGAGGTTTCGACCTCGTAGGGTCTGTGCTGCATCATTGCCTCAAGCAACTGCCAACTGAGGTTGGGTTTAAGCTCCAGCAACCCCTCATCTACGGCAGCGATGGCAACCTCTGTTCCTTTTGGGGGTATTTTATCAGATTCGCTCCTTACAGTCGCGGGGTCTGAAACCGTGCGCACCTTCACCTTGACCGCAGCCTTCTGGCGCACCTTGTAGACGGCTTGGTCGGTTGAAACGCTGACTTTTAAGGTGTAGGGCTGCCAGCCAACGTTTATCTGTGTCAGTCCCAGCTTGTAGGCGGGTTTGCCCGGGTCAAACAGTGCCGTTGGTTTACCCTCCCCCACACGGCCACGCACCACAATGGCCGAAACATAGACGTTGGGGGCATAGTTGTCCTTTATCGGTATTTCGATCACGGGGGACTTTCTGGATATCTTCTTCAGATATACGTTAATGATCCCCTCCCGTTCCACGCTGACAAGCACATTTGCCTCACTGAAGGGCATCCTCACCTGAAACCTTGCCATCTGGCCAGGCTCATACTTCTTCTTCTCAGGCAGGAGGTCGATCCGGTCATCGCTGCCTGCCTCAAACCACCACTCACCCTTGCCTGCCACCCAGACCTCCTGTCTTGTCACAGAGACCTTCTTTGAGTCGTCAATGGCCTGTGCCTGGAGGATAACGCTGCCCGATATGGGGCTTTTGCCTTCGCACGACAGGAGTCCTTGTGCGTTGGTCTTGCCGGTACACAGGGGGGCAACCTTTTTGATCTCCGTCATGTGTTCAAAGGAGTAAAACCCGCCCGTAAGACGCCTCCTGTGCGAAATCGTTCTACGCTCAAACATGTTTACCACAACGTCCGCACCGGCAACGGGCTTCCCACGGAGGTTGACCACGGCAACCTCACACTTGACTGAATCGTTTGAGAGCGTCCAGCCCTCCGGTTTTATGCCAATCAACCACTTTGACGGATACAGTGCAATCCGTGAGGATACGGTCTGAACCTCTCCGTTTGGGTCTCTGTATTCAAGCTCTGCGAGGATATCCCTTGGGGTATCTGCCGGTATCAGACCGGAAATCTTTGTCCTTGCAGCACCGGCCTTATCGAGGGTGAGGTCTGTGCTGTGCATCTTGGCACGTCTCTTTGCCTCTTCCGAGGGGACAGCGGCATCCGCGTCTTGCCCAACTGTGGCATCCGAGACATCGGTATCCTCCGTATCCTCCTGTTGCTGGTAGGCCGGAACCACACCCTCTTTGACACCTCCTGTTGAGAAGGAAAAACCCTCGTAATCGGGCACCGTAACGGTCTTGGGCTGTACGTCTGAACGCAGCTTAACGGGTAATCCGGATGTCCCCCCACCGGATAGATACGTCACGGCCACATCCACCGGAGCCTCCGTAACCCCCACGAGGGGTTCTGCCGGACCCTGGACAACACCCTTCATCAGCGGAACACGGAACTCCTCGACCCTGAAGCTGCCCGACAGCAGATTGGTTTTGTCCTTGCTGTTGCCCCAGACCTCCGCCTCTATGATCAACTCGTAGGCGCCAAGTTTGGCGTCTTCAGGTACCTTCCATGTGGACTCCGCACTACCCGTTGGTGTCCACTTCAGTGCAAGCTCGTAGGTCTGCTCGCTGCCCATGTGTCTGATGAGGAGCTTTCCGGGGGCTTTGGACTTTGGCAGGAACTCAAACCCCTTGGTGGTATGTCCCCTGATGATATGCTTCATATGCAGAGTCTCACCGGCCCTGACAAGCGTGCGATCAAAGACGGTATGGGCAATGAGACCACGACCTTCGCCACTTTGACTATAATCGCTCATCTCTGCTGCCGATTCAATCTTAAAGCGCCAAGGCTCTATGCCCTCATTCCAGGACGAATGGGTAAAGGTCATGTCATCGGCGCTGCGTACAAAGACAAACAGGCCACCGTTTATTCGTGTCAGTGAGCCGGACAGTTCGGAGTAGTTGAACTTATCGGCCTTGCACCAGGGCAGTTTACTCTGCGAGGGTAGTTCCTGGTCTATGCGTGCTAATCCGTCTGAGTCGGTCTTACCGGTCCATCTGACCTTGCCGGTACAATCCCTTATGACGACGGAGGCGTCCTTTACGGGTGCGGCATCATCCAGGGATGTCACCCACACGGCGGATGACTCTCGTCCCCACTTAAAGTGTGCCACCATATTGGTCACAAGCGCTGCCGTGGGGACGTACATGGGTGCGGGTTTGGCCAGCAGTGAGGCACCAAGTACCTCGCTCTCTAATTCGACTATGTACAGGCCGGGTTTTTTCAGTGGAATTCCTATGACCTCAAAGGCCTTGGCCCCTTCCGGTTTTGGTATCCTGAGTTCGTCAACCCCCTTGGCTGCCTTAAGTGCCGGCTTTTCACGCTTGGCAGAGGCTATGGTGTTTAGCCACTTTATGACCTCTTCATCATCGCCCGGGACGACCTTATGAATCTTGCCGTTGATGTTTGCGTTTGTTTCCGGTGGTTTTTGTTGAGGGTGTATATCCTGGCCGGATTTTTTTAGCCAGAGTTTAAGTTCCTGTTCGATGTTTCTGACGGTCAGGGGCAGCATGGCCCCGGCCTTAAGCTCTATGATCCCAAAGCGTGAGGCAAACTTCGCCAGTGGCGGATAGCCTTCCGTGCTCACCGCAAGCGGGAACTTGCCCTGATTGGACAGCTCCCTGCCGGAATCGTCCTTGAGCGTGGCATTTAATTCAAGTGTATACTTTGTGTGTTCGGGGAAAGGTCCCACAAAGTTTACATAGCTGACATAGTCGTCTTTGTTGGCCTTGCCGTCCTTGCTTTCGGCGGCGAGTGTGTTTTTTATGACCTTGCCATCGCTGCTCTTTAGCACGATGCCTCTTGCCAGGTCACTGCTTACGGGAGCCGAAAAGTTCAGATTCATGTTAGATATGGGGATACAGCCGCTGCCGGCCTTCTCTCGCATACAGTGAAACGTAGCCGTAAACTCTGCCCTGCTCTTATAGGCCAGCACCTGATCGGCAGCGTTAGAGACACCGCTGAGACTCTTAACATCCTTGCCCCAGACGAGTTTTACGATGGTGTTGGGTGGGAAGGTGCGTTTGCAGGTCAGGACGATGAATTTTGGGTTGGCGCTCTTTTTGTCGCCGTAACCGTAGGCGGTTTTTATGTAGTCCAAGCGATCTTGTCCCTTTAGGATGTTGACCCCGACTCGGTCATTTATACCGTCGATGGCGCAGTAGACGTTTTTGGTGATGCTGTCCTCAACGGCCTCCGTATTTAGCGTGAGCACGAAGACCTGTTTTTCATCGATCTGCTCGTTGCCTTCGTAGGGGCGCATTTTTACAATTACCGGCCCACCGGTGGAGAAGGAAAACTCCCGTTTGCCTTCGATGGGTCTGCCGTTTAGTGTCTTGAGTTCAGGTTTCAGTGTGAACTTGCACACCACCCCACCTGGGAGGTCATTATCGAAGTCGTATGACCAGTTTTTGCCATCCACCCATCGGCCTGCCCCCTTCTGGACGCAGTCAATCTTGAAAGGGTTGTCAAGACGGGGCTGTCCAAATGGAACCATCTGCTCAGAAAAGCGCACAGTGACCTGTCTTACGTTCTTAACCGTCCCCTCCGGAGAAAACATCTCAACCGTACCAGCAGCACCTGAATGCGTCGTCCCCGGAATCAAAAACACACAACCAAACAACAACACCAAAACCCTTAGCACAACCAAACCTCCTTAAAATACAACAAAAAGCAAAAACATAGATAGGGATGGCTTTGCCCCTTTTATGCCGGGGGTCGCCGACCCCTCCCTCAGACCCACCCACAAAGGGTCACGGACCCTTTGAACCCGTTATAGACTAATTCTACATGTTATCTTTATGTACAGATACTTTGATTGTTACCTATAACGTCTTCTTTCACGTAATTTATTATATATTGCCTTGAGCATATTTTCCCTTATAGGTTCACCTTTGATTTCTAAATAGTTTGCCTCGCATAAGCGTTGTAAATCTTCATCTGAGCAGCGTTCGACTTCGATTTTTACCTCTTTTTCTTTCGCCTCTTCTTCTTTTTTTTCCTCTCCAGATGCCCATATTCGTGACAGTTCATTGAATTTACTCTGTAGTTTTTCTCTATCTCCAGATGAAAGTTCAATAGTCTGCGTTGGTTGTGATTTTTGTTTTGAAAGTTCGTTTAAGTTTGATGTAATAAGACTTATAAGTTCTTCTTTCGACGGTCTTGTTTTTGTTTTTAATCCACTTCCAGTGCATAGCTTTTTTAAAGTTGGTATAGTGTGAGTTCTAATTTCTTGTTCAACTTCATCCTTTTTTCCAATATTCCAATCTTCTAGTAACTTATCCATTGTAGAAAGAGGTAGAGGTTCTTTTTTCGGCTTATTGTCTTTTATATCAGCAATAGCCTTGTCTATTTTAGATAGATGTTCTTCCAGATTTTTTATTGAGTTGTTTATATCTTTTAAGGCTTTTATAATATCGAGGTTAGTCAGCTTATCCTTATCTTGATGTATCAATGTTATTCCTCCGTGTTATCTAAAAACTAAGTTCGTCACAAATTTTATTTAGCTGTTCTCTGACATCATAGGGCAAATCATTCCTGAAAACCCTTTTAATTGAGACACTATCTCGTAGAAAATTATCTAAACATTCAATGATAAATGTATTATTATTTGAATATTCCACTGCTTTGCTTTTTGCGTCTAAGAAATAACTATTAGTCTCTTTGGTAAAAGAGCTACCTTTTGCAAGTTGTGCCTTGTTCATTAAGACGTAAATCTTCGGAAAAACGCTATGTTCAAAGATTCCATGATTTCTTAACTCCCATAGTACATCCTTTAAAAGTAAGCCAAGTCCATTGATGGCGAAAAAATCAGGATTTATTGGTATTATAAGCGTATCAACACATTGCAGTACAGAGAAACTCAAGATACTTAATGACGGTGGACAATCAAACAAAATATAATCATAGGGTGTTAATTTTTCCGACTTTTCAATCTTGTTGATTAATTGTGTTATAAACTCTCGGGAGTGTCTGATTATATTAGGGTCTATGATACGGACTATCTCATGGTAGTATAAGCCCTCTACGGCAGGCACAAAATGCAGACTGTTTGATAGTTCAGTGTATATAAAACCATTATCTACATCAAAATCGAAACGCCTATTTCCATCTACGAATTTTTCCCACGCGTTGCTAATGGTCATATTTTTTTGGCGACAGGCTTTTTGCCAATACCTGAAGTGAGCATCAATTGCGCCCTCCTCATCACTAGTCAGGGCTTGTGTCAGAGACATCTGGGCGTCGATGTCAAAGAGCAAGACCCGCTTCTTCAGGGCCTGGGAGACGTACTTTCCCAACAACCATGTAATCGTGGTCTTACCGACACCACCCTTAAAGTTTATTATGGCTATCTTACGCATATATCTTAATAGCTACCGAATTAGTATAGCATATTTGTGTAATATAATTCTTGCTGTAAAAAACCGGCAGCAACCCAATCAATCGTTGTCAAAGCCGGTATACACTGAGCATTGTATCGCCGTATCTGTACGATCGTTTAAGCGTAAGCCTCTCCGATATCTCAGACATGGAGCGCCTTGAGGGGTGTTCGACAATCACTACAGCGTCTTTTTTCAGTACACTGCCGGTGCCTATGAGGGGGAGGGTGATATCGATCTCATCGCTGTTATATGGGGGGTCAACGTAGACTACGTCAAAGGTCTCCGAGTGGATTGCAAATTTCTTTAGCGCCTCTGCGGCAGGTGCCACAATTGCCTGATTGTTTGGGGTGGAGCAGAACGGCGGATATCTCTTTATGTTGTCTATGGCTGCGGGGTCTTTATCGACGAAGCAGACCCATGCGGCACCCCTGCTGAGGGCCTCAAACCCCACCGCCCCACTGCCGGCATACAGGTCCAGGAAGGCCGCACCCACAATCCCCTCACGGAGGATGTTAAATAGCGCCTGACGTACCTTTGCACCGGTGGGGCGGACTCCCTTACCCGCCCCTGCAGAGGCAAGCATCCTGCCCTTTGAGCTACCACCTGTGATCCTCATGCCCCGCGCATGTAAGACTTGCTCTGTCACCTAAGACATCAGGGGATTTCCTGCTGCCTGGTAGTTATTACTTATTGTGCTAATACGGGTCATGCTCCGTAAAAATCCGCGCACCAAACTCATCCGCAAACTCATTGTCGTACTTGTCCGCAAAATACGACAGCGTATCCAGATTAAACTCAAGTTCCTCAATGTCCAGACCCTCTATAGGACGCCTGTTTACCAGATAAATGATATCGTTAACGACGGCAAATGCACAGTTGTTTGTATACATATTCAGCTCAAGGCATCGCCTGTAAATGGCAACTATCCTGTTGTCAGGCAAAAACACGACAGGAGATTCTATGCTGATAACCGTGATGTCCTCAACGATAAACAAACGAATAAATATCACCGCACTGCCCCTGGAAATAACCCAGTAGGGGTGCCTGGTCAGATTGTCCTTGTAGCGTGAATTTGCCACATTAATCCCCTTGCCTTCAAGGAGCGTATCTACCATGGAGATTACTTCATCAATAGTTCTTTCTGATTTCTTCTTTTTACTCATTCTTGTATCCTCGTCAGCGGCTTACGGTTAATCCTTTTTTATCACGGCACCACAGAATTCACAGTAATCATTGTATGAGGTCAGCTTGCCGCAGATGTGGCAGTAGTATTTTTCACGCATACTTCCGATGAGACCTCTGACCCTTTTAATCTTCTCCTGAAGTATATCGGCAGGAATGGCGAAATTAAGACCCTGCATACCTCTTATGCCACTGGTATTTACACCGATCGCCTCGCCATAGTCATTAAACAGGGGACCTCCGCTGTTGCCAGGATTTATGGCCACATTGGTTTGAATATATCTTCTGCTGTTTATCTGCCGGTTTATATCGCTGATCAGGCCATCAGTAAAGGTAAAACTAAGCCCCGCAGGATTGCCAATGGCATAGACCCTGTCACCTACCTCCAGCTTGTGTCTGTACAACTGAGCCATCGTAACCGTCCTGGGAGAAGCGGCGTCTATCTTGACAAACGCTATGTCTGCGTCTTTAAAGTGATATATCACCTTACCTCTGAACTCTTTTTTATTGTACAGTCTGACATTGACACTGACATTGTTTGCCACCACATGCCTGTTTGTAACAATCAGTCCATCGGGGGCCACAAAGAATCCGCTGCCACTGCCGTCACTTGTCTCAATCAACACAACGGCATCCACCACCTGGTTAAAGATTTCCTTAGGGGCCAGGGGATGGTGTTGTGGTTGCCCGGAGGCGGCATCAGTGCCGGCGGTATCGATATCAATATCGGGGGCATAGAACTTGAGTATTTCGCTGAACCCCCCGGAAAAACCCTGTCCCATGGCACTGAATCTCCATTCATCCGTGAAGTAGAGTTCACATGTAATTATCGACCGCTCCGAGGAGAAATCACTGCCGGGATACTCATACGAAAGCAGTGTCCCCACGGATGACAATACCTGCGTATAGGCGCCAGACAACTGAGACATCAGATCATTACCATCAATGGTTTGTACAAATATGAGCTTCCTTACGTCCTTTGACAACCTTTTAAACGAAACGGAGAAGTCCTTATAGCCGGCGTTGGCATTGTCAAATCTGATACCCTTACAAGGAGATTCCATCTGATTGTAGAATATGAAGTATTTTTCATTTAACAGCTTTTCGTGTGCATCCAGAGCCAGACAACAGACATCGAAAAAGAGCCTGCAGTTGCTACCCCAACCTATTCTGACTGTAACGTTGTCGTCGGTTGTCACGGTTGACAGCTTTAATCTCTGACCTCTGCTGACGGATTTCATCATAGCCTCCTAAATGCTGTGCTAAAATAGCTTACCCATGTTTACAACCCCAGGCTTTATGTCGGTATGGTATCAACGGAGGCGAAGCTGGGTTCGTGCAGGGGCAGCAGGATGTCGGCCATATCCCTGATTTGGACCATGATGTCGTATGCCTCATAGACGTTTACGTGGGTACCCGTGGGGATCACCTCCATGTCCATGCCCCTGATGGTGGGCGGTGGATTGAAGTTTTCCATAATGCAGCAAAAGCCCGTGATGATGGCCTTACCACTGTTTGTCTGCACCTCGATGCTCATCCCGCCTTCGGTGTGTACGGGCGTGTGTATGGCGACAATGCCGCTGACTATCTCCTTATCGACGTACATAGGCTTGAGTTGCCCCCTCTGCTCCACCTCCAGGATGTAGTCCTCCATGTACCGGAAGTCCAGGGGGTGGGGGTTGTGTATGCGTTGTATCTCTTCTGCGTGTACGTAGATGTCGGCGTTGACGCATTTTTCGTCGTTTTCGCAGTGGTCGTTGTGCAGGTGCGTGTGGATGACTATGTCAATGTCCTCCGGGACAAGGTTGTACTTGGCAAGGCCCTCCTCAAACGTGTATATTCTGCCACCTATGGCCTTTTCTGCCGCCTGGGAGCGCGCAGGGGCCAACTCCCCCGTATCAACAAGTATCTTAGGCCCATCACCCTCCAGATACCAACTGTAGATCGGTATCGTAAACACCTGACCATAGCCATACTGGTAGGTCATCATCGTCTTGTCAAACACCTTCATCCCCATCACTATGGGGTGTATCTTATAAACGCCCATGACTGACTGAAACCTCCTTTATCAGGGATTCTATCATAATTTATATAATATTTATCGTCTTTATTCACTGGTATATTACTCTGAGGTCTTTCCTTATATTGTCTATGAGATACGGACTAATGGCATGTTCAGTTAAGAGGTCAACCTTATGATTAATGCTTTCTGTCAACTCCCTCTCTATTGCAACAAGCTCAAGAAGGCTTTTGCTGTCGCTAAAACTTACAAGGATATCTATATCACTATCGGGTGTCTCCTGCCCTCTGGCATAAGAACCGAACAGTCCTATCATCGTGGCATCATACTGCCTGAGAACAGATACTATCATCTCTTCTATCTCTTGCGCTTTCATAGTACCATTAAAGCGTACAACACTTAAATGTTACTTAAAAACTCTTCAATGTTTATTTCTGCATCACGCAAAGAATTTTTTAACGTAAAACGGTCAACTTCATCGTAATCTGGCTCTATAAACAACTCAATAGCCTCCTTGATATTGGTCAAAACCTCCTGCTGAGTCTTACCTTGTGACCAACAACTTTTTAATGACGGACAATGGGCTACAAAATAGCCATCCTCTCCTTTTTCTACTATGACTTTTATCTTCATTTAAAACCTCCCTGACATTGTCTCTACCGAAAAGGGGACCACATCGGATGCAGCCCCCTCCAGTAGGTGTAGCCGTCTACGGCTAATTACTTCCAGGCAATAGCTTCAACAGGGCAAGTGTCAATGGCTTCCTGCACCTGATCCTTGAGGGATTCGCCCTTATCCGCACCGTAGGCAAAGGCCTTGTCTCCCTGCATCTCAAATACATCAGGGGCCAGTGAAACACACGTCTCACACCCGGTACACAGGTCAGAATCAACTTCCGGCATGCTCATAAATAAATCCTCCTTTTTTATATATACATTTCATTGGATGCTCTCTGCACCCAAAACTTGTCCCTTTATGGTACAATAATGTTAAACAAAAGAGTGACAAATATGCAAGTAAAAATATTTCTATGGTGTAAAATTGGCAGTTGACATCATCCTAAGCTTGGAACCTGTTCAGAAGGGGTCAAGGGGGCTGGCCCCCTTGCAGGGGGGTCAAGGGGGGGCGGAGGGGGTAAGGCACGATTTTCCCGCAGCGGGTCGCACCCGCCCCTGCCACAAACCGCCCCCTTGTTCTTTTCTTTTCTTACAATGAATGAGACAACGTCGATAAAGGTTCGGATAAAGGGTATGAGCTGTGCTGCGTGCGTTGGGGCTGCGGAGAGGGCCTTGCGCTCACTGAAGGGGGTCACCTCCGTGTCAGTGAACCTGGCCGCTGAGAGGGCATTCATCCAATACTTGCCAGCCATTGTCGATTTTGAGGGCATCAGGGTGGCCATCGTCAACTGCGGCTACGAGGCAGAACTTATCACACAATCCCGCACCGACAAGGAGAGAGTTGAACGCCAGAGGGACTTCAAAGCCCTAAAGACGCACTTCATCATAGCCGCACTGTTGACTATCCCGATTGCTGCGGGGTCGATGTTTACGCTGCCCGTGCTCTCCAACCGGTATGTGCTCTTTGTCCTGGCCAGTGTGGTGCAGTTGTGGTTGGGGATGCGTTTTTACGGGGCAGCCATATCGGCGCTGAGGCACTTTTCGACCAACATGAACACACTCATAGCGGTTGGCACCACCGCGGCATACCTCTACAGCAGTGTGGCGGTGTTTGCCCCGGGGCTATTTGAGGCCGGCGGGATTACCCCACACGTATACTTTGATACCTCGGCGGTGATAATCACGCTGATCCTGCTGGGCAGGATGTTAGAAATGCGGGCAAAGGGACACACGTCGGAGGCCATAAGGCACCTCATCGGGATGCAGGCAGAGACGGCAAGCGTCATACGCAATGGCGTGCAATCGGATATCCCCGTGGAGGACGTCGTCGTGGGCGACATCGTAGTAGCCAGGGCCGGTGAGCGGATCGCAGTTGACGGCGTCGTTGTTGAGGGGACGTCTGCTGTGGATGAGTCCATGCTAACGGGGGAGAGCTTGCCCGTTGACAAGACCGTGGGCGACATCCTGCTGTCAGGTACGCTAAATGGTTTGGCAGTGCTTAAGTTCAGGGCAACGAAGGTCGGCGAGGACTCCACCATCGAACGGATTGTCAGGCTGATTGAACAGGCACAGGGGTCCAAGGCCCCCATACAGAGGTTTGCCGATAAGGTGGCATCGGTGTTTGTCCCCGTTGTGATATCGATAGCCGTGCTGACGTTTTTGCTGTGGTACACTTGGGGGCCATCTTTTACGATGGCTATGATGAACTTCATAGCCGTGCTGATCATTGCCTGTCCGTGTGCCCTGGGGTTGGCAACACCTACCGCTATCATGGTGGGAAGCGGCAGGGGGGCACGTCAGGGGATACTCATACGGGATGCCGAGGCACTTGAAAAGACATGCAAGGTACGCACCGTCGTCATGGACAAGACCGGCACCATAACCGTTGGCAGACCAAGCGTTGCAGAGGTAAGCACAAGTCCCGGCTCTGCAATGGACGTTCAACAGGCACTGAGGTTTGCCGCGTCGATAGAGCAGGAGTCGGAGCACCCACTTGGAGCGGCCATTGTTAACCTCGCCAGGGACAGGGGGATTGAGCTCATTGGGGCAGAGGGCGTGGCGTCGCTGCCCGGGGGGGGCATCCGGGGACGCTTAAAGGGTATGGGCGATGAGATCGTCATTGGCAACATACAGCTTATGACGAGGGAGGGGATTGATTGCTCTGCGCTGATGCCCGATGTCGAGCGCCTGACGCAGGAGGCCAAGACAGTTGTGGTCATGGCAGTGGGTGGCAGTGCGGCGGCCGTCTTTGCCATTGCCGATACCATCAAGGAGACATCGCCCGATGCCGTCAGAAGGCTCACGGATATGGGCATAGAGGTGGTAATGCTCACCGGAGATAATCAAAAAACGGCGGAGGCCATTGCAGGGCAGGTCTCAATCACCCGTGTCTTTGCCGGCGTGCAGCCGCAGGAGAAACTCGATGTCATCAGGCAGCTCAAGGGAGCAACGACAGGATTGGTCGCCATGGTGGGCGATGGCATAAACGATGCTCCGGCGCTGGCACAGGCCGACGTGGGCATTGCCATTGGAACGGGGGCAGATGTGGCCATAGAGTCCTCCGATATCACGCTTATCAGGGGCGACCTCATGAGTGTTGTCGATGCCATAACGCTCTCACTCGCAACCATGAGGGTCATCAGGCAGAACCTGTTCTGGGCCTTCTTCTACAACATAATCGGCATCCCGATTGCGGGCGGAGTGCTATATCTCTTTGGCGGTCCGCTGCTAAACCCCATGCTTGCCTCGCTGGCCATGGCCTTTAGCTCGGTGTCGGTTGTCACCAACTCCCTGCGGCTGAGGGTAGCACTCCAATCAAGCGGGTAGCACCACAATCAACTGTGGTTAGCAGGATTTAAGCCATTTCTGTACCCGCATAATATGGCACTGTTAGTTATGCTTAAGCAATGTGTCCACGTTTGAATGGAGTGCTACCAGATGCTAAAAAACAACCCTCTATGCTACACTAAATCTATATGGAAACACAGACATTAGAGAGAGACCTTGACTTGACTGAGATCATCAATGGGGTGGAAGTTATGGGGCCTAGTCCGTTTGGAAAGCATCAGGATGTTAGCAGTAATCTATACGACCTTATACGTCAGCACATAAAAAAGACTAAAACAGGTAAGGTTTTTTATTCCCCGCTTGACGTTATCCTCAAAGAAGGTGAACAAAGATTACAGCCTGATATCTTGTTTATCAGAAAAGAGAATATAGATATCTTTCAAGACTGGATACGGGGTGTGCCCGATATGGTTTGTGAGATAGTCTCTAAGGGGTCAGTTACTAAAGACACTGTTACCAAGAAAAAAATATATGAACGCTATAAAGTGCCTGAGTTTTGGATAGTCCTTCCTGAATTTGAGACCATTGAAGTATTTATTATCGAAGGGGGCGTATACGAGCTTTTTTCCACATCAGAGGGAGAGGTGATCGTCAAGTCCAAGGTCATTGAAGGGCTGGAGATAGACATTAAGGACGTGTTTGGTGACTTCTCTTTTTAGGGATAGAGGATATTTTACCGGATGAGCCAACCTTTGGCTCTATATGGCAGACTTTAAATCCAACGAACGTGAGTTCACCGGGCAGGTCGTATTGTGGCTCAACGAGTCATTAGGGGAGGAGGGATATCCCTTTGAGGTGGTCTCATCGGAGGCCTCTTTGAGGGACGCGGAGGACAGTACGCTGTTTCCCGATGTCATTGTATGGCTAAACAGGCAGTCCCAACAGGGCTTTTGCGGCTGGGAGTTAAAGACCCCCTCCACGGCAGTTGATGACCGGGAGCTGCTTGAAAATGCCGCACGGAAGGCCAGGGCAATCCACGCCGATTACTTTGTTACGTGGAACATGGTTGAGGCCATCATCTGGAGAACCCCTCTGTACCCCGATCAAATGAGCAGGGAGCACAGGTTAAAGACCTACGCCCCGATAACCGTGGTAACAACACCCGACGACCTCTGGGTGGAATCCAAAAGGCTGCTTCTGAGGGCAAAGGCGAAGGAGATATTAAACGACCTTGCAACCCTTAGCAGGGAAGGACATCTCCACCTGATTGACGTTGACTCCACATACTTTGTCTACGAACTCTCCAAGGCCGTAGAGACCCTCAGACCACTCATGCACCGGTCATTGATAACGGAGCTCGGCAAGAGTACCGCCTTCAGGGAAGGGCTCTTTGATTGGGCGGTTAAACAGGGCATTGCCGCATATGATGCGGGGGATGTCTTTTTTGAGACCGTCTCAAGACAGATCGTATACAGACTCCTGGGAAAGATACTCTTTTATCTCACTTTGTATCGGTTTCGTTCAGATATACCCAGGTTTGACCTGCGTGCGGATGAATCAACCAGGATAGACTCCAAGCTCAGGGAATACTTTGAGATTGCAAGAAGGATAGACTATCAGGCAGTGTTTGAAGAGGACTTTTCCGACAAGGTGCCATTTCCACAGGATGGCGCTGAAACACTGATCAACCTGGTTACAGACCTCAACCGCTACAACTTTTCGCGTATGCCCCAGGACGTGGTGGGCAATGTCTTTGAGAGACTGATACCGCCACAGGAGAGGCACACACTTGGACAGTATTTTACCAACGAGGCCCTTGTAGACCTCATTACGGCCTTTTGCGTCCGGTCTGTGACAGACAGGGTACTGGACCCCACGTGCGGTACGGGGACATTCCTTATCAGGGCCTACGACAGGCTCAGAAATTTTGGAGAGAGAGACCACAGAAGGTTGCTCAGTCAGATATGGGGGGTCGATATTGCGCGCTTCCCCGCCGAGCTTGCCACGATCAATCTCTATAGGCAGAGGATCGAGGACTACACAAACTTCCCGCGCGTGATATCGAGGGACTTCTTTGAGATCAAGACCGGTGCCATATTAAGATTCCCGCCTCCGAGGCCGACTATCGGGGATGATTTTATGATTGACGAGGCCATACCGACCTTTGACGCCATCGTGGGCAACTTCCCCTACATACGGCAGGAGCTGATTGAGAAACGGATTCCGGATTACAAGGATACCATCGGGAATGTTTTGAAGATAGAGTATCCCGAGCTGTTTAACAATGGAGGTATACGGCTTTCAGGGCAGGCGGATATCTATGCCTACCTGTTTTTCCACGCAGCAAGT
Organism: Candidatus Magnetobacterium casense; assembly: GCF_000714715.1. Lineage (GTDB taxonomy): Bacteria > Nitrospirota > Thermodesulfovibrionia > Thermodesulfovibrionales > Magnetobacteriaceae > Magnetobacterium > Magnetobacterium casense. Next base: position 17,341 of record NZ_JMFO01000007.1, read on the forward strand.
CATCTCAGCAACAACGGGAGGATGGGGATTGTGACGTCCAACTCCTGGCTTGATGTTGCCTACGGGTATGAGCTTCAGAGGTTCTTTCTGAAGAGATTCAAGATAGTGGCCATTGTTGAGTCCCGTTGTGAGTCGTGGTTTGAGGACGCGGCGGTTAACACGGTCTTTACGATCCTTCAGCGTTGTGAGAATGAGAATGACAGAAACGACAACAACGTCAAGTTCGTAAAGCTAAAGAAACGCCTCAAGGAGTTAATCCACTGGGATATAAATAACCCTACAGACCGATGGTGGGGGCTTAACTGGCTGACACATATGATAGAGAGGGTCGGTTCTGAATACTATAAGCTCCATGAACAGAGGATTGTAAACACCCTGGAGGGACATGTTACCTTTGAAAACGATAACTTCAGTATAAGGATAATCAGACAAAAAGAGCTATCTGACGGTGTAGAAAGCTCCGGTAAGACGGTCAAGTGGGGACAGTATCTCAGGGCGCCGGGGGTTTATTTTGAAATTTTGCAGAGGTGTGCAGATAAGCTGGTAGCGTTGAAGGAAGTGGCGAATGTGACAAGGGGAATTACAACTAATAATGTTAAGTTTTTTTATTTTAAGAAGGATATTATTGATCATTGGAGTTTGGAGAAAAATTATGTTGTTGGTCCTATAATCTATACGCCAAAAGAGGTTCCAGATATTCTTATAGATACGAGTTTGTTAAAGAGGTACTTGTTTGTTTGTAACGAAGAAAGAAAAAGATTAGCAGGTACAAGTGCACTAAAATATATTAAAGCCGGAGAACTAAAGAGGTATGACGCCTCTCTAACCTTTAAAAGTAGAGATGATTGGTATGGCATTGGTGAAATAAATGAAGAACCGTGCTGTTTGTATTATGCAAGGCAAGATGTTAGCTACAGAGTGATTTTTAATCCAGATGGCATTATCGCAAATGACAACCTTTATCGTATAACGCCACGAGACAAAGATAACAACAAGCTTCTATGTGGGGTGCTTAACTCTACGCTTTTTTATTTAGAGATAGAAATAAATGGCAGAATAAATCTTGGTGATGGGGCATTAAAAATTCAAGTCTATGAGGTTGAAATTTTACCCATTTTAGATATTAGTAACATCTCTAATAACATGAAAGAGTCTATCCTGAAGGCATTTGAAAAGTTGATCAGTCGTCCGGTTAAGTCCATCTTTGAGGAGGTCAAACTCAGGGATAGACAGGCCCTTGACAGCGCCGTGCTCGAGGCCCTCGGACTTGACCCCAAGGTCTATCTCAAGCCCTTGTATGATGGCCTTACGGGGATGGTCAGAGAACGGATCGAGCTGGCCAAGTCACGAAAGAGGTCCAAACAGGCAAGGACCACACGAGATGTTGAGAGCCTTAAAGAACAGGTCATTGAAGAGGTCATCCCCTATGGCCTGAAGAGATTTCCGGAGGGGTTTGTTGACCCCAAAGACCTTAAGGGTGTCAGGGAGATATCGGTGGACAAGGGACCCTTGAGGCTCGGTTCATACTTTATGGGGCAACAGGAGGTCGTCTCAGAGGGTGGATTCAGGTACGTTGCAGCGAGCTTGCATGAGGCCAGGTTTATTGTCTATGCCCACAGGCCGAATTCCTTTATCATAAGAATTCCAAAGGAGCCACTTGTTATAGCAAAGGCAGTTGATGACTACGAGCGATATCTGACAGACCTCAAGGCAAGGCTCTTTTCGGCGTTCCTTGTCAGGACACACGACCATAAACAGTCAGAGGCATTGGTGCAGCAAATGTTTCAGAGGCTTGGGTTATAACGCATTTAGATTGCGTGCAATACAAGAAAAAAAAGCTGCGGAGTCGCCCCCTTCTTTCTCCAAGGCACCCACGACTTTTTTATGCACCCCGACAACGACAATTTACGACGTTGACAAGATGATTGCAATCAGGTTATAATATCACATGATGCCGGCAAGGAAGGATTATGGGACTTATATAAAGATAGCCCTGTTGATGTTTTTCATCGTGATGACTGTCAGACCGGTTGATTTCAGTCTTACAAGAAGCAGCGATATGACAATATCCTTCACGCTCGACATATGCAACATCTCAAGTACTGTAGTGCATTCAAAGGCGGACATGCCTTTTATAAATGAATGTCTGTACTTTCTGATAATAATGCCTATCTGTGTTTTTATTGCATTAGAAAAGGTTTTCAGATATTTGGTTATAGGCTTTCCCATTGAGCACCCACCTGAAGGCCGCCTGAAAGCCGGAAGATAGGGAGATTAGCGGCATCTATGGATTTCACAAGTCCCTCAATGGCAGCCTTGGTCTCAGCCTCCCCGTGGGTGTTGCCTTCGTTATATGCCAAAGCGTCAGGGGAGGGCTGTACACCTTACAGGGATTCGTGGGTATCGGCTATGTGTCTGACGATACGGCCTTCTATCATGTAAATGACCATTTCGGCTACATTGGTGACGTGATCGGCTATGCGTTCGAGGTTTCTGGAGATGTAGGCCAGTTTGGTTGCGTGGACGATGGCCTCGGGGTGCTTTGTCATGATGGCCATCAATTCGTCTATGATGATGTCGTTGAGGTCGTCTACTTCGTCGTCGCGCATGATGACGTCCTTGGCCAGGCGCTTGTCTTCGTTGACGAAGGAGTCGATGGCATCCTTGATCATACGTTGTGCGACCTCACGCATCCGGGAGATATCGTCATAGGTGTTGTTGAAAGGCTCATTGCTGAGTTCGACGGCTCTCTGGGCAATATTTACGGCATGGTCTGCGATCCGTTCGAGGTCTGTGGTGATCTTCATCCCCGTGGTGATAAAGCGCAGGTCCTTACCTACCGGTTGGCGGCGGGCGATGAATTTGATGCACGCCTCATCTATATGGACGTCGTAGGTATTGATTACGTGGTCGTTTTTGATGACCTTGTTGGCCAGTTCCGTGTCCCGCTCCAGAAGGGACCTTACACTGTCCTTGATGGCAGCCTCAACCAGAGAGGCCATCTTCAGGAGCATATCCTTTATTGCCCTTAGTTCATCATCCTTTATTGACATATGCCTAAAATCTCCCTGATATATAATCCTCTGTGAGAACGTTAGAGGGGTTTGTGAATAAGAGGTCTGTCCTGCCAAACTCCACCAGCTCGCCGAGCATCATAAAGCCAGTCCAGTCCGATATCCTTGCGGCCTGTTGTATGTTTTGTGTGACAATGACGACCGTATAATATTTCTTGAGGCTTGCGGCAAGCTCTTCTATCTTCGATGTGGAAACGGGGTCGAGCGCCGATGCAGGTTCGTCAAAGAGCAGCACCTCCGGTTTGACTGCCAGTGAGCGAGCAATCACAAGTCTCTGCTGTTGTCCGGCGGAGAGACTGTAGGCACTGTTGTGCATCCTGTCCTTGACCTCATCCCACAGCACGGCGTGTCTGAGGGCCGTCTCAACGGATTGGGCAAGTTCGTTTTTGTTCCTGACGCCCTTTAAGCGCAGTCCGTAGGCAACGTTTTCAAAGACAGTCATCGGAAACGGCGTCGGCCTCTGGAATACCATGCCTATCTTGCAGCGCAGTTGGATGAGGTCTACGGCGCTGGAGAGGATGTTGGTGTTGTCGAAGTATATCTCTCCTTCGTAGCGGCTACCCGGGTAGAGGTCGTGCATCCGGTTAAAGCATCGCAACAACGTGGTCTTGCCACACCCCTCAGGGCCGATGAGCGATGTTACCGCTTGCTTGTAGATAGGCAGGGAGATGCCCCTGAGGGCATGGACATCATCGGAGTAATAAAACCCCAACGATTTCACATCGATTACCCTCTCAGATTCCATATCTGAAAACCTCTCTGACATAATCACTTATCATAAGCAGTAATTATATCATAGAGTACAAAATAAAAGCATATTTTTTGCAACTGGCAAATAGTCAGGATTAATTTGTTCTGTCTGAACAGGATTTTTTTAATGCAAGAAAAAAGTTCAAGACTTTCTTGTTTGAGATATGTTATGATTATCTTTGTGCGATATTACAGGCGCCGGTTGGTGACGCTGTTGGTTGAATGCAGTTGGGCAATGGCCCTGCGCAACAGGAGGGTGTGAACCCCGTCAGGTCCGGAAGGAAGCAGCGGTAAGCATTTATTCTGTGTGCCGCAGCAAGTCTTTGCTCGGCTGCATTGAAAAAACAGACGTCGGTGGACCCCCCCCGGCATCCAGGTCCGCCCCCGGTAGGCAGGTCCACCCCGGTTGTCGGAGTGCCAATGTGCCACAACAGTAGGGCACCACTGGGGGAACCAAATCCCCTTGGGCTGCAGAATAGCGGAGAGCTTTATAACGTGTTAAGGAGAGCTGATTGTCTTACTTAGTGCTCGCCAGGAAGTGGCGACCGCAGTTTTTTGAGGACCTCGTTGGGCAGGATACAATAATCAGGGTGCTGCGTAATGCCTTGCTGGAAAACAGGCTGGCACACGCGTATCTGTTTTCAGGTCCCCGTGGGGTCGGCAAGACCTCCGCTGCCCGCATACTGGCAAAGGCCCTCAACTGCGAAAACGGTCCCACACCTACACCATGTGGTAACTGTACCTCCTGCCAGGCAGTGCGCGATGGCTCCTTCATGGACGTTATCGAAATAGACGGCGCCTCAAACAACAGCGTGGACGACATCCGTGACCTACGGGAAAAGGTCAGGTATGCACCCTCCGGTTCCAGGTACAAGCTCTACATCATCGATGAGGCCCACATGCTCTCTACGGCAGCCTTTAATGCCCTCTTAAAAACCCTTGAGGAACCACCCCCGCACGTCATATTTGTCCTGGCCACAACGGCAGCCAATAAGATAATCGCAACGGTGCTCTCCCGGTGCCAACATCTGCCCTTTAAGCGCGTCCCCTCCGCACAGATCAAGGAGCGCCTTATGGTGATCTCAAAGGCCGAGGGGTTTAACATCACATCGGAGGCACTCGACCTCATCGCCAGGGCCGCAGATGGCGGTATGAGAGACTGTCTCACCCTGCTTGATAAAATAGCCTCTTTCACCACCGACATAACGGCCTCCGCCGTGAGAGACCTCCTGGGGATTGCAGACCTCTCCAATGTATCTGCCATTGCCAATGCCATTGTAACGGGTGACAGGGTACAGATACTCCGGATAATCGACACGCTCTATGAGGGAGGGGTTGACCTGCGGGGGGTTGCATCCGAACTTACCGTGTTCTTAAGAGACGCCCTGGTCCAGTGCGTACACAATGCCCCGACAACTGCCACCACAGGACTTTCTACCACCGTGGACGTGGAAACCCTGACCGTCATCCTGAACGAACTGATAAAGGCACATGCCACAATAAAGACCTTCTTTTCACCACGCATCGCCCTTGAAATGACGCTGATAAAGCTCAGTCTCCTGGGTTCGCTCAAGGGTGTGGAGGGCGTCATGGCGGACTTGCTCCAGAGGGCCAGGCAGTTGGGACCTCTACCCGCTCTGCCGTCAGCCGGACAACAAAAGACCATAATATCAGCACCAATATCAGTACCAAAGGCGCCGGAGCCAACACCTCCTCCCCCCCCTGCAACTGCTGCCGCTTCCGACAAGGACACAGGACCAAACGACGTCCTCCTCAGTCTGATACCATCTGAGCAGACGCCCCCGCCGGAGATACCCGCAGAACCACCACCGATGCCGCCATCAAAACCTGTTGATATCGGGCAGGATATCCCACAACCCACACAGCCAGTCAGTGGCAACAACCTGTGGCAGGCCCTGATTGAGGCCGTTACCAATGTCAGCGATCCCCTTGGCGGGAGACTCAATGAGGCAACCTTTGACATTACCGAAGACAATCTCAACGTGTATTTTTCGGGTGGCAAATTTAAAGTCCATGGCGAAGCGGCTAAAAAAGGCAAAACAACGATAGAAACCGTAGCAAAACAACTCACGGGTAAAAAATATAAAGTACATGTAAAGGAGGGTTCCCCCGATGGTGCATCAGTCCCGGAGACAACCGCCGTCACGGTTCAGGACGCCCCTCTCCCCCCGGTCAGGGACCTAAAGGCCGAGGCCATGGCAGACCCCGTCATCAAGGAGGCCCTTGATACCTTCGGGGGATACATCGTGTCGATAAAGCCGATTGATAAATGACAGAGAACATGTTTAAATACAAAACAACAAATCTTAAGAACAAAAAGGAGAATACATGTCAAAGAAGATGCTAGGCAATCTCATGCGTGAGGCCCAGAAGTTCCAGGAGAAGATGACCAAGCTGCAGGAGGAGGCGAGTCAGACCACGGCTGAAGCAAGCTCCGGCGGTGGAATGGTCAGTGTCGTTGCCAACGGCTCCGGCCAGATAGTGTCTATAACGATAGACAAGGAGGTGGTCAATCCCGACGATACCGAAATGCTCCAGGACCTGATAATAGCCGCCTGCAACGAGGCAATCAAGAGGGCTCATGAAGGCGTCCAGGAAGAGATGTCAAAACTGACTGGTGGAATGCAGTTACCCGGTATGCCGGATATCGCAAATCTGTTTGGGAAATAACAGGAGAGATACCAAGTTCTCTCCCAGGGAGCATAAACCATGTCTGAAGGCATCATCGAGACCCTTATAAGCGAGCTGACGCGACTACCCGGCATAGGCCGTAAGACTGCTCAAAGGCTGGCCTTTTTCATCCTCGCCATGCCCCCCGATAAGGCCAAGGGTATCGCACAGGCAATCATAGACGTAAAGGACAAGGCCGGGTTTTGCAGACACTGCTTTAACATCACCGAGTCTGACCCCTGTGCCATCTGCCGCGACAACTCACGCGACACCAGCCGCATCTGCGTAGTGGAGGAGCCGGCCAATATCATCGTAATAGAGCGCACGAACTCGTACAAAGGTCTGTATCACGTACTGCTGGGGGCACTTTCACCCATTGATGGCATCACACCCGACAAACTCAAGCTCGACGAACTCGTAACCAGGGTCAAGGGTGGCAGCATATCCGAGGTAATAGTGGCCACCAATCCAAATACCAAGGGGGAGATGACCGCTCAGTACATAGCCGGTCTGCTTCACCCCCTACAGGTAACGGTAACACGTATTGCCTACGGCCTTCCCATGGGGGGCGACCTGGAGTTCGCCGACGAGGTAACGCTTAAAAAATCCCTTGAGGGCAGAAGAAAGATGTAACACACGGGGGCAGTGGGTACGCCATTTGGCCCCTTCTTTTTAGCCGATCAAACTACTGTCTCTCTGTAGCAAGTGGGTGTAAATTAATCATCTGATGTTGACAGCAAAAAAGAAAGGGTGTGTGAACTAAGACGTTAGCGACACTTTGCAGGTATTCTACATAGGCATTTCGTTTATGCTAAAGATGGCCATGAGCATAGACATCACGATGAACCCCACGACAACGCCCATTATAAGTATCATGGCCGGTTCGACGATGCTTATGAACCTCCTGACGGTTGTCTTTAGGGCCTTTTCGTAGGTATCGGCTACCTTCAGGAGCATCGTATCCAAGTGCCCGGACTCCTCACCGACCTTGATCATGGATATGGCCAGGGCGGGAAAGACGTTGGATGCTATGATAGGCCCCGTGATACCTTGTCCCTCCTTGGCGCCCTTTATGACGCCGTCTATGGCCTGACGGATTACCACGTTGCTGACGACATCCTTGACGTTGCGCAAGGCATCCAGCAGGGGCACACCGCTCTTTAACAGCGTCCCCAGGGTCCTGCAAAACCTTGACGTCTCAAGTCGCACCACGATGTCCCTGAAGACCTTCAGCATTAAGGCATCCCATGAGTTCCGGCCCTCCGGTGAGTTGATGTAGACCCTGAATAGAAATATAATCGTTGCAATCGCAGCAACGATTGCCCACCAGTAAGCGATCATAAGGTCGCTGATCTTTAACAGTATCTGGGTTGGCAGCGGGAGAGTCTGACCGAGGTCTTCAAAGATCACCGAAAACTTGGGTATAACATACGTCATCAGAACAACAACCGATGCCCCGCCGCTTAACATAAGTATGATGGGATAGATCATGGCCGAGTATATGTGGTCTTTGAGCTCCTTTGAGGTCTCAAGAAAGTCGTTGAGCTTGAGCATGACAGAGTCAAGGACGCCCCCCAGCTCCCCGGCCCTGACAATGTTGACGTACAGACGGGGAAAGACGCTCGGGTGTTTCATGAGTGCATCGGAAAAGGAACTCCCCTCACGGATGTACCTAAGTATCGAGGAGATGACCTCCTGCATGGAGGCGTGTTCGGATATCTCACTGAGTATGCCCAGCCCCCTGTCCAATGGCAGACCCGCACCCAGGAGCGCCGATAACTCAGTCGTAAAGGTCAGAACCTCGGAGGCGGCTGAACGCTTTATCAGCTCCATCTTTTTGCCTGCCTCTGCCTTCTTGCCCTCCCTGCTCTGGGTGATCTTAAGGGGTATGAGGCCGGAATTTTTCAGGGACTCCGCAACCGCCCTCTCATCGGCGGCATTGATCACCCCTTCGGTGAGTTCCCCGGTGCGGGTGGTTGCACGATATTGGAAGACCGGCATTGTGTTTCCTTACACCTCTTGAGTGACTCTCAGAATTTCGGCGATAGTGGTCATGCCCTTGCTGACCTTGTCCTTGCCGCTTTCCAGCAGGGTTCTCATACCGGCGTGGCGTGCGGCATTTCTGAGTTGTGCGGAGTCGGCATTGGCCATGATGAGTTTTCTGACATCGTGGTCGATGGTCATAAGCTCAAAAATACCGGTTCTACCAAGGAATCCGGTGTGTGAACAGTTATCGCATCCCCTGCCCCTGAACAGCCTTGCCTCCGCACCCAGACCAATCATGGCAAGCTCCTCCGGTGTGGCCAGAGTATCGTCGGGTTCCTTGCAGTGTGGACAGATCATGCGCACAAGACGCTGGGCCAGCAGTCCCCTCAGCGTGGAGGAGAGCAGGAAGTTTTCCACCCCCATGTCTATGAGCCTTGTGATGGCGCTTGGGGCGTCGTTTGTGTGTAGCGTGGAAAACACCAGATGCCCCGTCAGGGCCGACTGTATGGCGATCTCTGCGGTTTCGAGGTCCCTGATCTCTCCGATCATTATGATGTCGGGGTCTTGCCTGACGATGTGTCTGAGCGTGTTGGCAAAGCTCAGTCCGATCTGCTGCTTGACCTGTATCTGATTAACCCCGTTGAGGTGATACTCGATGGGGTCTTCGACGGTGATGATCTTCTTGTCTTCGGTGTTGATTTTGTCCAGGGCGCCATAAAGGGTGGTGGTCTTGCCGCTACCCGTAGGACCGGTGACCAGGATTATACCGTGCGGCTTCTTGATGAGACCGTTAAAGGTATTCAGCAGGTCAGAGGGAAACCCCAACCTGTCAAGGTCTATGACGATGGACTCCTTGTCCAGGAGCCTCATCACTATGCTTTCGCCATAGAGCACCGGGATGGTAGAGACACGGATATCGATCTCCTTTGCGGCAATCTTGAGCTTTATCCTGCCGTCCTGGGGCAAACGACGCTCGGCTATGTTGAGCTTGGCCATTATCTTTACCCTGGAGATGATGGCAGGCTGGAGTTTTTTGGGAGCCGATTCCACGTCGTGCAGGACGCCGTCTATGCGGTAGCGCACCTTCAGCTCGTTATCGAAAGGTTCTATGTGGATATCGCTTGCCCTGCCCTCGATGGCTCGTGTAATCAGGAGGTTGACCAGCTTGATAATCGGGGCCTCCGAGGCCAACCCCTTGAGGTGATCGACGTCCTCGTCATATTCCTCCTTGAAGTCGAAGGAGGCATCGCCAACGCCAATGTTCTCTATTATCTTGTTGACGGTGGCCTCTTTGCCGAAGAACTTGTCGAGGTAGTCCTTGATGAGATTTTCATCGGCACTACAGACATCGATTTCGTGTCCCGTGGCCACAGACATGGCATCTATGACGTCCATATCCCAGGGTCTTGCCATTATAACGCGCAACCTGTTGTCACGCACATCGCAGGGGATTATGAGATTACGATTCAAAAACCGGGAGCTTATGCCATCAAGAACAAGGGGGACCTTTGGAAAATCACTGACGATGACCACAGCACTGGTGTTGACCCCATTACCGGTTAATTGCTCCTGCATTGGGGGTTCTACGCAAACTCTACGAGTTTTTCGGCTATCTGTACTGCATTAAGGGCGGCTCCCTTTCTGAGGTTGTCTGACACTATCCACATGTTTATCCCGTTTTCTATGGACTCGTCCTCTCTGACCCTGCCCACGTAGACGGCATCCATGCCGGAGGCCTCCAGGGCCAGCGGATATACATTCTTGTCGGGGGCGTCAAAGACCAACACCCCGGGGGCCGTTGACAACAGGGCACGCACCTCGTTGGCCGTGAGCTTGCGTTCGGTTTCAATGTTTACGCTTTCGGAGTGTCCGCGAAAGACGGGCACACGCACGGTCGTTGCCGTTACGCGTATGGAGTGGTCACCCATGATCTTTTTGGTTTCGTTGACCATCTTCATCTCTTCCTTGGTGTAGCCATTTTCTAGGAACTTGTCTATGTGTGGCAGACAGTTAAATGCTATCTGGTGTGGATAGACGTTGCGCTTTACCTCCTGGAAGTTCAGGATGCTGCGACACTGATCCAGGAGCTCATCCATTGCCTTTTTACCGGTGCCCGATACCGCCTGATATGTCGAGACCACGATGCGTTTGATCCGTGCGGCATCGTGTATTGGCTTGAGCGCTACGACCATCTGGATGGTCGAACAGTTGGGGTTGGCGATGATGCCCTTGTGCCATTTTATGTCTTCGGGGTTGACCTCCGGCACCACCAGCGGGACGTCATCACGCATTCTGAAGGCGCTAGAGTTATCCACGACCACGCACCCACTGTCTGCGGCTACGGGGGCATAGTCCTCGCTGCGTTGCGCACCGGCTGAAAACAGGGCTATGTCTATACCCTTGAAGGCATTGTTATCGAGACATTCCACCCGTATCTGGTCATCCTTAAAGTCCACCTTAAGCCCCTGGGAACGCTCGGAGGCAAAGAGTCTCAATTGTTCCACGGGGAACTTTCTTTCCTCCAGCACGGAGATCATCTCCTGGCCCACCGCACCTGTCGCTCCAACCACTGCTACCACGTAGCGTTGCTTCTTCTTTAACATCTTACCGTATCTCCTGTTTGTTTCATGTCATAATAATATTGATTCACATATTATAACATAAACATGCAAAGACGTTATTTATTAACCCAAGTCGAGGGTACATAAAAAAATGGTGGCGAAACAAGATGCACTACCTTCTTGTAAAGCAGCGTAAAACTTTCAACGAAGCCTTGTGAGAAGCGACCGCAGAAAGCGTGGGGGGGCAGCGAGGGGCGAGTCCCCCTTTCTTTGCTTTTTCTTTTTACCCGCTGATGTCTACGTCTTTTACGAGGAGCGCCGGGGCACCGATGTTGCCATAGAAGCAGAGGTCGTCGCCGAGGGCCTCAATGTTTTTGAGCAGTGTGATAAGGTTGCCCGAAATGACGGCTTCCTTGATGGGATGGCAGATGCGACCGTTTTCTATCCACAGGCCGCTTGCGCCAATTGAGAAGTCGCCGGAGATGCGGTTGGCCGTATGCACGCCCATCACGTCGGTGATAAGCAGTCCCTTGCCCATGAGTTCGATGAGCCTGTCTGTGGGGTATACGGATGCCGTTGAGGCAGGTTCTATACAGAGATTGGAGATACCCACGCCTGGCAGCCCCGATATCCCACCCTTGGCGGCATTGCCCGTGGAATTGGTGTTTGATTTTTTTGCGGTATACGTATTGTACAAAAAGCCGTTTAGGACGCCGTTGCTTACGAGGTCGTTGCGCTGGGAGGGGACGCCCTCGGCATCGAAGGGTCTGGTGCCCGTTTTGCCTGGCAACATGGCGTTGTCAACGATGTGGATGGCGGATGAGGCTATCTGCTGCCCCACCTTTGAGGCAAGCAGGGACTTGCCCTTCTGCACGTTGTCCGAGGACAGCGATGAGGTAACGATCTCCAGGAACTCCGCAGCGATGGAACTCTCCAGTATGACGGGGGATTTCACCGCGGCAATGCCCCTTGCCCCAAGGAGCTTGACTGCCCTGTCAGCGGCACTGGTACCAACGCGTTGAGCCGATACGGCACGGAGGTACCTGTCCACTTCAAACCCCCAACCCATCTGACTCTGCCCCTCTCCTTCGGCCAGGACGGTTGCCGAGGCACTAAATGAGGTGCCTGTGTAACTGCCCCGCAACCCCTGCGTGTTGGCAATCAACACCTCGCTGACCGAAAAGCCGGCCACCGCCTTCCTGACCTTCCTGATGCGCGGGTCAAAGGCCAGTGCCGCCCGTTCCACTTCCATTGCCGTCTCTATGACGTATGCCTCACTGGCCCCTGCCACGTCCTGGTCATAGATATCCACCTGCCGGTATGAGGCACCCCCTGGGGGATAATCCGTAAAGGGGTCCGGCTCTGTCCACTTTGATATTTCAAGTGCCTTGTCTGTGACCTCCCTCCACATGTGGAAGTCGTTTGAGTAACACAAGCCCTGTCTGAGGCCGTTGAGTACGCGCACCGAAAATCCTGCCACATCTGCACGCTGCAATGCCTCCACCTGACCATCCTTTGCCTCGGCACTGATGTTGCGCGAGCTGACGCAAAACACCTCCCCCCTGAGGCCATTTAACGACGATATATACCCTATTACCTTCTCTGCTATCTCAGTCTTCATAATAAGTAGCCGATGCCGTTTCGGACTCCCACACCGTTACCGCGGCAAGTCGCACGTCGTCCCCGGGCAGTTTCTTTTTGAGCGAATCGTAAATCCACTTGGCAATGTTTTCAGAAGACGGGTTTATCTCCGTAAACGGGAAGACGTCATTGAGGTATGCGTGGTCCAGTTGCTCGACAACCTCCTTTGCGTACCGCTTGATCTCATGGAAGTCCATTGCTATGTCTATATCGTTAAGGTCATCGGCCTGCACATGTACCTGGACCTTAAAGTTGTGCCCGTGCAGGTTCTCACACTTACCCTTGTAACCCCTCAACTGATGAGCGGCCGAAAAGGTCGCCTCGATCATTAGCTCGTACATGTCGCCTCTCTCTGTGTATTTTTGGATTTAGGTTTTCTTTCAGGTTGCCTTCTTGAGCGTAGATATGTAGGGAAGGTTTCTGAACTGGTCGTTATAGTCTACGCCGTAGCCTATGACAAACTCATCGGGTATCTCAAAGCCCACGTAATCAACGGGAACATCAACGATCCTGCGTGACTTCTTATCAAGAAATGCGCATATCTTAAGCGAGTCAGGTTCCATCTGCAACAACCTCTCTCTGAGGTAATTCAGCGTGATGCCGGTGTCTATAATGTCCTCCACCAGGAGGATGTTCTGACCCGCTATGGGCTGCCGGATATCGTAGTGGACGACCACCTTACCCGTTGTCTGTGTATCTACGTAGCTGGAGGTAATTATGAAGTCCATTGCCAGAGGACCATTCAACTGTCGTATCAGGTCGGCAAAAAATACGCAGGCTCCCTTGAGTATCCCTACGGCCAAAAAGCTCTTACCCTTGTAATCGTGGTTTATTGCCTTGCCCAGCTCGTGTACCCTGATCCTTATCTGCTCTTCGGTAAATAACGGCTTACCAACTACCATAGCTGACACTCCTTATTTTTTTTATATATAAAAGATGACTCTGCTTAATTTAATACTACAACAGTTCCTTGATGAATTTCAAGCCGGAAAAAAAAGAAAGGGGCGGCTCCACGAAAAATTTATGCACCCCACGGAAAAACGACTTGCAAAAAAATTGCTATCAATGCTACCATGATAAGTTGTGCTTATTATAATAAAGATTAGGAGACATTTTTTTGTACGTCGGTGTAGATGAATGTTAAGCAAGTTGGGAGATACGGGAGACACAAGATGAAAGAAAGGGATATTTTTGAAGAGATAATCAATATAGGCAAGAAACGAGGCACGCTTACCTATGATGAGATTAATGATGCCTTGCCCTCGGAGTTCTTTTCACCTGATGAGATAGAAGACCTGATGGACCTCCTGCAGGACATGGGCGTCAAGGTAGTTGATCAAGAGAGGGCTGCTGCCATCCTCGAAACCGAAGAGGATGTCGAGGGCTATGAAAAGACGGAAGACCTCGTTCAGGCCTACTTCCATTCGATGGGGGATATCTCTATACTGAGCAAGGACGAGGAGACAGAGCTTGCAAAGACCCTTGAGGACGGCAGGGAAATAATAAAGGATATCGTGGTATCTCTACCGCTTTTTAAGAGATTACTGGCCGGTCTTGACCTCAGCGATGACACCCTTGTTGAGGAGGAAAAGGTTGAGGAGGCATTAAAGCTAACCTTGGAACGTATTGAGGAGTTGATCGACACCGTCAGGAGCATAGATACGAAGATTGCCAAGTATGGGACGATAAGGGATGTTAAGCGCATCATAAACCTCAAGCAGTTTGCCTCAACGGCCACAAAGAACACGGGCAACATTTTACGAGAGGCTATCTCTGAGCACAAGAACATAGAGTCAGAGTTAGGCATCAAGGTTGAAGACCTCAAGAAGCACTGGGAGCGAGTGGCAAAGGCAAAAGAGCTGGTCGTCAAGGCAAAGGATGAGCTGATAACGAGAAACCTCCGTCTTGTTGTCAACATTGCAAAAAACTACGTAGGTCGAGGTCTGCCGCTTCTTGATCTCATCCAGGAGGGCAATATCGGTCTGATGAAGGCGGTGGATAAGTTCAAGTACGAAAAAGGGTTCAAGTTCAGCACCTATGCCACGTGGTGGATCAGGCAGGCCATAACCCGCGCCCTCATAGACCAGACAAAGACTATACGAGTGCCCGTGCATATGATGGAGTTCTACAATCGAGTGACGAAGGTTTCCCGTGAAATCACCCAGCAACTGGGCAGAGAGCCTACCAATGAAGAGATAGCCCAGCGCCTTGATGTTGCAGTACGGAAGGTGGAGGAGGTCTTTAGGGCCATACAGGACCCCATTGCGCTACAAACCCCCGTGGGGGATGAGGACACGGAACTGGAAGACTTTATCGGTGACAAGAACAGCCCCTCGCCGTTTACGGATGCCGAAAAGAGCGAGGCCTCCGAGTACGTCCAGAAGGTGCTCAGAACCCTGTCGGCCAAAGAGGAAAAGGTCATCAGGATGAGATTTGGTATCGGCGTTGACAGAGACCACACCTTGGAAGAGGTTGGCCGTCATCTTTCCATTACACGAGAGCGTGTCAGGCAGATCGAGGCAAAGGCCCTGCGCAAGCTCAAGCATCCAAGCAGGTTAAGGGCACTAAAAATCCTGACCTCTTAATAAGGATACACCTCTTTATCCAAGGCTAAAACATTTGACCAAAAAAAGGGGCGTTTTGTGGCAGGAGTACCCTCCCTTCGCCCCACTTTAGTCCCCCTGCAAGGGAACAGCCTCCTTTTATGACGGGGAAACTTAGCCGGAGGCGGCCCGCCCCTCGCTGACCCCATTTGGAATAGATAACACCCCTCTCTGCACAACAAAGCACTTATGACCTAGCAATGGGGAGTGTAAAATATGGCCAAATTAAACCTCTCCTATATTGCCAGTTGTACTAGAGCCTTGAGCAAACCATCGCCATTGGCAAAACTGTACACAGAAACGTTACACTATTGATATGTCCTGGCTGTCTCGTAATGACACGTCCTTGCTTTTTTGTATTTGTAATCGTGTGCTTATTTTAGGTTCTATTTTGGGTTCTTCTTTCTTATTTTTTTTTTATATCCGCCAACTACAAATACTGTAACAAGACCAACAACAGTAGTTCCACCAATTATTCCACCTACGACTGGATGTCCTAATGCAGTACAAGTTATTGCCGATGCTAAAGCTGATAAACCAATTATTAAACCATAAAGTTGTCCACGCTTTCGTTCTGCCACATCATAATCTAAAAATTTCTCATCTATCCGTAATTTCTCACGTTACACTTCGCGCGTATGTTTGGCTTCTTCTTCTGCCATTTTTAATATTCTTTCAGGAAAGCCGGAAGACAGCTCACCATATCCTTTGAGTATATCAGGATGAGGTACGGGACCTGACGAAAAGGAGAGCGCCGAAGCAGTAAGCACTTTACCTTTAATCTTTTCAGATGGATTAGGAGACAGTGTCGTTAAAGAATCATCTTGTTTATTCTTCCGTGCCATTTGTGTCATCACAAGTCATGTTGATGGCATATGTAATGTTGTTTCCAACCTTTTCCCAATATCTCCGGATACGGTCAGCAACGGTTTCTTTTTGAGACGGTTGACAATATCTCCTGTAATTGTGGGAAGAGGGGTAAATATCCAGTACGCTGCCAATACCAATTATTGTATTGCGGGTTTTACGCTTCATTTTTCAACCTCCTGTCTTAACTTGCTCTTTTGATTTCTTGCTCATTTGCTTTAGTGTTTCCTTGTCGATGTTTTTTGTCCGCTTTAATCCGTATAGGCTGTGGAGTAGAGCCAGGATCGGAGTTCTGAGGATCATCCACTTGCCCGAGTATCGCATTACGGCCTTTATTTTCTCCCGCATGGCGGGCTTGTAGCAGTGTATGGGGCACTTTGAACACGTCGGTTTGTCGTTTTGATATACACACTTGTCAAGACGCATCCACGAGTAGTTCAACAGCTCACTGCACTGACTGCATGAACCATACACCTCGGGGTGGTGCTTCTTGCAATACATATCGATCATTATCTTTACGGATTTTTTCTCTGTTGCTATCCTGTTGTCTTTAAACATGCTGTCACCAATCCTGAAAACGTCTCCCGATATTTATTAAAAGCACTTTATTGCATAAACCACTATGATTATGATAACATTACTATAAGCAATGATACAAGTGGCAGAGATACAAACAAAGCGTGACGCAAAAACGACACCAGAGCGAATGTGCATATGCTGCCGGCAAAGGCGTGACAAACCCGCACTGCTTCGGATGGTCATCAACGACAATAGCTTGGTCTTTGACCGGAAACAGAAAAAAGGCGGGAGGGGGTACTATATTTGTCCTGACCTGACCTGCATAGAGAAGTGCCTCAATGGCAAGAAGATAAAAAAAGTTGTCAACAACAAGGACCTTGAGGACTTGGTGGCACTTAAGGAGATAATGAAAAGGGAGGTTGGGATTAAATGGCAGAAATAAGGATATATGATCTTGCAAAGAACCTTGGTGTTAGCAATAAAGAGGTGCTCAGTGTTTTGAGAAAATTAGGAATTGAGGGTAAGACTCACTCTTCCGGGGTCTTGCCTGAGCACGTAGATAAGATAAAAGAAGAGTTGAAACGCAGGGCAAACAGGGCAGCACACGACAAAAGACCCGCTCCGCTCAAAAAGGACGAAAAGAAACGCCCGCATGTTTCGGAAGAAAAAAAACCCGCTAAAGAAGCTCACGCCAAAGAAACTCAAGCAAAAGAGGTTCACGGCAAAGAGACTCCCGCCAAAGAGGTTCCGGTAAAAGAGACGGCAGAGAAAAAACCGGCAACTGCGGTAACGGAATTGGAAGAAGACATAGAGATACTGGACAGATTTAAAAAGAAGGTAGACCTCGAAAAGGTTGAAAAAATAAAACCCAAGGTCGGTATGCAACGAGCCTTTCAGTCTATCAGGAAGGTGGAGCAGAAGAAGGTCTTTGACGCCTCGGCAGGCAAGAAGGGGCAGAAGATGCGTCCTATGGGTAAGTTCTCTCACCACAGGCACCAGCAACCACAACAACAGGCTATTACGGCACCCAGGAAGAAAATAATAAAGATACAGGAAGGCACAACGGTCAGTGAGTTTGCAAAGACAATCGGTCAAAAGGTGGCCGAGGTCATAAAAAAGTTCATGGAGCTTGGTATCATGACCACAATCAATCAGCCAATCGACCTCGATGCTGCCATTCTGGTGTCGGATGCTTTTGGTGTCAAGGTTGAACCGATGCAGGTGGAGGATATAGAGACGGTCGTAACGCAGGAGCAGCCAGGTGACCTTAGGCTAAGGCCCCCGGTTGTCACGATCATGGGACACGTTGACCACGGCAAGACGTCCCTCCTGGACGCCATAAGGGAAACAAAGGTGACCGAAACTGAGGCCGGGGGAATTACACAACACATCGGGGCATATAAGGTGACTCTCAGGGGCAAGGAAATAGTGTTTCTGGATACGCCCGGTCATGAGGCATTCACCGCAATGAGGGCGCGTGGGGCCAAGGTCACGGACATCGTCGTCCTGGTGGTTGCCGCCGATGACGGCGTCATGCCCCAGACGATTGAGGCCATTGACCATGCCAAGGCCGCTGCGGTGGCCATCGTTGTGGCCATCAACAAGATAGACAAACCCAATGCCGACATCAACAGGGTCAAGCAGGAGTTGGCAGAGCATGGGGTGGTGCCCGAGGACTGGGGTGGGAAGAACATCTTTGTGGAGGTTTCGGCAAAGAAGCGTATCGGCATCGGAGACCTGCTTGAGATGATCATCCTACAGGCTGAAATGATGGAGCTCAAGGCCAATCCCGACAGGTACTCAAAGGGGATAATCATTGAATCAAGGCTTGATAAAGGGCGTGGCGCCATAGCCACCGTGCTGATCCAGTCCGGAACCCTGCGCGTGGGGGATGTTTTTGTCACGGGTATGAGTTTTGGTCGAGTACGTGCCCTCATTGACGACGTGGGTGCAAAAATTGTTGAGGCAACGCCCTCGACCCCTGTGGAAGTGATTGGATTCTCCGAAGTGCCGATGCCGGGAGAAATATTTATGGTCGTTGAGGATGAAAAGAAGGCCAGACAGATTTCCATGTTGCGCAGGCAAAAGACCCAACTGGCACAGGCAGTCCCGGCAAAAAAACTCAGCCTCGATGAACTCTATGCACGCATAAAAGAACAACAGATAAAGGAACTCAACATCATCATAAAGGCTGACGTTCAGGGTTCTGCCGAGGCCATAAAGTCCTCCCTTGAGGGGATCAAGCACGCCGAGGTCAAGGTCAAGGTCATACATACCTCCATGGGGGGCATCAACGAGTCCGACGTGATGTTGGCAGCCGCCTCTACGGCCATAATAATCGGCTTTAACGTCAGGGCTGATGTAAAGGCCGCCAAGTTGGCCGAAAGGGAAGGCGTTGACATCAGATTCTACAACGTAATATATGACGCCATAGAGGACGTGAAAAAGGCCCTCGAAGGACTCCTGGAGCCAACCCTCAAGGAAACCATCCTGGGGACAGCCGAGGTGAAGCAGACCTTCGTTATATCGAAAATCGGCACCGTGGCTGGATGTCAGGTGATCGAGGGAGTCATACAGCGTTCCAGTGAGGGGATCAGGGTGATCCGTGACAATATCGTAATATATGAGGGAAAAATCGGCACGCTCAAGAGGTTTAAGGATGACGTCAAGGAGGCACAGAAGGGCTATGAGTGTGGTATACTCGTTGAAAACTTTAACGACATCAAAGTTGGCGATACGCTGGAAAACTACAAGATCGAAAAAATAGCAACCAAACTCTGATTCTTTAGTTTAAAAGGCGTTTTTTCTACGGCACTCTTAACGTGGTGGCTTGAAGGTGTGTGTGTGTTTTTAGGAACGTTGACGTTTGACCTCTATATACCCGAATCGGACTCGCTCAAGGGTAAGAGGTTTATAATCAAATCGCTCAAGGACAGACTGAGAAAGCGGTTTAATGTCTCCGTTGCCGAGAACGCAAACGACCTCTGGCAGCGCACTACGCTGTGGGTGGTGTGTGTCTCAAACGACGGACGGCACCTCTATAGCACGATGCAAAACGTCAGAGACATGATTGAAAAGGAACCACTTATCGAAATACTCAATTGTACCGTTGAGGTCAGTTGACAGTTAGCAGGAGGGAGATATTATGTTGCCATACAGACGAAGTCAGCGGGTGGGTGATCTGCTCAGACGTGAGGTATCCGATATTATCCTGACCAGGGTGAAGGACCCCAGGATAGGTTTTGTCACGGTGACGGATGTGGAACTGACCGATGACCTGAAGGTGGCGCGTGTCTATATCAGCGTGCTTAACAGCGATCAGCTTGAGCATACGCTGAAGGTACTGCGTCGTGCAACGGGGTTTATCCGTCACGAGTTGGCTATGAGCGTGGACTTGAGGCGTGTACCGGCGTTGGAGTTCTTAGGTGACCGCTCCATAGAGTATGGAAGCAAGATAGATGGCATTTTAAGGCAGATAAAGGAGGAAGAAGGTTAATGTCGGCAAGTTTGCAAGAGGGGGGCCGGACTCCGGAAGCAATGACGCCAAGGTGCCCCGATGAGCTTATTTCGCACCTGCAGGAGGCGGATGACTTCCGCATAGCGGTTCACGTCTTTCCGGATGGCGATGCGATAGGCTCTGCGCTGGCGCTGGCTATGGGGCTTAGGGCGATGGGCAAGCAGGCGACGGTTTACTCAAAGGATGTCATCCCGCAGATGTTTGGATACCTGTCGGCAGTGGAGGACTTCAAGGATATAAGCGTTATCAGCCGGCCGGATACCACTAAGGCAACGCTCATTGTGGTTGATTGTAACTCACCGCAGCGGGCAGGGTTGCCGGAGGTGAGGTTTAAAAAGGCAATCGTAATAGACCACCACCTGACCGAAACGGACTTTGGGGATATCAGGTGGGTCAAGCCCGATTATCCGGCCACGGGCCTTATGGTATATTTCCTGTTAAAGGCCCTGGGGGTCACGATAACCACCGATATTGCCACCAATGTCTATACGGCCCTGTGCATTGATACGGGTACCTTCAGGTTTTCCAACACGACGGCGGAGACCCTTCTGGTGGCTGCGGAGTTAGTCAATGCCGGCGTCAACCCTTCCAGTGTGGCCAATTATATATACAACACCTGGAGTGCGGCGAGGTTCCTGCTTCTCAAGGACGTGCTTAACTCCGTGGAGATACACAATAAGCTGGCGATGACGTTCATCACGGAGGCCATGCTCAGGCAGACAGGTGCGAAATCGGAGGACTCGGATAACTTTGTCAATTTCCCGCTAATGATCGAGAGTATTTCGGTGTCGGCGTTGTTCAAAGAAGTAGGCCCCGATAAGTGGAAGGTGAGTCTGCGCTCTCGTGGCGATATCGATGTTTCGGTCATGGCCCAGGAGTTCGGTGGAGGAGGTCACAGAAACGCTGCCGGCTTCAGGATCAGCGGCAGCCTCGTCAGCACCAGGCAGAGGCTGATAGAGTCATTCCAGGGGAGAAAATAAAGACAAACGCAAGAATGGAGGGATCTGCCCTCCCTCAGACCCACCCGCAAGGGAGCACGGCCCCCTTGACCCCGTAAAGGGGTGGTTGGTTAAGTTGGGGCGTAGCCGCCCCTTTCTTTCTCTTTGCTATAATTATGGGCAAAATATCATCACAGGATTTTTTACAGGAAGAAACAATTTACGATATCGATTAAGGATGAGTAGTCAACAGACATATGTAAGATGAACAGAGAAGACTTTGTTTCACTTAAGAGCTGGTTTAAGGACTTTTGCCAATCCTTCCATAGTGCAGAAAGAGAGGACCAGTTGAACATTGCATTGAAGGAGAGGCACTCCTTCAGCGTTTGGGAAAACATGGCGCTGATAGCACGGCAGCACCTCGACGGCGAAGGGGACGTCGTGCTTGCCGAGGCCGTGGGGCTGCTGCATGACGTGGGCAGATTCCCCCAGTACGCCCGGTACAAGACCTTCAGGGACAGCATCTCCGTCAACCACGGTACCCTGGGCATGGAAACCCTCATTAAGGAAGGCCCGCTTGCGCAGATGAACGACAAAGAGTATGCCATCCTCACACAGTCCGTCAAGTATCACAACGCCTACAAGATTCCCCCCGAACTTGACGCTGAGACCGTGACGTACCTGAAACTCATCCGTGACGCCGATAAACTTGACATCTGGCGGGTGTTTGTCGAGTACTTCGATACCGCTGAGGCCGACCGCCCCTCGGCAGCGGCACTTGGACTGCCCCTGGTTGGCGCCTGTAGTGATGCCGTATTGAGGTGTATTTACAACCGGCAAATGGTGGCCCTCAAGGACGTCTCCACGCTGAATGACTACAAGCTGCTGCAGTTGTCATGGATATTCGATCTCAACTTCAGCACCTCACACAGGCTGCTGTTAGAGAGGGGATATATTGGCCGTATACTTGAAAATATGCCACAGGCTGATGGCCTTGAGGCTTTTTTGACAGACTGCGTGCGGGAAAAAACCACGGTTGACTTTTAAGTAACGTTGTACTAAAATACCTCTTAGTAGAAGGTATAACAATTATGGATCAAACAGCGTTTAGTTTAGTGCTCCAGGCAGGGGTTGTCGTAAAGCTAGTATTGGTGACACTGCTGCTGTTTTCAGGCATATCATGGGGTATCATCCTGACCAAGTGGAGGCACTTCTCCAAGGCCAAGGGAGAGACCCTTTCGTTTCTGAGGTACTTCAAGGCCGGCAAAGAGGCATCTGGGCTTAATAAGGTGGCCAGGGCATGCACTCTTAGTCCGGTGGCCAACATCTATAGGTCTGTCTATGAGGACAGGGACATCGAGGGCGTAGACGGATTACGACGGGCAGTACGCAGGTACGGCTCCATTGAAAGTGCCAAGCTCGAAAAGTATTTGGCCTTTCTGGCAACCACCGGCTCCACAACTCCGTTCATAGGGTTGTTTGGCACGGTATGGGGGATAATGAACTCCTTCATGGGGATTGGTTCGGCGGGGTCAGCATCGCTGGCGGTGGTGGCTCCGGGCATAGCGGAGGCGCTCATCGCAACAGCCGCGGGGCTCGCAGCAGCCATACCTGCCGTTATGGGATACAACTTCTTCCTGAGCGTTGTGCGGACGCTCACGATAGAGATGGATGATTTCGCCGAAGACCTCGTTGCCTTCTTTCATGGGATGATGGATGAAGATAGAAAGAGATAGACGTGTCCTTGCCGAGATTAACGTCACCCCCCTGGTGGACGTTATGCTGGTGTTGCTGGTGATCTTTATGGTAACCGCTCCGATGATGAAACAGGGACTCGATGTAGACCTGCCAAAGACAAAGGGTACGTCTATGCCCAGTCAGGACAGGTTTACCATTACCATAAAAAAGACCGGCGATATCTATCTCAACAAAGAGCAGTTTACCATGCAACAATTGGTGCAGAAACTCAAGGCCATCAGTGCACGTAACCCCGATGTATACCTTGAGGCCGATAAAGACGTCCCCTACGGTAAGGTTGCCGAACTAATGGCAGAGATAAAGACCGCAGGAATTGAAAAACTCGGCATGGTTACCGAACCGGTACAATCGAAAAAATGAACAGACAACCAAATATAAACAGACAGCAAAATATCAGCAGGCGACCGGTTATAACCAGACAGCTCAATATCAACAGACAACCTAATATTATGACAAACACGGCGCTGTCATTTATACTCCATGCGGTGGTGTTTACGCTGCTGGCCTATACGGTGAAAAAGCAATCCCCGATGCTGATCCCCCCTGCGTATAAAGTAAGCCTTGTCTCTGTGGGTGATGGCGCCGGGGCTAAGGCATCCCAACCTCCGGTGAAAAAAGCGCCGGAACTACAACCGCCTGTAACAAAGCCTCGCGTGGAAAAACCGGAGGTGCAGCAACCTGTAGCCAAAAAGGACCCCCCGGTAAAAAAAGAAGAAAAAACCGTGCCCATCCCCAAGGAGGTACCAATTGCCAAAAAGGAACCGGTTAAGCCTGTTGCAGAGCCCAAAAAGGAAGACAAGGCAACGCCAGAACCAAAGCCCCAAGAACCTACGGTAAATGTCGAAGATACCATAGCGGCACTAAAAGCCAAAAAAAAGCTGCAACAGCAGAGCAAGCTGCGGTCTATGATAAGTCTCAAGGCCGATAGCAGCTCCAACAGTACTCAGGCGGCAACACAGCGTCCGGGTAGCAGTCCCTCTCTGTATGATTCACCCAACGGGGTTGAAAGCAACGATATATTGGCTCAATATATTGGCCTGGTTGGAACTCTGATCAGGAAGCAGTGGATATTTCCGGATTCTTCAAAAAAGGGCCTGGAAGCAATCGTCTTTTTTAGCATCACAAAGGACGGCAAGGTTGAACATGTAAAACTCGATAAATCCTCCGGCAATACCTTCTACGACCGCTCCTGCCTCAGCGCAGTGAACAAGGCGGTTCCGTTGCCGGTTCCGCCGGTGGAAAACATGGAGGTCGCCATAAGGTTTTACCCATGAAGAAGTCAAGCTTAATAAACACATTACAACTGCTCGTATTGCTGCTGGTGCTGTGTGCAGGCAGCGTGGCCCAGGGCAGGGTCTACATTGATGTAACTTCCCCCGGGGGACGGAAGCTCCCCATTGCCGTACAGGACTTTACCGGCATTGCGGAGGGAACCGGGGTGTCGGATATAATAAAGTCCGACCTGCAGTTTACAAATCTCTTTTCGTTTGTTGATAAAAATGCCTTTATTGAGACGTCGGATACGCCATTTAATCCGGATAACTGGAGACCGCTTGGCGTGGAAGCCGTGGTAAAGGGCGTCTTTGAGGGAACCGCTGACTCCTCCCTCAGTGTAACGGTGTCGGTGTACGACGTCGTTGAGGCAAGGAATATACTAAAAAAGAACTACTCAACCAGAAAGGACCTCCTGCGCCCCCTGGCACACAAAATAGCCGATGACATCTATGAGGCAATCACGGGTCAAAAGGGGATATTCAGTACCAGGATCGCATTTGTTGGTTACGACAGTGGTGAGGGCAGGTCTATATACCTCATGGACTTTGACGGACAACGCATAAAGAAAATCGTCAAAAAAAGCAGTCTCATCGCCAGACCACGCTGGTCACCCGATGGCAAGAGGTTGACATACTCCGCCATGAAGAAAGGGAAGTGGACTATTAATCTGTTGAACTTTGACACGGCTTCCGAAACGGAGATATTCTCCTCTAAGGCAACCGACCTTGTTGGGGACTTTACCCCTGATGGCAAGGCTTTACTGCTGTCTTCCTCCAGTAAGGGGTCCCCGGACATCTACATGCTACAGCTCAACTCCAAGGTGCTGAACCCGCTGACATATGCCGATACGATAGAGGTCTCACCGGCCTCCTCGCCCGATGGCAGACAGATAGTCTATGTCTCAAACAGGAGCGGCTCCCCACAGTTGTACATCATGAACTCCGATGGCAGCGATTCCCGCAGACTCACCTTTGAAGGCAACTACAACACGGCCCCTGATTGGTCACCGGCAGGCGATCTGATCACCTTCTGTATGACGGCAGGGGGCAGGTTTCAAATAGCCACGGTAAAACCCGATGGCTCTGGTCTGACGGTCCTCACAAGTGCAGGTAACAATGAAGAGCCGGCGTTTTCACCCGATGGCAGATACATAGTGTTTACCTCGGACCGTGACGGTGCAAAGGGCGTCTATGCAATGAGTGTAAACGGAGAAGGACAACACAGGATATCACCAAAAAATATAAGGGCCCTTGGCCCTTCATGGTCACACAATTAACGGAGGTTTTTGAATGAAACGTTTGGCGGTTTTGATTTTTGCAGTGCTCTTTATAGTGAGCTGCGCACAAAAGGAGGTTGTAGTCCCTGATCAACCACCACCACCACCTAAGGACAGTACCAGCAGGGATAAGGATGTCAGCTCTAAGGATAGTTCAAAGGACGGACGCGATACAACATCGATTGACAAAGATTCGATCAAGGACAGAGGACTGACGGAAGAGGAAATTAGGGCGGCAATGCAGAATGTCTTTAAAAACGTAAACTTTGCTTACAACAGATATGACATCCTGGATGAGGCCAAGCCAATACTGCGCAAGATATCAGATTGGATGTTGGCCAATAAGTCGGCGAGTATCCTCATCGAGGGGCATTGCGACGAAAGAGGTACCAGCGAGTACAACCTTGCACTGGGAGACCAGAGGGCACAGGCTACAAAGGCCTTTCTGGTATCTTCAGGAGTTCCGGCAACGAGAATGGAAACGGTGACTTTTGGTAAGGAAAAACCCCTATGCCCTGAACACAATGAGACCTGTTGGTCTAAGAACAGAAGGGCTTCTTTTGTAATCAGCAGGTAACTGCAGGCAGGAGGCGTTTAAGTGCGTTATAAGCCAGGACCATTGATACAACTATGCACGCTGGCAGTGGTGTCAGTTATCGCTAGTGGTTGTGCATCAACAGACGATCACAGCCAAATAAGAAATGAACTCAATGTGTTGCGTAGCGCTCAGTATACCCAAAAAGACGAACTACAGGAGGTAAAGAAGCGTTTGGCTGCTGTAGAGGCTCAAAAACAACAACAGCAACAAAAGCCCGCAAAGCCCGACGTCTCTGACGCTATACGTGAAAGCCAGGAGAATCTGAACTCCAGGTTTGAGCATTTAAACAAAGAGATGCAGCAGTTACAGGGTCGTTACGAGGAGCGAAAGTACTACGTAGACAAGATGTTTGGTGAGGGTAAAACAGACAGGGACGTTATTAAGGCTCAGATTGAGAACATTGAAAATGAAATAAAAGAGCTGCAACTGAAAATGGGCAGAATAGATGCCACATTGCAGCAGAAGGGTATGACCGTAATCCCTCCCGGACGCGAAACGAACCGTGAATTGCCTCAACCCACGCCTCCGCCTCCTACACCACAGGCACAACCGGAAAATGGTAACGTCAAGACCCTCTATGATGCAGCCATCAAGGACTTCCAGGATGGCAAATTCAAAGAGGCCAGAGACAAGCTTACTCGCTTGATCAAAGACAATCCGGCAAACCCCCTTGCCGGCAACAGTCACTTCTGGATTGCCGAAACCTACTACAGAGAAGGTAGCTATGAGGATGCCATACTAAGCTACGATGTAGTTGTAAAAAAATATCCGGGTAACAGTAAAATCCCTGCTGCAAAGTTGAAACAGGCACAGGCCTTTATTGAAATAAAGGACCCAAGAACTGCCAAGGTTATTTTGCAACAACTGATAGAGGAATTCCCAAAGAGTACGGAGGCCGAAACAGCCAAAAAAACCCTCCAGGGAATAACCACCACACCATCTCCTCGCAAAGTGGAACCTGTAAAAAAGCCCCAGGAAAGCAAAAAAACCGAACCACCAAAGACAAGACCCATCAGGCCTGTTGCTAACAACACTCAGCAATCCGACGAATAACCAGGTGGCACACTAAAGTGGGGGGGACAATAAGGGTACGGCAGGAACTTGCTCCTGCCTGTCCTTTGCCTGTTCCCTCTCATCTTTCTTGTCTGAGGCACTTCATTTAAACATCGGAGCCCCTCAGAAGGTGTCGTATGAACGTCTTTGCGGACTTGAGATTTCTCCTGAACTCATGAACGCTCCCCAGAGACTGCCACAGCTTGTAGGCAATATAACTAGGGCGCAGGTAGAACTGCCTCCTGGCATAATCACAGAAGCGGACAAGCTGTTCCGAGGACAGTGCGTGTGTCCTGATAACTGTGTTGTGTAACCCCGAGGGGGTCAACCACGCAGAGAAGTCCTGATTTTGCAACAATCCCTCCTGCTTGTACCAGTTGTACGCCACGGTTGCCGGGTAGACCATCACGGGATAAAACTGCACGGTGTCGGGGTTTAGCGACTTAGCAAGGGCCAAGGTCTCCTGCATCGTAGCGGTGGTCTCTGCGGGCAGCCCTACCATGAAGCATCCGTGGACCAGTATCCCGGCCCTGCGTGCATCACGCATAAAGCGATGCATGATTTCGATGCTGACCCGCTTTTTCATGCCATCAAGGAGCAGTTGACTGCCGCTTTCAAACCCCACACACAACGCCCTGCATCCGGCGGCCTTCATTGCCGCCATCGTGTCGTAGGTGAGATCGGCGCGTGCGTTGGCGCTCCAGGATATCCGCAAGCCCTCCCTGATTATCGCCTCAGAGAGCATCCTGCAACGGTTGGTATTTACGGTGAAAGTGTCGTCTTCAAAAAATATTGCCCTTGCCTCCGGGAAGGACTTAACGATATAGCGCATCTCGGCAATAACGTTATCGATACTGCGAGTTCTGACCCTGTGTCCCATCATTGTCTGCGGATACAGGCAAAAGATGCATTCAAAAGGGCATCCCCGGCTGGTCGTTATCGTAACCATGGGGTAGAGGGCGTTGGGATTAAAATAATTGCGATGATTAAGAAACCGCCTATACATGGGACTGACAAATGGCAGGTCATCGAGGTTGTCTATCAACGGTCGTCTTCCGGTATCTGTAAAACCGCCACCATGTTCACCATCCTGGCCGGCATCCCGCAGCACAAGCCCCTTGACCTCCACCGGAGACGTTCCCTGCCGCAGCGCCACGGCAAGCTCCCTCAACGTGTAATCGTACTCGCCGACGGCTACGGCATCAACGGCCCTCTCCAGCATTAGCGATTCTCGTGCAAGTGCGGATACATGCGTCCCAACCATCACGATGAAGCTATCGGGTAGCGCCTTCTTGAGAGGGACACACATGGCAGCGTCGTTGTATATGCTTGGCGTGCTGGTGTCAACGACTATCAGGCGAGGGCCAAATGCACGCACTCTGTCCGTAACAGCGTCGATGTTGATGTTGTCGGCAGGGGCATCGATGAGGTCTATCTCAAATCCCGCACCGGCAACAGTGGCTGCGGCATAGGATAACCACATGGGATAGTACAGCGTAGCGCTCTTGGTAACGGCAGGACTGCGCTGGCTGCGCGAAAAGCGCCTCAGAAAAGGCGGGTTGAGAAACGTCACCCGAAAGTCCCTGCTCAAGCTATCCCCCTCATGAGTGCCTGACAGCAGCCAGTACACAGGGCACGGAGAGTTCCCTGGTCGTGTAATTTGCTCCCGCTGCCTTTCGCTTTTGCGATATCAAACCCATTGTGGTTTAATCTAACATTAGTTTTTCACCGTTGTCAAAATTTCTGGTAAGCAGAAGAGGATTAAAAAACTCTTGCTGTAAAAAATTTTGTCAGGAAGAAAAAAACACAGAGACTCTCTTGCTGTATTTACGTGAAATAATGTATAGTAATAAATAGGTATGGGTTTATTTTTATAATTAGGGAAAAGTAATGGAAAAAGACAACTTAAATATTATGATATTGAACTCCGATCAACGGAGTCAGGATTTTGCCAAGGGTTCACTGAACTACTTGGGCTATGCAAAGGTCCTTGGGGTTTCAAAGGTAAACAGCCTGCTGAACAACCTCAGGACCGAAAAGGTAGACCTGTTGTTGGCCGATTATAATACTATAATGAAATACGACGAGGAACTGCTTGAAAAACTCAGGCAGTCTCACGAGGAGTCCCCGTTGCGGGTCATACTGATGATAGACAGCGACATAAACGTCAGAGAGCTAAAGCGGATGTACAGGGAGGGCGTCACCTCCGTCTTGCAATACCCCTTCCAGATGAACGATGTCGAAAAGGCCATTAACGATGCAATCAGGAGCGTCCCCATAGCCATCACCAAGACAGTCAGAAAAATCAGGGACCTGGACTTCTTCTCCTTTCTCTCCGACGATGAACTCATGTCGATGCTGAAGATATGCAAGTGCAGAAAATACAAGGAAGGCGACACCATCTTTGACGAAGGCGAAAAACCCGACAGATTCTACGTCATCGTAGACGGGATCATTGCTATCACCAAGGGGATTGAGCGCAAGCGAGAAGAGGTGCTGGCTCGTCTGCGACGCGGCAGTTGCTTCGGTGAGATGGGCATCCTCGATGGCTCACCACGTTCGGCACGCGCAAAGGCCTATGACGACGTTGTGCTGCTGGAGTTCGACAGACGCATCATGGAAGGCTACGACGACATCCTGACCCTAAAACTCTTCAAGAAACTCACGCAGGTCTTTAGCAGACGATTACGGGGGGCAAACAATAAGATAAAGGAACTGGCAATCTTCGCCCAGAGCAAAAAGACAGACTCGCAACCTAAGGGCTGACAGGGCAGTACTCCACCTCCTGCTCTGTTATCGGTCATTTTACAAATCTCCGGCAAAGGAACCGTTTTTTTTGTTAGTGGGGCGGTAAGTATTTCTTCTAATTCGGGGAACAGTACCCTCGTTGTATTTTAAAACTTAACTCAATCTATGTACAACTATGCCCATATGTGCAATAATATAGACATAAAGTTGAGGGTGCAAAAAATGCCTGGAATAAGTTATAATGGATGAGAGACGGTAAACTTGGCGCTTGTCAAATTTACACAGGATTGATAAGAGCAAACAATCAAGATAGAAGGAATTAACAAATGACAAGAAAATCAACAATTAACCTTAACTACGGCAACTCAAATAAAGATATAAAATTAAGAGAGTTTATATCTGAGTATACCAGGATAGTCAATATTTTTATAAACCTGCTATGGGACAAGCAGGTATTTAGTGGTTGTTTTATTTCAAAAGACTTTCTGTATCAGGCAACATGGTTAAGTGCAAGGGCAAAACAATGTGCTGGTAAGCAGGCATTACAAATAGTAAAGTCTCAAAGAAAAAAGAAAAACAAAACAAAACCTGTATTCAGTGGTAACTCCATTGAATTAGACAGCAGATTTATAGAAATACAGAAAGGTACCAATAGCTTTGATATATGGATAAAAATATCATCGTTAGGGAAAAAGATAGTAATTTTGATACCTTCCAAAAGACATTATCATTTTAATAAATTTGAAACATGGACTATGAAAAAATCTGCAAGACTAAGAATAGACGGTAAAGGTAAAATGTACCTTGACGTGTTTTTTGATAAGACAGAGAAGGAAAAGAAAAGTGAAGGGGAGAGTGTTGGTCTGGATTGCGGATATAAGAAACTTGCAGTTTTATCTAATGGAAATGTGATAGGAAGAGAATTGCAAAACAAAATAGAAAATATTAGCCGCAAGTTGCAAAAGAGTAAAGGATTTAACAGGGCATTAATAGAAAGAAACGAATACATAAACAAGGAAATTAAGCAGATCAAATTAGATAATGTAAAAGAGATGGTAGTTGAGGATTTAAAAAATGTAAAACATGGAACAAAAGGTAAAATAAGAAAAGAGTTTAACAATAAGTTACAAAGATGGGTTTATAGTTATTTTCTAAATAGGTTAGAGCAACATTGTGAGGTAGTTGGCGTCCAATTGCACAAAGTTAATCCAGCCTATACAAGTCAAACTTGTTTTGACTGTGGAGATGTCCACAGGGCTAACCGAAATGGTGAGTTATTTAAGTGTAGAAGTTGTGGCTATACAGCGGATGCAGATTATAATGCATCTTTAAATATCTTGAATCGGTTTAGACCACAGGTGCATATGGTCCCTGTACACAAAAACTAGTGATATGGCTATATTTGTCCATAGAAATAGTAACTATATTTTCCACTAACCATGATATACTCTCTGATAGTATTATGTTTTCATTTTATTTTGGTATCTTAGTTTGCTATATTATAGCACAAAAAGGACTAGTTCAGGAGTTTTGCAAGAGGCTCTTATGATATTACGTTAAAGCCATCCTAAAAGTATGGCCCCGGATATTTTTTAAGATGTCCACCGACGTTGATGCTACCAGGGTTTCTGGATGTCCGGTTCCCCTGTCGTCAAACAGGGGTTGCCACTTGTGAGGAGATATTATTATAATAAGCCTTCTCCCTTCAGGGAGGGTTATGGAGAGCAAATTTACCATAATTTTATAGTATCAGAAAAAAAGTTTATGGAGGTATTTACCCAATGAGGGTTCTTATTAGCGACAACATCTCAGCCGAAGGGGTTGAGATACTAAGGCAGGCCGGTCTTGAGGCAGACGTCAAGGTGGGGATGCCCAAGGATGAGCTGATTGCCTGTCTTTCTGATTATGACGGCATAGTGATCCGCAGTGCCACTAAGCTGACGGCCGATGTGATAGAATCCACGACGAGGCTTAAGGTGATAGGTCGGGCCGGTTCCGGTCTTGACAACGTGGACAAGGCCGCTGCCACAAGAAAGGGCATCGTGGTGATGAATACCCCCGGGGGCAATACCATTACTACGGCCGAACATACGATGGCCATGATGTTATCGCTGGCGCGCAAGGTGCCACAGGCCACTGCATCAATGAAGGATGGCAAGTGGGAGAAAAAGAAGTTCATGGGCGTGGAGCTGTATAACAAGACGCTAGGTATTGTCGGTATGGGTAATATCGGTACACAGGTGGCCAAGAAGGCCCAGGGACTTGAAATGAACGTCATCGGATATGACCCGTTTCTGCAAGAGGAGCTTGCCCTGCAGATGGGTATAAAGAAGGTCTCCATCCAAGAGTTGTTTAAGAACGCCGATATCATAACGGTCCACACCCCGTTGACCGCCGAAACAAAGAACCTGATAAACAAGGACTCCATTGCCACGATGAAAGACGGCGTGCGGATAATCAACTGTGCCCGTGGCGGGATCATCAACGAGCAAGACCTGTATGATGCCATCAAGGGCGGTAAGGTGGCTGGCGCAGCAATCGACGTCTTTGAGAAGGAGCCTCCGGAGGACTCCCCACTGGTCAAACTGGACGAGGTGATATGCACACCGCACCTTGGGGCGGCAACCGTTGAAGCACAGGAGAACGTTGCTTTGGCCGTAGCCGCACAGGTGGCCGACTATCTGATCAACGGCACCATCCGCAATGCAGTAAACTTCCCCTCCATTCCGGCTGACCAGGTCAGCACCCTCAAGCCATACATAGACTTGGCTGAAAAACTGGGATGTTTTGCCTGTCAGTTTGTCGAGGACGAGGTGAAAGAGGTAAACATAGAGCTCTGTGGTGAGGCCGCAGAGATAAACGACGCCCCGGTAACCCTGGCAGCCATGAAGGGGTTTTTGTCGCCGATATTGGAGGCTACCGTGAACTTCGTCAACGCCTCGGTTATAGCAAAGGACAGGGGGATTGAGGTCAAAGTGACCAAGAGCGAGGATGCCGGCGATTACAACACAATGCTGTCGCTGAAGGTAAAGACAGATCGTGCCGAGCACGTCCTTTCGGGGACGTTGTTTAGCAAGAGGGACCCAAGGATAGTCAAGGTCAACAACTTCTACATAGAGATCATCCCCGAGGGGATCATGCTGTTTATAAACAACAACGACAAGCCCGGCGTCATAGGCAACATCGGCAATCTGCTGGGACAGGCGGGTATAAACATCGCCCGTATGAACTTTGGTCGGGAGACCAGGGGGGGCAGGGCCGTATCGGTTGTCAGCGTTGACAGTGACATTGGGGCGGAGATGATGAATCAGATAAAGGGACTGCCCAACATCCTGAGCGTCAAGAAGATTACAATATAACTCAATTATAGGGATCAAAGAGAGGAGAATTAATGCCAAATATCGTGATTGTTGGTGCCCAGTGGGGGGATGAGGGAAAGGGCAAGATTGTTGACTGCCTGACGGAGACCTCCGACGTCGTTGCCAGATACCAGGGTGGGCATAATGCCGGTCACACGGTCGTCATAGGCAATGAAAAGTTTATCCTGCATCTGCTTCCCTCGGGGATACTGCACAAGGAGAAGCTGTGTATCATAGGCAATGGGTTGGTGGTGGAGCTATCAGCCCTTGTTGAAGAGATAGATGCGCTAAGGATGCGTGGTGTAGCGGTAGGGAGCAACCTCAAGGTCAGTAAGGCCGCACACCTGATAATGCCCTATCACGTGGCACTTGATCAGCTTAGGGAATCCGCCAAGGGCGACAAAAAGATCGGTACCACCGGAAGGGGCATTGGCCCGGCCTATACAGACAAGGCAGCCCGCACCGGTGTTAGGGTCTCTGACCTGTTCTACCCCGATGTGTTGCGTGAGAAGCTGCAGTACAATCTCACCGAAAAGAACCTGATTATCGAAAAGCTCTACGGTGGCAAGCCTGTCAGTCTTGATGAGGCCTATGATACGACCATGTCCTTCAGGGATAAGATAGAGCCTTTTGTGGATGACACTGATGTTACAATCAACGGGTACATATCCCAGGGCAAGCACATACTGTTTGAGGGCGCCCAGGGTACGATGTTGGACATAGACCATGGAACATATCATTGCGTAACGTCTTCAAGTGCGTGTGCCGGGGGTGCGTTGACGGGTTTGGGTGTAGGACCAAAGGTCATAGACGAGGTCTTGGGGGTAGCCAAGGCCTACACGACGCGCGTTGGTGGCGGACCGTTTCCCACCGAGCTGGAGGATGCCACGGGTGAGATGTTGCGCGAACACGGTGGGGAATATGGTGCTACAACGGGCAGGGCACGTCGCTGCGGGTGGCTTGACCTTGTTGTACTAAGACACGCCGTGAGGATTAATGGACTTACGGGGATTGTTATCACAAAGCTGGATGTCCTTGATGGTTTGAGTTCGGTCAGCGTATGTGTTGGTTACCGGTATGGTGGCAAGGTGTTGACGGAGTTTCCAAAGGAGATGACCATACTGGAGCAGAGTCAACCGGTGTATGAGCAATTTGATGGTTGGAGTAGTACTGCCGGAGTGAGGGATTTCCAGGGGCTACCGGATAATGCCAGGGCTTATCTGAAGATGATTCAGGAGCGGCTCAACGTACCAATTGTCATCGTCTCCACAGGCCAGGACAGGGACGATACAATTTTTCTGAAAGACCTGAGATAAGAAAAGAAGGGAGGGCTCTGCCTATATGCCAAGGGCGGCTTGCCCCCTCCCTCGGACCCACCCGCAAAGGGGTGGGGCACCCTGCCATATAGAGCGTTTCGATTATCCATGCAGTTGTGTTTCATACAAAATTGCCCGAAAAAAAGTCTTTTAGTCCATGTAAACACACGTCATATCTATGTTCGCTTGATACTCTGAATGGCTGATTTCAGCCTGTAGTTTTTACTTTAGGCCGTAGTCTTTTATTTTAGTAATGAGCGTCTTATAATCAATCTTTAGCAGGGCGGCAGCCTTTTTCTTGTTTCCACCGGTAAAGGCGAGCGCCTCTTTGATGGCCTTGCTTTCGGTCTGTCTGACCACCTCGGCAGTAGAGGCCTTAAGCGGTGGAATAGGTGAGCTTTCAACGGCAGACACTGACTTCTGACTCAACATCTCAATGTGCCGGGGCAGTAATCGCTCCGTCGTGCATACCAGGGTTGCTCGTCTGGCGACGTTTTTGAGTTCCCTGATATTGCCGGGCCAGTGATGTTGTTTGAGGATGGTAAAGACGTCCTCTGATATGTCCACAATATTGCGGTTGAGTTCGATACTGGCGTCGGCAACAAACCCACTGAACAGCGCAGGTATGTCTTCCTGTCTGTTTCTCAGTGGCGGGACGGTGATGAAGAACTCACCAAGCCTGTAAAACAGGTCATCGCGCATTGTCCTGTCCATCAGACTCACCGTAATATCCACGTTGGTGGCCACTACCAGACGGACGTCCACGTGGACGGCCTTGGCAGTGCCTACGGGGTAGAACCGCTTTTCTTCAACCACGCTCAGTATCTTGCCCTGCACCTTGCCGGAGAGATTTTGTATGTCGTCAAGGAAGATGGTGCCACTGTCAGCACTTTCAAAGAAGCCCTTCTTTCGCTTGTATGCCCCCGTAAACGAGCCCTTCTCATAGCCAAAAAGCTCCGTCTCTATGAGGGACTCCGGCACCGCATTAATATCCACGTGGACAAATGGGTGCGAGCTACGCTTGCTAAACGTGTGCAACAGACGCGCTATCATGGTCTTGCCGGTGCCCGTCTCTCCCTGGATAATTACGGAAAAATCCGTCCCAGCTACAAGGGTTATCTTTTCGATAACCTTTTGCATCTCCGCATTCTTGCTATATAGAAGATGATTATTTATAAGTTCTCTTCCCTGTTGACTTATGTAATTTTCCTGACCATCTGAAACGGACAAGGTAATACTCCTCCGCGGCAGATCATACGTCCACTTACCCTCAGGAACATAGCTGATACCAATATCTGTCGCATGAGCGTTTATGGTTCTCATCAAATGCTCAATAAATAGGTGCAATTGGTTATAAGACATCACTTTCTCATATATCGTTCACCCCAATCCACCGATAACCTGGTTTGTCATATTCTCTCTATGACCTCTCTTTTCACAATCCCAACATTATCCTTGCCATAAAAGGATAGCTACAGTATAACCAAGTATCAGAGATGGATTCCAGTGAATTTTACTTCACATGTTTTTTTTCACTATAACCGTTTTGCCAGAAAACACGGTTATATCTTTTATTTTTGGCGTATATCCACTTTTTTCGAGCATAATCTTGTATTTGCCTCAAGCCCTGTTGAGCTTGTTTAGACCTAATTATAGCAGACATCCTATAAGAAAATACAACGCCGTGTGAACTCTCTGAGAGGTTGGACAAAAGGATTTATTTCATCTATAATTAAAGCTGGATATAAACACTGATAAGTACATGAGCAAAAGTTTTGTTATATTAAACTCAGGATTAAGCATTACAGGTATCCTCTTTAAAAAGCAGGGTAGTTTTTATTTCACGATTAAAAGGTATGGATTCCTGCTTTCGCAGGAATGACAGTTACAGCCGTTTTCCAATTGTGCCTGCCCTTGGCTCGAACAGGGGTCATTCCTGGCTTGACCAGGAATCCAGGATGCGTAAAAGTATAGTTACCATGAAATATAAAAAAGATACCATTACAGAGTCAAGGGTAGAGGGAACGGAGGGTACAGTCCCCTTCTTGCCTTTACATAAGGAGGTATAAAAAAATGACAGAGGCGCAGATACTTTTTGAAACGGGCACGAAGCATCCTCAGGCCATAAGGTTTATGTATGAGGGTACAGACGGCACCTGGCAAGGCATCACGTGGGGGGAGTTTCTTGGACGTGCAACGCAGGTTGCCCTCTACATGCGCAACATCGGCACAGGGTCGGATAAAAAGGTTGCCATCTTTGCAAGAAACCGAATCGAGTGGCCCTTTTGCGTGATGGCCATACATGTCTGCCGTGGGGTGCTTGTTCCGGTCTACCAGGCAAACACACCTAACCAGACCCGGTACATACTCAACCACTCGGACTCCGAGGTGCTCATCACCGAAGCTGATTTGCTACCCACTCTGTTCAAGATATGGAGGGAGCTGCCCAGACTTAACAATATCATTGTCCTGGGACTCAACGACTCCGACGAGGTGGAGAGACGCCTTGAGGAGTTCAACGCAACCGCAACCCTGCCCCTGAAGCTGGCAGACGTTACGCAGAGACTGGTTTCAATAAACGACGTCTACGGCACCGGTGAGGCACTAAGCAGGCAACACCCTGGCGCCTTTGAACAGCTCTGTGCCTCGATAACAAAGGACGACGTATCATCAATCCTCTATACATCGGGCACCACTGGCCAACCCAAGGGCGTGACCCTCACCATAGACAACCTCTACACAAACGCCAGTGACTGGATCGAGGTCTTAGGGCCGCTGATCCCGGAGAGTCGCGTAGACCTCTTGTGGCTGCCCATGTCGCACATCTTTGGTCTTGGCGAGCTGGGGCTTGGCAACACGCTGGGGTTTACAACGTACCTTACGACCCCGCAGGCCGTCCTGGGACACATGACTGAGGTGCATCCGACGGTCTTTATGAGTGTGCCGGCATATTGGGAGAAACTTTACCTCGA
This sequence comes from Candidatus Magnetobacterium casense, assembly GCF_000714715.1. Lineage (GTDB taxonomy): Bacteria > Nitrospirota > Thermodesulfovibrionia > Thermodesulfovibrionales > Magnetobacteriaceae > Magnetobacterium > Magnetobacterium casense. Next base: position 54,843 of record NZ_JMFO01000007.1, read on the forward strand.
CGCCGTTGGATTCTCCGGGCAGAGGTCGCAGCAGCTTGACAGACTCCACGTCCTGACGGGCGGACGTCTGAGGTTTTGTCTCTCCGGTGGGGCAGGGCTGAAGAGACAGGTCAAGGAGTTTTTCTACGACGCCGGGCTATTGATCATCGAAGGCTATGGCCTCACGGAGTGCTCACCGACGTTGACGATGAATCGCAAGGACGACTTCGACTTTGACACCGTGGGCAAGCCGTTTCCCAACGTGCAGCTCAGACTTGCCCCCGATGGCGAAATTCTGGCAAAGGGGCCAAACATCTTCCGGCAATACTACAAGGACGAGGTCGCAACGGCTGAGGCATTTGACGCTGACGGCTGGTTCAAGACCGGCGATCTCGGTTCACTCACTGACGACGGTTTTTTGAAGATACTGGGGCGCAAGAAGGACATAATTGTCACATCTGGCGGTAAAAACATCTCTCCGCAGATAATAGAATCCCTGTTCCGTGACGACCCCTACATAGAGCACATCGTCCTCTACGGGGATGAACGTAAGTACCTGACGGCGTTGATCACGCTAAAGGCATTTGCCTTAATGGCATACGCCGCAGGGGCAGGCATCGTAGAGGGGGATTATTCGGCACTGGTCAGACGCCCGGAAGTCGTTGCCCTCGTGCAAAAGGCCGTGGATGCGGTAAATACCAATCTCTCGTCCGTTGAGACGATCAAACGGTTTTACATCCACGACGGGTCGTTGAGCGTAGAGGAGGGCTTTCTGACGCCGTCGTTTAAGCTCAAACGCAGGCAGGTACACGAGCGCTTCAAGGACGTTCTGGACGGACTGTATAAGTAAGGGATTGACGGATGAGGTGTTGACGTGAAACTTTTTAATAAAATCATCAAGGGCCTATCTTTACCCATCAGCCAAAAAAGACAAAAGATACGCTCAGATGCCATCCGTGATCTGACTACCGGCATCACCCATGAATTTGGCCAACCAATCACCAATATACGGTTTACGGTTCAATTTTACAGGAGGAAGTTTGAAAAGGAGGGCGAAGACGGTAAGATCGACAGGGAAGAGGTCTTTAAGGTATTTGACTCAATCCTTGAGGAGACGCAGCGCCTGGGTACCCTCAACAAGAGGCTGTCTCCCCTGACCTCAAGCAAAAGTGTTACAGAGACCTTTGATGTCGTTGAGCGTATCAGGAAGAGGCTGGAAGCTGAAAACCTGTGCATAAGAAACGGCAATATCACCGTAGAGGTATCTTCCAACAAAGGTGCCGTAAGCCTCAACGCCGACCCTGTTATATTTGACCAGTTGATAAACAATCTGCTTATAAATTCAATTGATGCTATTAATGAAAAGACGACGCAAGGGCCCGGCAAAATTGACATAAGGATTAAAGGGGACTATAATAAAGATTATATACGGCTTGTGTTTGAAGACAATGGCGCGGGGATACCAGTGAAAGATAGAGAAAAGGTTTTTCATCCATTTTTTACGACCAAACCGGCAGGCAAGGGTGAGGGGTTAGGTCTGTTCATAGTACACAACATACTGAAGATGTACGGTGGTACAATCTCAATAGATGAGGCATTTAATAACGGAACACGGTTTATTATAACAATTCCTAAAAACATTGAAAATTAAAAGGAGGTTTTGATTATGGTAGACATGGTTTTATTGGTTGAAGATGAGCCAAAGACAGGTGAGATGCTCAAGAAGGCATTGGAGTATGAAATTAAGGACATTTCTGTAACGTGGGCACAGGATGGAAAAGCCGCTATGGGGGAGATGAAGAGGGGGAAGTTTGACCTTATAATATTGGACCTCAGGCTCCCTGACTTTGAGGGTGCAGAGTTACTGAAGATGATACGAAAGGTTGACAAATATGCCGAGGTCATAGTATACACGAATTATCAAGACCCGACGGTGATGAAAGAACTGATCAAAAACAGGATTGGCGCTTATATTAACAAGGGACCAGAGTCAGACGTATGGGAAATCGTTGAATGGGCAAAGGATTATTTGGAACCCTTTACTGAGCAAGAGAGAGAAGAGCTGCTTGCTGCATTACCTGCGGGGATGTTTCAGGAAGCCAGGAGAAGAGATGGAGACCTATGATGCCATCACAATTTTTACTGGACACAAATGTCTACTATATACTCTTTGATCCGTTATGTCCTCCATCCTACGCAGCATTGACTGCAAAACTAAACGATAAAGGAGTTGTTTCTTTTTATATCTCCGAGATAACATCAATGGAGATTCATTCGGTTTTAGGACAATACAGAAAAAAATCTCCTCCTCTAATGCCTATTGCACCATCTTAGCCATGATCAAAGATTGTGAGGCCGGTAGAGGGAATATACAGGCAACAACGATTAAGGTTGATTCCTTTTGTGTAAAGCACGCTCAATATCTGTTAGAGGAGTACAGTGGGCGGTTTAATTTTGGCTCTCATGACGCGCTTATTGCCGGTTCGCTCATCGCTGCAAGACAACGGGATGGCTTTGGATTTGGAATTGGTGACATCAGACAAGGGACTCAAGGCAGTCCTTAAAGAAGAGAGCATTCCTTATTTTGATCCGTCTGATCCCATAGCGTGACAGTACCACAGTCAACCGAGGTTGCCTTGATTTAAGCCACTTTTATATTTTCGTGGTATGGCATTGTTACTGTGCTTAAGCGATATGACCACGCCGGCCTGAAGTGCTCCGCAATCCGCAATTTTCGTAGGGTATCATAATTTCAAAAACTCTGGTATAATATAGGTCTATGGCTATAAACGACAAGGGTTCAAAATCTCAGATCAAGAGCTTAAACGTGGCGATGGTGACGGCTATGCTCTTGAAGCGGGGGCTGATTTCGCAGGAGCAGCATGATACGTTGATGCTCAGGGGGGAGGAGCACCGTGTCAGGATGCAGAGGGCTAATGATGCAGCCCTGGCCAAGAGACACAATCAGGTACGTGATGTGGTTACCCCGGCTGAGGCCATTGGTGCCTTGGGACTTGAGATGCCAATGTCTAACGGTAAGCTCCTAACCGAAGACAAGATAACCGAAGTCATTGCGGCGGAGTTTAACATGCCCTACAAGAAGCTCGACCCGTTGAAGCTGGACCTCAAGATAGTCACCAGTCATATCCCCAGGCCTTTTGCCATGCGGCATCTCATCGTGCCTGTGGAGGATAGTCGCGGGGTGGTTGGCATGGCGGTGGCCGATCCGCTGAACACCGAGGGCATAGACAGTATCAAGCGCGTTAAGAAGTTTGATATGCGACTGATCCTCAGTTCCAAGTCTGACATATTAAAGATCGTGCGGGAGTTCTTTGGTTTCCAGGCATCGATTGTGGCGGCAAGTGCGGAGATGAAGCCCTCCATCGACCTTGGTAATCTCGAACAGTACGTTAGGATGAGGGGACATGCCGAAATAGAGGCTACCGACTCACACGTCATCAATGCTGTTGAGTATCTGTTGCAGTATGCCTTTGACCAGAGGGCGAGTGACATCCACGTCGAACCAAAGCGCGACCGCTCTATTGTGCGTCTGAGGATAGATGGTGTGATGCACTACATCCACTCTATGCCCAAGAGCGTCCATTCTCCGGTGGTGTCGAGGATAAAGATGCTGTCGAGGCTGGATATAGCCGAAAAGCGTCGTCCGCAGGATGGCAGGATCAAGGCACATCACAGGGACAAGGAGCTTGAGCTCAGAGTATCGACGCTGCCGGTGGCCTTTGGTGAAAAGGTGGTCATCAGGATATTTGACCCCGACCTGGTCATGCAGGAGTTGAGCGAGTTGGGGTTTTATCCGCGGGAGTATCAGTTGCATTCATCGTTTATAAGGCGTCCGCACGGAATATTGCTTGTGACCGGACCAACGGGAAGCGGCAAAACTACCACGCTGTACTCGTCGCTCAAGGCCATAGCCACCCCCGAGGTGAACATCATCACAATCGAGGACCCCATAGAAATGGTCATCGAGGAGTTCAATCAGGTGGGTGTGCAGGCATCGGTCGGGATAACGTTCGACAGCATCCTGCGCAACTTTCTGCGCCAGGACCCCGACATAATCATGGTGGGTGAGATCAGGGACAAGGAAACGGCAGACAACGCCATACAATCGGCCCTAACCGGACATCTCGTGATGTCCACGCTGCACACCAACGATGCTCCCAGTGCCATAACGAGACTCCTCGACATTGGGGTACCGGCCTTTTTGATTTCGTCAACGGTGGTGGGGATAATTGCCCAGCGTCTGGTAAGGAAGATTTGCACGCACTGCAAGGTCGAACGTGAGATGACGGAGGAGGAGATGGATTATCTGCAACTTGAAAAAAAGCCTTACGTGATATCCTACGGGGAGGGCTGTTTAGAGTGTCGCGGCACCGGTTATCGGGGCAGGATTGGCATCTTTGAGGTGATGGATTTTACTGAAAACCTCAAGCGTATCCTCAGAAATAACGTCGAGCTTGCCGAAATCATCGACGTAGCCAAGGCAGATGGGATGGTAACCCTCCGTCAGGCTGCAATCCGCAAGCTCCTCGACGGCATGACCACCTACGAGGAAGTTATCTCAATGACCGGATAGGGGGTAACATCTTCTTTCCCCTCCGGTCAAATGCTATAGCCCTGGTAAGTCCCCTGCCTGCTACAAGAACAGCGAACTGATGGAGGACTCTACGTGTATCCTTTCGATAGCCTCACCAAGCAGACGCGCCACGCTCAGAATGGTCAGTTTGGGGCAATTTTCTCGTTTGCTGTCAAGGGGGATCGTGTTTGTGGCAATGACCTGCTCAATGACAGACTCATTGATCCTCTGCACTGCCGGGCCTGAGAGGACGGCGTGCGTGCAGGCGGCATACACGACCTTGGCGCCGTTTTCTATCAAAATCTGGGCAGCCTGAGCCGTTGTACCGGCGGTATCTATCATATCGTCCAGTATCAGGACGTCTTTGCCTTTTACGTCACCGATGACGTTCATCACCATGCAGACGTTTGCCTCCTCACGCCTCTTGTCAATTATGGCCAGGGAGCAGTTAAGGCGTCTGGCAAACGCCCTGGCCCGCTCCACGCCTCCGGCATCGGGGGAGACAATGACCAGGTTATCCACGGGGCAGTTCTGGCGGATATACTCCAGGAGCACCGGGATGGCATAGAGGTGGTCTACGGGGATGTTGAAAAATCCCTGAATTTGTCCGGCGTGCAGGTCTATGGTCAGCACCCGGTGTGTGCCTGCCACTTCGATGAGATCGGCTACCAGCTTCGAAGATATGGGCACGCGCGGTTGCACCTTTCTGTCCTGCCGGGCATAGCCGTAGTAGGGGATAACGGCCGTTATTCTTCCAGCAGAGGCTCGCTTGAGGGCGTCTATCATCAGCAGCAACTCCATGATGTTGTTGTTGACAGGCATGCACGTTGACTGTATGACGAAGGCGTCATCACCGCGAACGTTCTCGTTAATCTTTATGGATATCTCACCATCGCTAAAGTTCTTTACCGATGTGTCAATTAACGGGATGTTCAGGTACTGAGACACCTCTTCTGCTAACATGCGGTTAGAGTTACCCGTTAGAAGTTTAATCTCTTTAGGCATTCTAATAACTCCTTTACTAAGTTGGCCAACCTTGTTAAGGTGGCCATCCTGCTAATTAATTAGGCCCTCTTGCCAAAATTCCTGGGACGGGAGGATTCGAACCTCCAGATGGGAGATCCAAAGTCTCCTGACTTGCCGTTTGTCGACGTCCCAACTGTTCAAAGGGAATTATAAACCATATGCAGCACAATTGTCAAAAAAGAAAAAAATCTACGCCGTTGCCACTTCGGTGAAGCTCTTTGTGCAGTAGGGGCAGAAGTGCCAGCCTGGCAACCTCTGTTTGCCGCAACAGGTGCATTTATCATCCCTGAGGGTGCCACAAAAGGGGCAGAGCACATAATCGGGATAGAGCATATTTCCGCATTTCGTACAGGGATGCCCCATGCCCTCATCATCATGCTCGGTATCCCCCATATGGATGCTCCTGACAACCTCATCAATGGTTGTCAAACCGTTTTTGACCTTATAGATGGCATCATCACGGATAAAAGACATGCCACCCTCCACGGCCGCCTTCTCTATTTCTTGTTCGGGTGCCTCTTTGACGATCAGAGTGCGTAACTTCTGATTGAGCGTCAGTATCTCAAAGATGCCCATACGCCCCTTATAGCCCGTCTTGCCGCAATTGGAACATCCAGCGCCTCTGGAGAAGTTAAAGCTCTGTGATTTTGCGTTGCCGTTAAGCCCTATCTTTAAAAGCTCTTCACTTGAGGGGGTGTATGACTTACTGCACTTGGTGCATATCTTGCGCACAAGCCTCTGGGCAATGATGCACCTCAGGGCCGAGGCCAGCATAAAGGGCTTGACCCCCATGTTGACCAGACGTGCAATGGCCCCCACTGCGGAGTTGGTGTGCAGCGTTGACAACACCAGATGGCCCGTAATAGAGGCCTGTACCGCTATGTTGGCCGTTTCGGCATCCCTCATCTCACCCACCAGGATGATGTCAGGGTCCTGCCTCAGCGCAGCACGCAGACCATACGCAAACGTCATGCGCTCGGTGATTGGTATCTGGTTTATGCCATCAACGTTGTACTCTATTGGGTCCTCGAGGGTCATTATGTTAATTGTTGGTTCCTTGACTGAGTTGATTATGGCATAGAGCGTGGAGCTCTTACCACTGCCCGTAGGCCCCGTTACAAGGACAATGCCGTTAGGGACGGACAACGCACCATTTAACCTTGTGGCGTCCCTGTCTGTCAGCCCTATGTCCTTGACGTTGAGGATGGCCGAACTTGAGTCCAAAAGCCGCATGACCACCTTCTCCCCATACTGGCTGGGCAGCGTATTGACACGCAAATCGACCTCCTTGCCGTCTATCTTGATCTTTATCCGACCGTCTTGCGGAATCCGTCTCTCCGCTATATCCAGCGCCGACATGATCTTCAACCGCGATGACACCGCACGTTGCACGTGTGCGGGCAGTTGATTAACGCTGCGCAACATGCCATCTACCCTGTAGCGAATGTCAAGAGTCTTCTGCTTTGGCTCGATGTGGATATCGCTGGCCTTCATCCTCACGGCCTGAAGCAGTATCTTGTCAACTATGCGGATGATTGGGGGGGAGTTGATGTCATTTATCAGGTCATCGCTGGTCTGATATATATCCGCATCAATATCTGCCTTGTCTGCGCTTACGTTTATATCCCTCAGGGGGCTGTTGTACTGATAATAGCGCATGATCGCATCCCTGATCATCAACGGGGTTGATACGTTGACCGTTATCTGCTTTCCGGTGATACGCCCTATTTCCTTTATGGTTGCTATGTCCAGGGGGTTGGCCATGGCAATGGTCAGGTCGCGGTTGTCCAGCTTCAGGGGGATTAACATATTGGCCTGCGCCACCGCCTCGGTGATAAGCTCGATGGCCTTTATGTCGGCTGTAACTACGGTCAGGTCCGTGAAGGGTATCCCCAACTGCGTGGAGAAGGCCTTGCAAATGTCCCTTTCGCTAACGATACCCTTTTCCGTGAGCAGTTCGCCCAACTTCTTTGTGCAGCTCTGCTTGTCACTAAGGGCTTCCGATATCTGCTGCTCGGTTACCAGTCCTGCATCCATGAGGATGTCGCCCAGTCGTTTTACCGGTTTTTTTTGATAAAATTGGACTATCCCCTTTCGTATGTCCGTGGCAGTAGAAACCTTTACCCTGATGCTCTTACCGGAGGCAAACGTCAGGGTATCAATTACCTCTCTGTCGAGGGGATCGCTTGTGGCTACATACAGGATGTTTCCCTCAACACTTAGCGGTATTGTCAGAAACTTGACGGCCAGCTTCTCCGGGATGAACTTCAATGCCTCCGGCTGACAATTGTAATCATCCATTTCAACAAACGGTAAGCTCAGTTGAGCCGATACCGCCCTGGCTATATCCACATCCTTGATCAGGCCCTCCTCAACCAGGATGTCCCCCAGTCTTTTCTTTTTCTCCTTTTGAAGCTCAAGGGCATGTTCAAGATTAGCAGGTTCCAGCAGTCTGGCTGCCAGCAAGACATCGCCCAGCATCACCTTTTTACCTGATGGCGAGTGCTTTGTCTCTATCGCATTTGCCAGAGATGATGTCACGGGTATCTCACCCAAACACTGGGGGCATTCAACGTTATAAAACCTGTTAATCGCCTCTTTTATCTCCGTTGTAGTGGATATCACGATCTTCATGATCATCCCCGTGGCAATGGCAATGGCGTTGATGGCGTTGATGTCGAGTGGATCGGCCATGGATACAACCAGCACCCGCCTGATAATTGTCAAAGGGACGATGAGGTGCAGTTGAGCCAACCCCTGGGGAATGAATCGCAGGGCATCCTGGTTTGCTTCAACGTCTTTGAGCTCCTTGTAGGGGATGCCCAACTGTGCGGAGCAAGCCAGAACGATGTCTTTTTCCGTAGCCACCTTGTCGGCAACGAGTATCTCTCCCAGTCGGCGGTTGTCCGTCTCTTGTTTTTTCAGTGCTGCGGCAAGCTGTCTTTTGTTTATGACCTTTGCCTTTATGAGAATGTCACCTATATGCTCAACCTTTATCCCGGTGTAGAATCTGATTATAGCCTTTCTTATTTCGGTAGTGGTGGCCACACTGGTTTTGATTTCCTTACCGGTGGCAAACCTTATGGCCCCCCGGAGGTGGTCATCGAGGGGGTCGGCCATGGCAACGCTTAAGATATTGTTTTCAAAGCTCAGGGGCAGGGTCAGGTACCTCTTGGCAAGGCTCTGCGGAATGATCCTCAGGGCCACGTGGTCGGGTTCAAAGGTTTTCAGGTCAACATAGGGGACTCCCAGCTGATTGGAAAACGCCCTTACTATATCCTCTTCCTTGAGCCACCCCTTATGGCACAAGATTATACCGAGACGCTTCTTTGTCCGCTTCTGCTCCTCCAGTGCCTCCTGCAACTGCTGCGACGTAATCATGCCGGATTGCACCAGGATGTCACCGAGTTTTTCACTTGCCCTTAACACCACATCAAAAGCTCCTTATGCCTACTTTTTTAGCAGCCCCTATGTGCTTAAGAAACACCTCAACATACTTCATATTATTTTAATTTATCGGTTAATTAAAAGTAAATCTTTATCTAAATACCCATAACCCATGAATAAATTATATAATTATCGCTTAACTACAGGCAGTCTGTTGTTTTATTGTACCGCTTACCCTGTCGGGCATTCTTTTGTCTGAACGTACTGTCAATGTCTCTGATTATCTGTTGTCGTGTCCGGTGCCACCTGGGGGCAATGAGGATGTCATCCGGGGCCAGGGCAAAGAGCCTTTGCAGGACGATCCCCGGGGCGAGTCTTTCCACGAACTCAACGAGGAAGTCCAGGTAATCATGGTAGCTAAAGACGTAGAAGGGGTTTTCGTTGTATATATCGGCCATCCTGGTGTTTTTTACAACCTGGAGCTGGTGTATCTTTAGAAACTCAACAGGCAGCGAGGAAACCTCATCGGCCATGTCAAGCATCTCCTGGATAGTTTCAGTGGGCAGGCCAACGATGAGGTGTGCGCCGATGGCGATTCCCCTGTCTCTGGTTATTTCAATGGTATCGAGAAAACACTTGTAGTCGTGTCCCCTGTTGATGTACAACAGACTCTTGTCGTAGATCGATTGCAGGCCATACTCCACCAGCACGAAGTGGGTCTTTGATATATGACTCAGGAGGTCAACCTTTTGTTCGTCGATGGTATCGGGTCTGGTGCCGATGGCAAGGCCGATGACGTCGGGGTGTGCCAAGGCTTCGTAGTACATCACAGAGAGCGCTGCGACATCGGCATAGGTGTTGGTAAACGGCTGGAAGTACACTATAAACCGTTTTGCCTTGTATCTGCGCTTGAGGTAGACTATACCGGCGCTTACCTGGTCCTTGATGCTCACGGTTGGCTGACAGGCGGAGGGCCTGAAGCTGTCGTTGTTACAGTAGATGCAGCCACCGTAGGCGACCTTGCCGTCCCTGTTGGGGCACGTAAAGCCGGCATCCACGTTCACCTTGTAAACGATTTCGCCAAACCTCTGTCGCATGTATGAACCAAAAGAGTTGCTCCACTGTTGCATACATTATAATTATCCACCTTTAGCTCTGCATATGTCAAACACGCCTGATTTGCCCTCCGGAGGATTTTTTTTACGGCAAGGATATTTTTGCATTCAATCAACGCGAAATCTGCTATAATATTTCGTGTAGACAGATAGGGCTGTTTTGTTGCCCTGATTGCCGGATTTTGGTTGTTGCGATGAAAATAGATGCTCATACAGGCTCAGGGATAGCCCTGATTGTTATAGGTGCATTGATCAGCATAGGTAACTGGCTGATACTCATAAGACGTATGACAGGCAAGCGTTTTATATCAGCCGTACCTCTGATAGGTGCGTTGTTTATTGGCATTGGAATGTTGTTTATTCCGGGCATAAGGCGATATTTCTTTATCGCCCTGTTAGTGGATTTCGGCACCCTTGAGTTGCTGTACTATCTGCCTAGGGTTATTATACGTGAAATCCGGGACTCACGTAAGTAGCGGGTTGATTAAGTGCCTGAACATGATTAACTTAACATACGCAACGAAACTTTATAATTTTACTACGGAATTTTGCTACTGAATCAGGGGGGCTTGCTTTATTTGAATCAAAAAATAAATACTATAGGATATTTATATTACGAAGGAGTGATTTTATGAGTGACAGTAGCATTATCGTCATAGATGATGATAAGAATAACTCCCAACAAATAAGCGAGATACTAAGACAAGAAGGTTATACAGTTTACAGTACCACGACCAAGGCTGAGTCTGTGGCTCAGGTGAAGAAGAATCCGCCCGGGCTGATATTTGTTAAGTCCATGCTGATGGACGCCAGCGGCTATGAGATTATCAGGGACATTCGGAGTACACACCCGGACATCCCCTTTATCATGCTCACCGAAATAGATAAACGATATGATGACAGATACAGAACCATCTACAAGATAGTCGATACCGTAAGGATACCCGTAGAGCGGGAGGACCTCCTGGAAAAGACAAGAATCCACATTGTAGACGCAAACGACATGCTCAACGAAACGGCCCCCTACGACCCTGACATTGACGACGTGGCCACAGAAAAAGCCTCGCGACCACTACCTCAATATGAGCAGGAGCAGGAAGAGGAGGAGGTTCACCCCCGGGAAGATGACTCCTCTGGGCATCGTGAAAAGGCTGGACTGTTTGAACTGGAGGAGGTATCGTACCAGAACGACCGGGATACCCAGGATGCAGAGGGGTTTGGACAGGACACACAAGCCTTCGCAGCAGAGTCGGCAGAAGATACCCCTGATTTTGAAGAAAACCCCAGACTTGCCGCTCTACGCCAAAAGAGGGAGAGGTTTGACTTTGAGGAAGAGATCAATCGTCAAAATAAAGACTACGCAGAGGACATCACCACGCTGGAACACGATGAGGAGGAATTTATACGGTCGCTGAAGGAGAAAAACGCCAAGAAGAAGCGGCTCATTGCCGGGATAGTTGCGGCGGTTTTCGTGGTAATCGTGGGCGTGGTCTATATGTTTGCAGTAAAGGATGGCCAGCCTGCAAAGGGCAAAAAGCCGCTTATCGCTCAAAAAGCAACCCCGCAGCCCATCGTGCCGGTTGTAAAACCCACGCCGCAGCAACTTCCGGTGGTTGTCGCTACACCTGCACCTGTTGCTGCAACACCGGAGCCGTTGAACCGGGTTACGCCGGAACCACCAAAGCAACAACGCATTACGCCTGAGTACGTTGAACCAGAAGAGGTAAAAGTACCCCCCAAAGAACAGGTACAACAGCAACGTCAGGCCCAAAAGTCTCCAAAGGCAGTCCCCGATAAGCCTAAGCCCAAGGACAAGGCCGTTGTTACCAAGGAGTCAAAGCCTCATAAAGCGGCCAAACCCGTAAAAGAGGATAGGCAGAAAGCCCCCGAAGAACCCGTCGATACAGCCCAGGAGGCCTACACGATACAGTTGGGTTCTTTTGCAGACCCCTCAAATGCCAAGCGTCTGAAGGAATCTCTCAAGAAGGAAGGCTACAGTGCCTATGTCAGGGAGTTTCCGCCACAGTCGGGGCAAGACGTTGCCATGCACAAGGTCTTTGTTGGCCGGTACAAGAACAAGGCCGATGCACTTAAAACCGTAAATAAGCTCAAAGGGACGAAAAACGTGGACCTGATCCTGAAAAAGATGTGAGCACTGCCCTGTAGTACGCAGATGTCAGGGACGAGGTATTTTTTGGCACCGGGGTGTCACCTCAAGCGGCTCGAAACGCCGTGTCTATACCGTGTGGAGACGGACGACCTCTATGAGGTTGACGATACAGCGTTTGAGTTCCTGGCGATGGCGGCCTCTGATGAGGGTGTCTTAGGTGAGGCAACCGAGTTCGTTGACTTCTGTATCGGTGAGGGTATCCTGCAACAGGCTATGCAGCGGACCAAAAGACCAACCGCTCCACTGCAGGGCAGACCCAATCCGCAACAATCGCCTCTGCCGTCACTGCGATACCTCGAACTACAGCTCACGGACGAGTGTAATCTGAACTGCAAGCACTGCTACATAGAGTCGTCCAGGACTAACAGGATGACCGTGGAGCAGATATGTTCGGTACTGGGCGAGTTTGAGGACATGCAGGGGCTGAGGGTGTTGCTAACGGGGGGAGAGCCGACGATGCACCCCGATTTTGCACACTTAAACGCCCTGCTGCCACGGTTTGCCCTGAGAAAGCTCCTGTTTACAAATGGCCTGTTACTGGATAACGACATGCTTGATACCTTAAACGTGGATGAGGTAATCATCAGCGTGGACGGCATGAAGGATGGCCATGAGGCGTTGCGGGGGGCAGGTACATTCAACAGGACGTTGGAGGCCATTGAGGCATCTGTCAGCAAGGGGTTTGCCACGTCCGTTTCGACGATGATACATGCCTTAAACGTCAACGACTTTGACCACATGCAAGGGATGTTTACAGAGATGGGGGTCAAGGACTGGATAGTTGACATCGCCTCTGTAGCCGGTAACTTTAAGGAGCACACAAACCTGAAGGTATCTCCGGCAATTGGCGGGAGGCTGTTGAATTACGGTTTTGGTGGAGAAATCCACTACGGTGATACGGACTTTGCCTGTGGCTATCATCTGATGTCCGTCCTGGCAGATGGCAAAGCAGCCAAGTGTGCCTTCTACGCAAGTCAGCCCGTTGGCAACGTAATGGAGGATGGCCTGCTGAAATGTTGGCAGCGTATTAAACCGATAACGATAGCGAGTCTAAAGTGCAATGATTGCCAGGAGAAGCTGACATGCAGAGGCGGTTGCAGATACAGGGCCGCAGAGTTCGGTGACCCATCAGGCAAGGATCTCTACAGATGTCAGAAGGCAAGAACGGAAAAAGAAATGTGATAAGGGCAAGCATCCTCCCATGCAGCATAGGATGGATTTGCGAATATCTATGGCAAGACCATTGCTCGTAATTAATTAAAAAAAATTGTCCGAAAAAAACACTGTTGACATCGGCAAAAATATCCTGTATAATTAAAGGATTGAGCTTGGTTTGAGCCGCTAGCTCAGCAGGTAGAGCACCGCCCTTTTAAGGCGGGCGTCCTGGGTTCGACTCCCAGGCGGCTCACATGGAGTCCCCATCGTCTAGTCCGGCCTAGGACATCGGCCTTTCACGTCGGTAACACGGGTTCGAATCCCGTTGGGGACGCCAACTCCACTTTTTTACGGCTAAATATGATAGCCTCCCATAAGCAAAATTGCCTTGTTGTTTATTCCATTGATATCGTATAATATATACCTGAGCGATAATAGCCTTAAAGGGGTAAATATGAAAAAAGACGTTGGACTCCTAATTGTTAAAGCCGCAAAGGTAATTGTTGCAACCATATTAACGCTGCTGGCCTCCGTAGGGGTTTACGGAAACGACAAGGTGGAGGTTTTTGTTCAGGCGGGGCATTTCGGCCCGATTACCGCCGTAGCTATAACCCCTGATGGCAAGTATGCCGTCTCCGGCAGTGAGGATAGAACCATGAAACTGTGGGACATAGACACGGCAAAGGAGATCAGGACTTTCAGAGGACATTTTGGCCCGGTTACATCCATTGCAATACCCCCTGATGGCAGGCATGTTCTATCTGCGAGTGAGGATAAAACCCTCAAGCTGTGGGACATCGCCTCCGGCAGAGAACTCAAAACATTCACCGGACACTCGGACAAAGTTCACTCGGTAGCAATATCCCCCAACGGCAAGTATGCACTATCTGCAAGCGAAGATAAGACACTCAAGATGTGGGACATAACCTCCGGCAGGGAACTCAGGACTTTCACCGGACACGCAGACAAGGTTCACTCGGTAGTGATAACCCCCGACGGCAAGTATGCCCTATCTGCAAGCGAGGATAAGACCCTCAAGCTGTGGGACATCGCCACCGGCAGGGAACTCAGAACGTTCATCGGGCACTCAAAAGGTGTAAGGGCAGTGGCACTGTCCCCCGACGGTAAGTATGCCTTATCTGCAAGCGGGGATAACGTCCCGAGGCCGTGGGACTTAACCACCGGTAGGGAACTCAGAACTCTCAAAAAAGGGTTCTACCCGGTGGCAATAACCCATAACGGCAGGCATGCCCTGGTTGCAACCCTTGGGACATCCCTCAAGATGTGGGACTTAGCCACCGGCAGAGAGGTTACGACTTTCAAAGGAAGTTCGACCCCTGTTCAACACCTGGCACTGTCCCCTGATGGCAGATATGTTTTATCCGGAGATGCCTATAGTGACCTGAAAATGTTGGATATAAACACCGGCAAGGAGGTCAAAAATCTCAAAGGCTATGCCGATCTGATCAGCTACGCAACACTATCCCCTGACGGCAAATATGCCCTATCCGGAGGGTGCGACAGAACCCTCAAGCTGTGGGATATGACCACTGGCAGCGTTAAAACTCTTACGGAATATACGGAACCAGTCAACGCCGTAATAATGCCCGCTGATGACCCACACACCGGTGCCAAAGCCCCACCCATGATAACTATGCCTAGCAACAGAATTAAGGGATATATTGAGGCCGTTAACTCTGCAGCAATATCCCACGATGGCAAGTATGTCGTCTCATCCTGGGATCATACCATGCAACTGTGGGACATAGCCTCCGGCAGGGCAATTAAAACCTTCAAGGGACATAGCAATTATATTTACTCCGTAGCAATATCACATAACGGCAGGTATGTCTTATCCGGAAGCAGGGACAAAACCCTGAAGCTGTGGGACATCGACTCCGGTAACGAACTCAGGACATTCTCTGGCCACTCCGACAAGGTCACCTCCGTAGCACTATCCCGCAACGACAAGTATGCCTTATCCGGCAGTTGGGACAAGACCCTGAAACTCTGGGACACGGCCTCTGGCAACGAACTCAGGACCTTCACCGGCCACTCCGACAAGGTCACCTCCGTAGCGCTGTCCTCTGACGGCAGGTACGCCTTATCCGGAAGCAACGACAAAACCCTGAAGCTGTGGGACATCGCCTCCGGCAAGGCACTAAGAACATTCACTGGCCACTCCGGCAGGGTCACCTCCGTAGCGCTGTCCCACGACGGCAAGTACACCTTATCCGGAAGCAACGACAAAACCCTGAAGCTGTGGGATATCGCCTCCGGCAAGGCACTAAGAACCTTCACCGGTCATCGGGCGGGGGGATTTCCGTATCGCTGTCCCACGATGGCAGGTATGTCTTGTCTGCCGGTACGAGTATGGACACGGTAGGGCCATCACCCGAATATGGAGATAAGACCCTGAGACTCTGGAATATAGCCACGGGTAAGGAACTCGTTCAGTTCGTATCCTTTATTGATGGCCAGTGGGTGGCTTTTACCCCGGAGGGCTACTACAGTGCCTCGGCAGACGGCGAAAAATACATCAACGTCCGCACGGGAAATACCGTCTATGGCATTGACCAGTACAAGGCAGTCTACTATAACCCCCAGATTGTGGAGGCGGCGCTGAAAACCGGCAATATCCAACAGGCCGTTGCACAGGTATCCGGTGCAAATAAGGAAATGCCTGTTGCTGCCGACATTCGGGGCATTATGCCGCCCTCCGTGGTGATTAAATCCCCCGACAATAACGGAGAGGTTTACTCTCAATTGCAGGATATCTCAATCAATATCAAGGACGACAACCATGCCGTTAAACAAGTGCGAGTACTGATCAACGGTAGGGAGGTAACGGCAAATGCCTCCTCCCGCACAATTAAGATACCCAAAGGACAAAAGACCATTGCCTTGAAGGTCCCCGTCAAACTGGACACCGGGGAAAACCTCATAGAGGTCTTTGCCTCAAACGGCTACTCGGAAGGCCGTAAGAACGTGCGTGTAACCTTTGCTCCAACCACTAAGCCGACCCTCTGGATACTCTCTGTCGGCATAAACCGCTATGACAACAAGCAGATTCCCGCCATCAACTATGCCGCCAATGATGCGGAGGCAATCGTTGCGGCATTTGAAGAACAAAAGGGCAAGCTGTTTCGTGAAGTCAACAGCCTCATTATCAGCGACCTCAGTGACATCAAACCGACATACGACAATATTGTGAAGAACCTGGACTATCTTGCCAAGGCTACTGCGGATGACGTTGTCGTCCTGTTCATATCGGGACAGGGCATTACCGATAACCATGGTGCGTACTATTTGTTGCCATCCAATGCCGGCTTCAACGACGACGGTTCCGTTGACCCCTCAACGGCCATATCGGGACGGGAGCTTAAGTCTGCCCTGGATATCATCCCGTCAAGAAAACTCGTCTTTGCTGACACATCCCACGCCAACTGGACAAGTGGCGGAAGTACCAGAGGGGTGGATAACGATGGCTTCGTTGGAGAACTCAGGGACGTAAAAACGGTCATATTTACCGCAAGCCGGGCAAGGGAACTCTCTCTGCAGTCCGATAAGTGGCAGCAGGGCGTTTTCACCTACGCTACCATTAGAGGGATGGCAGGCAAAGGGATGGAGGGTGAGGGCACATCCATCAAGACCCTAACGGTTACGATGAAGCAACTGGCCACCTACATATCCGAACGCATCCCAAAACTGACAAACGGCTCCCAACACCCCATGACTCACATCCCACAAGGATATGTAAATTTCCCCGTGGCAGTAATAGACCTAAAGTAGGGAAAAATATGTGCTATAAACTCAGACGGAGGGCAGTGTAAGTATGAAGAAAAACATTGGAAATCAGATTATGGAAGCCGTAAAGCAATCGTTACAGCCATCCTGTTGTTGCTAACCACCGGAGGGGCTTACGGGGGCAATAATGCGGAGATTTCCGTACAGGGTGGGCATTTGGGTCCGGTTAACTCCGTAGCGATAACCCCTGATGGCAAGTATTTTGTCTCCGGAGGTGCTGATAAAACCGTGAAATTGTGGGAAATAGACTCCGGCAGAGAGATCAGGACTTTCAGCGGGCATTCACAGAGCATTATCTCCGTATCGCTCTCCGGCAATGGCAAGTATGTCCTGTCTGCAAGCGATCTTGATAAAGTCATGAAACTGTGGGAGATAGACACTGGCAAAGAGGTGAGAACGTTCAACGAATCCAGTCACATTTACGCCGCTGCTCTATCCCCCGACGGTCAGTATGCCCTGTCTGCATGTGATGATAAAACCCTGAATTTGTGGAGCATACGCACCGGCAGGGTGGTCAGGACTTTCAAGGGGCATTTGTCCGGGGTTCGCTCCGTTGTGATAACCCCCGACGGAAAGTATGCCTTATCTGCAAGTTTTGATAATACCCTGAAGCTGTGGGACATCGCCTCCGGCAACGAACTCAGAACATTCACCGGACATTCAAAAGAGGTTCGCTCTGTTGCGATAACCCCCGACGGGAAGTATGCCTTATCCGCAAGTGGTGATGCAACCCTGAAGATGTGGGAGATAGACTCCGGCAGAGAGATTAAAACTTTCAAAGGCGCCTTCCCCCCTGTGGTGATATCCTCCGATGGCAAGTATGCCTTATCCGGGGGTGATAAGAAACACCTGAGACTATGGAACATAGCCACAGGCAGAGATGTCGGTACCTTCATAGAGCCTTCAAACCCTGTCAGCGCCCTGGCGCTGTCCCCCAATGGCAAGCATGTCTTGTCTGAAAGTTACGGCACCCCCCTGAGACTGTGGGACATAGCCACAGGCAAGGATATCAGAACTTTCAATGGCTATTCCGGGCAAGCTGGGATGTCGGCTCATGGCGACGAGGGTTATTCCGAGCAGGTTGGTTCCGCAGCGATATCGGCTGATGGCAGATATGTTGTCTCCGGAGGTTGGGACAAGACCCTGAAACTGTGGGATATATCTCACGGGATGGAGATGAAAGCCTTCAAGGGGCATACAAGCGCTGTAACCTCCGTGGCAATATCGCCCGATGGCAAGTATGCCCTATCCGGAAGTTGGGATAACACCCTGGGACTGTGGGACATAACCACCGCCACGAAAACAGCAACCTTCAAGGGACATAACAGCCATGTCTCCTCCGTAACGATATTCCCCAACGGCAAGTATGCCCTATCCGGCAGTTGGGATAAAACCTTGAGGCTGTGGGACATATCCACCGGCAAGGAACTTAGACTTTTCACCGGACATTCCGAACCGGTGACCTCCCTATCAATATCTCACGACAACAAATATGCCTTATCGGGCAGTTGGGACAAGACCCTGAAACTGTGGAACACAACCTCCGGTAAGATGCTCAGAACCTTCTCCGACCACTCCGCTGCGGTTACCTCTGTAGCGCTGTCCTCCGACGGCAGGTACGCCTTATCGGGCAGTTGGGACAAGACCCTGAAGCTGTGGGATACAGACTCCGGCAAGGTGCTCAGAACCTTCTCCGGACATTCAGCTCCGGTTACCTCCGTAGCACTGTCCTCCGATAACAAGTATGTCTTATCCGCAGGCAGCGATAAAACCCTGAAGCTGTGGGACATAAATACCGGCAAGGAGCTTAGAACCTTCACCGGTCATGGCAGTGGACCGATCTCCGTATCGCTATCCCCCAATGGTAGGTATGTCCTGTCTGCCGGTACGGCTGTAAACACCTCAGAGACATCGTCAGAGTATGGAGATAAAACCCTGAGACTGTGGGATATCACCACGGGCAAGGAACTCGTTCAGTTCGCTTCCTTTGCTGATGGCCAATGGGTGGCATTTACCCCGGAGGGCTACTACAACGCCTCTCCAAACGGTGATAAACACATCAACGTCCACACAGGAAATACCGTCTATGACATTAGCCGGTACCGGGCAACCTTCTACAACCCCCAGGTGGTGAAGGCGGCACTTACGCTGTGCAATACCCAACAGGCCATTGCACAGGTACTTGGAATCGATCAAAAAAACTCCGCCGTTATCAGAATCCATGATATACCACCTCCTGTTGTCGTGATTAAATCCCCCGACAATGATACAGAGGTTTACTCCCAAACCCAGGACATCTCTATCAATATCGAGGACGGCAATAATGACATCAAACAAGTAAGCATCCTGCTCAACGGCAGGGAGGTAACGGCAAATGCTCCCTCCCGCACAATTAACATACCCAAAGGGCAAAAGACCATTGATTTGAAGGTCCCCGTCAAACTGGACAACGGAGAAAACCTCATAGAGGTATTTGCCTTTAACGGCTACTCGGAAGGCCGTAAAAGACTGCGTCTAACTTTTACTCCAACCACTCTGCCAACCCTCTGGATACTCTCTGTCGGCGTAAATCGCTATGACAACAAGCAGATTCCCCCCATCAGCTATGCCGCAAATGATGCGGAGGCAATCGTTGCGGCATTTGAAAAACAAAGAAACAAACTGTTTCGTGAAGTCAACAGCCTCATTATCAGCGACCACAGTGACATCAAACCAACATACGACAATATTGTCAAGAATCTGGGCTATTTTGCCAAAGCCGCTGCAGACGATGTTATCATCCTGTTTATGTCGGGACAGGGCATTAACGACAACCGTGGTGGGTACTATTTCCTGCCATCGGATGCCGCTTTTAACAACGATGGTTCGGTTGACCCATCAAGGGCCATATCGGGGCGGAGGCTTAAGGCTGCCTTGGATATCCCGGTCAAAAAACTCGTCTTTGCCGACACGTGTCGTTCTAACCAGATAGGTGGCAAAAAAAACAGAGCGGTTGATAATGACGCCTTTGTCAGGGGACTCAAGGACGTAAACGCTGTCATATTTACCTCGGGCAGGGCAAGAGAACTCTCTCAACAGTCCGACAAATGGCAAAATGGGGTTTTCACCTACGTCATTAGTGAAGGGATTAGCAATGGAGGTATCCAAATTTATAATTCCGCAATTACGATAAAAGACCTGGAGACCTACATGCACAGAGAAGTCCAACAATTAACAGGTGGTGCCCAACACCCGATCACTTACATCCCTGAAGGATACGTCAATTTCCCGGTGGCAATGATACTGCAACAGTAGATAAAAACAGAGATGAGGGATTCATAAATTTTCGGGGATTTATTTTTGTATTGAACTTATTGTACACTAAATATCCGTGATGAAAGACGAGGACAAGACAAAGCAGCAGTTGATCGATGAGTTGTGTGAGTTTAGGAGCCGTCTCTCTGCCATGCAGCGCGCTAATATGGGGTGTAACGAAATGGAGGCACACCTGGTTGAGAGCGAAAGCAGGTTTCGCATAATGGCAGACTCGGCGCCCGTGTTTATCTGGATGTCGGATGCCGATACGGGACGCAACTACTTCAACAAGGTCTGGCTTGAATACACCGGCAAGGGTCTCAGCGAAGAAGCCAATGAGGGTTGGCTAAAGGGCGTACACCCGGAGGATTACCAGAGGTGCAGGGAGATGTGCAGCGAGTCACATCAGAAGCGACAGCAATTCCGTCTGGAGTACCGGTTGCGACGCCATGATGGCGTCTATCGCTGGATTTTGGATACGGGCAACCCACGCTTTACAAATGATAATAAGTTTATAGGCTTCATAGGCTCCTGTGTTGGCATAACGGAGAAAAAAGAGGCCGAAGAAAAACTCAAGTACATTGCCCACTTTGACGTCCTGACCGGATTGCCTAACCGTATGCTGTTCTTTGACCGCCTGGAACAGGCCATCGTACAGGCAAAGCGTTACAGTCACCTGGTAGCGCTGCTGTATGTAGACCTCAACCGCTTCAAACATGTCAACGACACGTATGGACACCAGATCGGCGACCTGGTTCTCAGGGAATCGGCCAAGCGCCTGTCGGGTTGTGTGCGTGACGCCGACACGGTTGCACGGATAGGCGGAGATGAGTTCAATGTAATACTCACCCGGGTCGGCGAAAAAAAAGACGTCCAACATATCGCTGAAAAAATAATCGACGTTATTAGCAAGCCATTTCAGTTTGACACCATTGAGTGTACCATCGGAGCCAGCATTGGCATCAGCCTCTATCCACAGGATGCGCGCGATACCGATATGCTCATCAAAAAGGCAGACTCCGTCATGTATAAGGTAAAAGACCTCGGCAGAAGCGACTTCATGTTCTGCTCCTGAAAAACCAAGCGTAGTACTCCAGCTTCTAATAAGCAGAAAAGCATAAGTAGCTATAACGTAATTCACCCAATTAAAAAAAGAAAGGGGCGGCTCCGCCCCCCTTCAGAACCCCCTGCAAGGGGAGGGGCGAGGCGCCCCGGCCGGAAAGAAGTCCCCTTGACCCCATTATTTCACGCTCAATTATCATGCCTGAAAAAACCTGTGTCATTTCAGTATACATGTTTATGCTCGGCTACTTAAAAAAAAGGGCTGCCCAAGTGGACAGCCCATCTTTGTTTGTATGGTTACTTTAGTGACAGATTGTATCTATCGACCTATAACTTGCCACTGGCCAGGAACAGTCTTGTCTACATAGATTCTTTGATTGATTGTTGAATCCTTCATGATCCAAACAGCAAGATCACCGTTAGTGTTTTGCCACAGTATATCTGCCGTACCATCGCCGTTATAGTCCCCAACTGCCCTAAACTGCCAATCTGAAGGCAGCTTTCCTACAGACTTCTTCGTAGGGCTTTGTAAGCCGTCCATGAGCCAGATAGCAACCTCACCGTTTGTGTTTTGCCAGAGCACGTCGGCCTTACCGTCACCATTAAAATCACCAACGGCCTTAAACTGCCAATCTGAAGATACCACTCCTACAGTAGCCTTGCTTGGGGTGGTGTTTTTGTCTTTTATGAGCCAGACCTCTAACTCATCGTTAGTGCCTTGCCACAGTACGTCTGCTTTGCCATCGCTATCGAAGTCCGCAACAGCCTTAACCTGCCAATCCGCCACTGTCTTTGTGGCTACATAATAGTAATCGGAAACTCCAATAGCGCTCATGAGCCAGATAGCAACATATCCGGTCTCTTCATGTCTCCACAAAATATCCGCAACTCCGTCTCCATTAAAATCTCCAAACTTTTCTATTTGCCATAGGCGTGGAGACGATGGCCCTGTACCAGGTTTAATCCAATATACATCTTTGGGGCCATGTTGCAAGCTGTTCATAAACCATATGTACACAGCATCGTTATTGACGTTTTCCCATAAAATATCGCTTTTACCGTCACCATCAAAATCCTCTACAGCCAATACCTGCCATTCACCTGGTATCCTATCCCCCTTCTCTGCAAGCTCACGGGATAAGTAGTTTAAGCTGTTTTTGTCTATAGACCAAACAACAATATCACCTGTTGTGCTGTTCCGCCACAAGATTTCGCTTTGACCATCGCCGTCGAAGTCGTATCTTGCCTTATTGCCTGGCGTAGGTTGACTTGAAGTAAAAGTTGCCACAACTGTGTGGTCTGCGGTGATGTTAGTTATTGTGTAGGTGTTGTTTGACACCTTCGACAACACATCTGCACCGTTGTCTGTGAGACCTGAGAGGGTATAACCGGTGCTTGGTGTTATGGTGCATGTGGATGAACCGCCACTTGATATGTTTGCCATAGGGTTACAGGATATCGAACCACCCGCGCTTGGTGTTGCTGTTGCGTTTACGGTGTATTGAGTTGATGTGGTTAATGTAAAAGTTGCCACAACTGTGTGGTCTGCGGTGATGTTGGTTATTGTGTAGGTGTTGTTTGACACCTTCGACAACACATCTGCACCGTTGTCTGTAAGGCCTGACAGGTTGTAGCCAGTACTTGGCGTTATGGTGCATGTGGATGAATCACCGCTTGCTACGCTTGTCGGTATGCAGGAGATCGAACCACCCGCTGTGGGTGTTGCTGTTGCGTTTACGGTATATTGAGTGGTAGGGGCTGACCAGTTACGAACTGGCCAAACGTAGCGGCTGCTCGTCTTGCCGTAGGCGTCCACGTTACCATCGTACATGCCGACAGCCCACGCGGAGGACGCATTGACAGCGTAGGTAGTAGACGACCAATAGCAGTCGTAGCTAATATTTTCGCTACCATGCACGTTGATAAATGGATTGCCTGATGAAATTGATGGTTTAGACGTTGACCGGTCAATCAAGCTAAACAGTTCTTCTTTGTTTGGCAGTCTCCAATCGCTATAATTAAGGTATTTAGCCTCATTCAGACACTTAACGTAATCCAGCGCTGCCTGCCAGCTCATACTACCGCCTGTGCAACTGCCCTCAGTTGGTGTACTGGCATCCTTGGCCCAGATAAGCCCAGTAAGGTTGTCGGTAACCACCTGATTGCTATCATCGAATCTTGGATTAGGCCACACCACGCCTTTTTGTAATTCTCCGTCATCACCAGTAGCGTACATGATAGTCTGTCCGGTTTGCCAAATGGCCGCATTACCAAATGCTCCAGACTGCCCAGAACGTACTGGCCATACGTAATAGGGCTCCGTCTTGTTGTATGCAAACACGCCGCCATTGTACATATAAACGTACCACGCGCTGAATGTATTGTTATTGTAGATATAGGTAGTAGACGACCAATAGGAGTCAGATTGTACGCTGACAAAGCCCTGCGAATTTAGCCATGTTGATGGATCAGCCTGGCCGGCGTTGGTAATACTCTCCAGTTCATTAACGTTTGGCAGTCGCCAATCGTTGTGGCCAAGGTGACTGGTCGTATTCAGACAGGCCACATAGGTCAATGCCGCCTGCCAGGTCATCTTGCCGCCGCTGCAACTGCCCACTGTTGGCGTACCGGCGTCTTTGGCCCAGATCAGACCTGTGAGGTTGTCGGTGACCGTCTGATCAGTATTGCTTGTAAATCTTTGATTAGGCCACGCCACGCCTTTTTTTAACGCCCCGTCGTCGCCCGCGTAGTAGCTCGTCATCTGGCCAGTTTGCCGCAGACTTACAGTTCCGGCGGTTGAGGATGATTTAAACGTTGCCACAACTGTGTGGTTTGATGTGATGTTGGTTATTGTGTAGGTGTTGTTTGACACCTTCGACAACACATCTGCACCGTTGTCTGTGAGGCCTGAGAGGGTATAACCGGTGCTTGGTGTTATGGTGCATGTGGATGAACCACCGCTTGATACACTCGTCGGTGTGCAAGAGATCGAACCACCCGTACCGGCTGTTGCGCGTATGGTGTATTGCCCAGTGGTTCCACCTGAAAACGTTGCCTCAACTGTGTGGCTTGATGTGATGTTGGTTATTGTGTAGGTGTTGTTTGACACCTTTGACAACACATTTGTACCGTTGTCTGTGAGACCTGAGAGGGTATAACCGGTGCTTGGTGTTATGGTGCATGTGGATGAACCACCGCTTGATACACTCGTCGGTGTGCAAGAGATCGAACCACCCGTACCGGCTGTTGCGCGTATGGTGTATTGTTGTGTTGTGCCTGCCGTAAACGTCGCTGTCACATTCTTTGCCGCCGACATCGTTACCGTGCAGGTTGAATTTGACCCTGACGCTGCACAATCCCCGCCCCATGTTACAGTTGAACCAGAGGTTGGTGCTGCCGTTAGGGTTACTGGTGTACCTGAGTCATACGACGCCGTGCCGGTATTACCATTCCATGTAAGGCTGTCGGTGGAAGTTGTTACCGAACCAGTGCCTGACCCTGATTTTGTTACGGTTAGAGTATAACAGGGGTCCTTTCCATTACACACTGCATATGCCAATTGTACCGACATACACAACATAGACAAAAACACGATACTCACCGAAACAATGTGCAATATGTAACTATGCGTTAATCTTCTGCGTGAACTCATTCTAATCCTCCTTTAATTTACACCGGGGCAACTTGCCTTTATCGTTAAATCCTCAGTTGCAGGGTTTTTAAACTTGACTTCTATGACCTGCCAATCACCTGAAGGATATATTGTATAGGGCAATGTTGTGTTGACCCCACTTGCTTGTGAATCAGGTGCATTCCAGCCCTTTACCTTAATTTCAACACCAGGGCTTCTCTCGCTCCCCTGTGAATTATACGCAGTCAATATAAGCCGGTTACATCTACTGGACCATGACTGCCATTGGAAAAATGCAACCGGTTTATAATCTGATTTTTTAACTTTAACCATATCCTTAAAGGCACCAAAAGATACAGAACTGTCGTAGATATTCTCAAAATAATCACTCATTATAGAACCATTTCCATACCACTTGTAAGTACCGTCATACAATGTACCTGCTCCAGGATAGTTAAAGGCCATACCCCAAGTAGTATAATCTACCCCCTCAGTTGTACATATCGCATATAAACGTCCATTAGTGGTAGTGATAGTGTTATTAAAAGTAACCATTACAACGTTCCAATTTCCATCAGATACGTTGTTGCCCAAGGGATGAGTAATGACTACTGGTAACTCCTGATTCTTAAATATGACATCATATAGTCTATCCTCCCACCATCCCATAGTAATGTCAACCTTCTTTTTTTCACTGTCTGAAAGTCCAGTGCTGTCAATTTTTAGGCGACCACATCCGTTTGTTGCATCTACTTGCCATTGGAAAAAAGCTGCTGGCTTGCCAGGATGTATCCCGTCAATATCAAAGTTCAAACCAGCGTAATTTCCATTCAACTGCAACTTCCTCGCATAGTACCTTATAAGCGAACCCGTGCCTGTCCAGTAGCGGAAATTGTTTATAAATGCTATTGGATCATAATAGCGCTCCTTTACCCACTCTTCACTCTTTCCACAAGGAAAAGAGGTTGCTGCTGCAGATGCCATGTTACTTTTTCTTATTTCAAAATGCAAATGGGAACTAGGTGTCCCTGTTTTACCTACCTTACCTATAAGTTGACCATATGTAACATCATCGCCATCATTTACCAGCACCTCGCTTAAGTGACCATATAGAGATAATACGACATCTCCACTGGGTAATGTGTGCGTAATTAAAATACTTGCCCAACTTGATGTTGATGTGGCTACAACAGCACCGTCAGCGGCAGCGTAAACAGGTTCTCCGTAATCTCCATCTCCACTAATATCATCTTTATTAAAGTCTATGCCAGGGTGGTAAACCGAACCACAATTGCCACCGTAGTCATGGCCTTGAAGCCACTTCAAACCATTCTTATTGTTTAACCATCCATTTCCATGCTCATCTCCAACTGGATATCGAAAAGCATACGCCGTTGTTGCCCAAGATGTTGTGGGTGACAGGGCTGTTACCATCACAAAAACAAAAATACTTATTACAACTATTATGTATCTCTTGTTCTTCATAAATTTATATCTCCTTGTCTTAATTTTGATACGTTTACATATCCTCATTACTTGTTTAGGATCATACGTGCATACCCCAAACCCTGCAAAAAGTTATAATCACACAAATCTGACAGTTTCACATACCATTCCCTCCTTGCGTTTAATGAACTCACTTACAGGCGTAACACCACATGGCTTAATAGCAACACCACACCCTTGCTCATTTACATAACACAAGCGGATTAAATTTAAAAACTGAGGCATAACAAAGAAAAATCCCGCTACTTATCCATAATTAACACCCCCTTCTCATTGGGATGAATAAGCTGCTGGTTTTTTGTAGGAAAAGTGACTAAAGGTATGCTATTTGACTGAGCGCAAGAAGGTATTCCCCTGGTATTCCCCTGGTATTCCCCTGGTATTCCCCTGGTATTCCCCTGGTATTCCCCTGGTATTATTTACCTTCCATATACCCATAATATACTATATCACTATCGAAAATATTTGTCAAGTCCCCGAAAAAATATCTTTTACGGTAACGGCAAATTAAGCATGGATATTAAAGAATCAGGCTCGAGCATTACGGGGTCAAGGGGGACGAGGGGGTGGGGCCGTTGATGGATGGTGGTTCTGAATGGAGGACAAAACTCACCTTAGATTACGCCTTGATTGTAACGGGCAGGTGTCCGGAGAATGCCATCTCCCCGCGCAGAGCCTTGATTACGGACAGTTGGGCGTGCACGGACTCCTCATAGGCCGCTATCAGGATGTCTGCTGCATCAAAGTGCCTCAACACGTAGGGACTGCCAAAGGATATGACAACGCAATGACGACAACCACGTATAATACCGTTTATGAGGTCTATGTCGCTCTGGATTAGCCCGGAGTTTCCACGCCACGCCTTGACGCTTGTAAATACCGCAATTACAACCGCCATGTGGGACATGTCCGATGGGGATGTGCAGAGACGGGAGATATTCCTGATGTTTGTGCACTTGTCAAAGTACGTCAACAACGGAGAGGCGTCACAGGGTTTATCCTCACCAACGATTATAAGGCGTGACTGCCAGGGCAGAGGGAATATCTCTCCCTTTCCTTTTACAAGGGTTATGGACATTTCGGTCAGTTGCTCCGACAACCGAACATGTCTCCTGGGATTTATTATGGCCCTGTGACGCATGTTGAGTCTGCCCTTGACTGAGAGGATACGTTTACAAGCCTGGTCTATCTGTCTCTGTGCTATGATACCGGTTTTTAATGCCAGAGTCAGTTCATCCACCATGTCATCAACATCCAGGGGGTGGAGCAATACATCTATGCCGGCATTGATGCAACTGGCCGGTACGTTGTCTATCTGCTTTAGTGCGTCCATGTTCAGGGCGTCGGTTATGATGAGACCGTCAAACATGTACTTCTTGCGCAGTAGTCCCGTCACTATCCGATGCGACAGGGTGGCTGGTGCCTCATCGAAACAGGGGACGCTCAGATGTCCAACCATGATGCCCCGAGCACCCGTGCTTATGGCCTCCGAAAAGGGGACGAGGTCTACGTCGTAGAGTTCCTGACAACTCTTGTTTATTATGGGCAGGGCGATGTGTGAGTCTGTAGCGGTATCTCCGTGTCCGGGGAAGTGTTTGACGCAGCACATGATACCTGCCTGTTCGATGGCCTCGACGTACAGGCGGCCAAGCCAGGATACCGTGTGAGGATTGTCGGAGAATGCCCTCGTACAGATAATGGGGTTAAACTGATTTCTGTTTACATCCAGGACGGGAATCAGAGGCATGTTGATCCCCATGTCAATGCACTCTGAGACAATGGCATCAATGGCCTGTCGCAAGAGCATGACATCATCCTCGGCATCCATTCTCACTGCCGCTGCCACAGCCATTTGACATGGAAACATTGTAGCCCCGCTTATCTGCTGCCCCACGCCACGTTCAACGTCAGAGGCAAAAAACAGCGTCCTGCGGCAACGTCCCTGACACTCCTCTATAAACTGCTTCAACCGCCCCCTGTGCCCGCCAAAGATTATAAATCCACCGATCCCCTTATCCACAAGCCCCAGTATCCGCTCACGGTAGCACGCTGAATCAATCATGTTACCATCCAGCCTGCCTATTATCAACTGATATAGCTTTTCTGTCAAGGTCAACCCTTTCAGTTCTGTCATGTGTCTGTGCTCACAATATACCGTATAGAAGAGTCTATCAGAAACCCCTAGATAGTTACAATATTGACTGATACAGAATCAACAACATTTTTCCCAACCACAGGGAAAACTTTTCTCCTGCAGCAGTGCCCGATGCCTCTGGCAGACTTATGCCGGTGGGCATTACTCATAGGGCAATGAGACTTTATTTTTACTGGCACGGGATTTGATATACATAATGCGAACGAAATTGTTGATATAGGCTTAAGCGTATATAAGAAAGAATTAAAGACAACCGAAAGGAGACAAGATTATGAGAGCTAACGAAGTTGTGCAAAGAGGAACAAACGAGGTAGTACTGTTAAAGGATTCCAAACCGTTTGATTCGTTGAACGAGGATGAACAAATAGATGCGCTTATCTGCGCACTGCGGCAGTACGGAAAGATATCAGTGCCCATGTGTGCGCAGTTTGAAAAGGCCGTGGAAGATGTTCACCAAGAAGCAGCACAAGTAACCATGCCATTTTATGTGAAATAGATATAAATCAGTATTTCTAAGTCTATCCATTGTGTACTCTCCAATCAATAACCCTTCATTACTTGCCGGCAGAAGCACAACACCCTGTCGGCAAGCCTTCTCCCCCCTGACCGCAGTGCAATAGCATTTGACCGTAAGAGAAAAGAAAGGGGCGGTTTGTGGCAGGGGCGGGTGCGACTTTCAGCCAGGGGCACTGAGCCAGGGGTTGCCAACCCCTTGCCAACCCCCCGCTGCGGGAAAATCGTGCCCCACCCCTTCCATCCCTTTCTTTCTTGCATGCAAGCAATTTTGATACCCCAAAAACTCGAATCCGATCAGTATACCGGGATTATAAGTTTATCACAATAAAACAATACCTTCGCCAAAATATTTTTACTGTCAAAAGTCCCGCGATGAGACATTTACACACTTGACGTCATAACACAAAAGTTAGACTTATAAGAGTTGTATCACCTCATTATAAACGGGAACCCTTTCAGGATGAGTGTAATAAGTGCATAGAATCGCTTTAGCAGGAATAATTCATCCATTACCACTACCTACAACCGTTTTGCAGATAATTCAGGTTGCTATATCATCACAGGCTTTTTATGGCATCCGTCTTTTTGGCGAAGGTATTGAATAAAAACACTTGACTAATCATGCCCGATTATGCCATGCCTAACCGCACTAAAAAACCCGTGAACAAAAATTCACTTGACACCATTTTCCCCTTCGGTTACAATAACCACATGACAATCACGAAGGGGTCAAAGATGATTGGACTCAAGGCAGGGTGTCCAAGCACCACCGTGGCATCGGCCTGTCTGGCAACGTTCTTGCCACACGCACACACAATGCAACGCTAATCTTGGCTGTTTTCTTAATTGTTTTTGGAGAGGGTTATGTTCAGGAGAGATAGCAACCCAAAAGAGAAGAGGTATCCCATCCGGTTGAAAAATATTTGACTAATAGACTGACCATGTATTATTATATAAACAGGCAAGTTTATAGAAAGAGGTGGAAATATGAAAACGGTGGATGTTTTGGATTCTCAATCGTGGTTTTGGACTGAGGAAGTTCAGGAGAGTTTAAGGAAGGCTGAAGAAAATTACAGTTCCGGTAATTTTAAGAGTTACACCAATGTTGAAAAACTAATAACAGACCTTCGTGGTAATAATAACGATAGAGCCTGAAATATTTTCTCAATACAGGAGCCTTCCAGAAATTGTGCAGAGGAAATTTGATAAGCAGATACGTTTGCTATCAAAAAATCCAAGACACCCTTCCTTGAAGATTCATAAGATACAAGGTTCAGATTATTGGGAATTCTACGTAGATAGAAGCTACAGGTGTGTTTTCAGGCAGGAGGGTAATATCTACAGGCTGTGTGCGGTAGGTAATCATGACATTATAGGGTGAACATAGATAGCGGATTCTGAAGCAATCACCTGCTCCACAACAGAAGTAACACACCCTTAAAAAAAACCCGTGAACAAAAATTCACTTGACACCATTTTCCCCTTCGGTTACAATAACCCTATGACAATCACGAAGGGGTCAAAGATGGTTGAACTCAAGGCAGGGTGCCCAAGCACCGCCGTGGCATCGGCCTGTCTGGCAACGTTCTTGCCACACACACACACACACACAATGCAACGCTAGTCTTAGCTGTTTTCTTACCACCAACACCGCGATCTCCGGCCTTGTGTCTTCCACTATGGGGGGTGAAATTTGCCCGAGTGTCGCCTATGGATATACCCTTGATTTTAGCCATTTTACGCAATTAAACAATAGAATAAACCGACCGGTTTCACCGGTCATAGAGTAAAAAAGTCCGAAGTGTTTTTGGAGGAAGTTATGTTCAGGAGAGGTAGCAACCGAACGAAGATGAAGCATTGCCAGTCCCACGGTATGTCTGGCGTAATCCGTGAAGTGTTTTTAGTTGTAATCAGTTTGTTGGTTTTGATTAGTGCGGTGTTTGCCGAGGATGCGTCTACAACATGTATTTCTGGAACTTCCGCTACAAGATTGGCGATTTCCACGAAATCGGATGATAAGATCGAGGGTTATACAATTGACGTTGGTAAGACCAAAGACACCCAAAAGCCTGGAGTCAGATTCTCGGCTGTAAACGGACGTTCAGACGAGGCAATTGACATAAACCTTATCGTAAACGACAAGCAGATAAACGTAAGGATCGGTTATGGAAGCAAAGAAGGTGATTTCCATATCAGGGCTTATGACAGCAATAGTCCAGTGGCGATGCTTACAGAAGCGGACAATGTCCTTGTAAACAAGGCTTTAAACGTGGTGGCAAGAGAACTCAGAGGTTCAACACTCGTAGAGGATAAGTTGGTGCGCACCTTAAACCTGATGGATAGTTGGCCGAGCAATCTACCCTTAAATATGCTTGAATACGCACAATCTTTTGCGGAGTCTGAGACAACTAAAGCTGTATCGTGGTGTGGAATTTCACTTCCTACTCCAAAGAGTGATAGTATTTGTGATGCTTTTACAGATGGATCAGGTAAACGTGATGCAACATACACAAAAGATGGTGGCAATTACTGTTATATACCATTTGCTTTATACCCTCAATATATTACTTACTTCGGTATGATAAACTTTCTCTCTATGAAGTTACAACCACCTTTAAATACTGAGACAGAAGAAGTTTCTATTGGTGGAGATAAGTGTTTGGGGCGCTGTGGCAAGGGATGCATAGGGGATGGGGTTCCTAATAGGGAAGTGAATATATACACACAGGCCTGTTTAAATCACGATGTTTGTGTGGACAACTATGGTTACAAAGATGCACGCTGTAATTGGATGTTTGTTTTTGCTATGCCAGATTTTGTTGCTGGACCGGAATGTCAGGTTTCACCTTTACCCTCATCCCCTTGTGGATACATTGCTACTACCAATAGTTTTAATGCTACTTTTTTCAAATGGTGGACGAATTTCCCTAGTGCTAAATTTTATACGCTTACAATTGATGGTAATGATGGTAATGATTATGTTTATAAAGGAAGGGCGGATGTAGATAGTAAAACCTACTGTTCTACATCAATTCCTTTGTTTAACACAGATTGTCAGTACGAGATAAAAAACTTGCATATTAAACTTGAAGAAGGAACTTTATATAGGTGGAAGATACAACCTTATTATCAGAATGCTGACTCAGTATATGCTCCTGGCGCAGAAAGTTGGTATCTACATTTTTTCTTTTGTGAGGATGGCAAGCGATTTTCTGATACAACTATGTTGTGTGAATATGAGACATCTTCTATAACAGCAACATCTGTGGCACCAAATCTTACCAAGTTTACTACTCCTACTTGTGTACCGAACAATACTAACTGTAGAAATAACGTTTGCACTGGCATGTTTTGTTGGGATGGATGTAAATATGTCAGAGGAATAAAGTGTTGCTGATAGAAGTATTCAGAATCATGAGCAGTATCTATTCCAAAGATCAGGAGGTAAAACGATGGAAACAAGGTTACTGATATGGTACAAGAAATTTTATTTCAAAAAACTGATGGGAATTTTCATCCTGGCTTTTTGTTTAATTGTAAACAACCTGTACGCCGACGACTATCAATTCAAGACCCAGTGGGGCGGCAACGGTTCAGGCAACGGAACGTTTGGTCTGGCATATGGCGTGGCAGTGGACAAATTAGGCAACGTCTACGTGGCAGATTCCTTGAACAACCTCATCCAAAAGTTTGACTCAAACGGCGATTTCAATAGCCAATGGGGCGGAAGCGGCACAGGCAATGGGATGTTTAACTCCCCGATTGGTATAACTGTGGACCTTGGTGGTTATGTTTATACAACTGACGCCGGCAACAACCTCATCCAGAGGTTTGACTCAAATGGCGGTTTCAATAGCCAATGGGGCGGAAGCGGAGCAGGTAGCGGAATGTTTAACACCCCATTTGGCATGACAGTGGCCGTCAACGGTTATATTTATGTGGCAGACACCTTAAACAACCTAATCCAGAAGTTTGACTCAAATGGCACATTCACGACCCAATGGGGTGGAAGTGGTACAGGTAACGGCAAGTTTAATGCCCCCTATGGCGTAGCAACTGACACTATAGGCAATGTTTACGTGGTAGACACCTTAAACAACCTCGTCCAGAAATTTGACTCAAACGGCACTTTCAGTATCCAATGGGGCGGCAGTGGCGCAGGCACCGGAAAATTTAACAACCCCACTGGTATAGCAGTTGACAGCTCCGGTGATGTCTACGTGGCTGATTCCTTAAACAACCTTATCCAAAAGTTTGACTCAAGCGGGGTTTTTAAGACTCAGTGGGGTGGAAGCGGTACGGGTAATGGTAAGTTTGCCATGCCATTTAGCGTAGCAGTGGACAGCTCCGGTAACGTCTATGTATCAGACGTCTTAAACAATCTCATCCAAGCATTTACTGTAACTTCAACGCCGACACCAAATTTATACACTCTCACCGTCACGAAGACCGGCACCGGCACGGTGACCGCCTCAACGGGCACCCTAACCTGGAACGAAAACACCGGCACGACAACCTACGCCAGCGGGACATCCGTTACCCTGACGGCAACAGCCGATACCGGCTCAACGTTTAATAACTGGACAGGATGCGACTCCACAAGCGGCAATCAGTGTACCGTTACAATGAGTGCCGCTAAGAACGTTACGGCAACCTTCTCCTCTCAAGGTCAAACAACCTACACCCTTACCGTAAGCAAGGCAGGCAATGGTTCTGGCACTGTAACTGCCTCAACGGGTACTCTCACATGGACTGGAAGCATTGGCACGGCAACATACACCAGCGGGACATCCGTTACCCTCACGGCAACAGCCAGTACCGGCTCAACGTTTAATAACTGGACGGGATGCGACTCCACAAGCGGCAATCAGTGTACCGTTACAATGAGCGCCGCTAAGAACGTTACGGCAACCTTCTCCTCTCAAGGTCAAACAACCTACACCCTTACCGTAAGCAAGGCAGGCAATGGTTCTGGCACTGTCACTGCCTCAACGGGCACTCTCACCTGGAACGAAAACACCGGCACGACAACCTACGCCAGCGGAACATCCGTTACCCTCACGGCAACAGCCGATACCGGTTCAACGTTTAATAACTGGACGGGATGCGACTCCACAAGCGGTAATCAGTGTACCGTTACAATGAGTGCCGCTAAGAACGTTACGGCAACCTTCTCCTCTCAAGGTCAAACTACCTACACCCTAACCGTCACGAAGACCGGCTCCGGCACGGTCACCGCCTCAACGGGTACTCTCACATGGAACGACAACACCGGCACGGCAACCTACGTTAGCGGGACGTCCGTGATCCTGACGGCAACTCCAACGCAGGAGTCAAAGTTCGGGGGCTGGACGGGATGCGACTCCACAAGCGGCAACCAGTGTACCGTAGCGATGTCGTCAAACAGGAGCGTCTCCGTCAGCTTTACACAGGGCGTCTGCCTGCTGTGCAGAATCCCCAGGATGGATTTTAACGGTAACGGCAAGAGCGACATCCTGTGGCGCAACATGTCAAACGGCATAGTCTACACGTGGCTCATGAACGGGATCAACATAGCAAGCGGCGGTTCACCGGCAACGCTCGGCGACGAGTGGCAGATCGAAAGCATGGGCGACTTCAACGGCGACGACAACACGGACATCGTCTGGCGTAACGCCTCAACCGGGATGGTCTACGTCTGGCTCATGGGCGGGGCTACGGTAGCAAACAGCGGTTCACCGGCAACGCTCGGCCATGAATGGCAGATCGAAAGCATCGGCGACTTCAACGGCGACGGCAAGAGCGACATAATGTGGCGTAATACCTCCAACGGGATGGTCTACACGTGGTTCATGAATGGCGCAAACATAGCAGGCGGCGCCTCACCATCGTCGCTGTCGCAGCCATCGGCGGTTGACTCCGACTGGCAGGTGGTAAGCTCAGGCGACTTTGACGGCGACGACACAAGCGACGTCCTGTGGATAAACACCTCAACCGGGATGACCTACATATGGTTTATGAACGGTAAGGCCGGAGGTTCCCCGGGGACGGTTGGGACTCAGTGGCAGATTGCGTGCGTGAGCGATTTTAACGGCGATGGCAAGACCGACATCCTGTGGCGCAACATATCAACCGGCATGGTCTACATCTGGCTGATGAACGGTGCAACGATAGCAAGCGGCGGTTCACCGGCAACGCTTGGCCTGGAGTGGCAGATAGTCAACGTGGGCGATTTCAACGGCGACGGCAAGAGCGATCTCCTGTGGCGCAACACCGAAAACGACATGGTCTACACATGGCTTATGAACGGCACGACCATAACCGGCGGCGATCTGACGGCCAAGGCCGGCACTCAGTGGCAGATCATAAGCGTTGGCGATTTTAATGGCGATGCCAAGAGAGACATAGTCTGGCGTAATACCGCAACCGGAGAGATATGCATCTGGCTCATGGATGGTACGCAGTTGTCACTTGGCGGCTTACCGGCGGTGCTTGGTACGGAGTGGCAGATTCAATAGGCTGAAACCTGGGGGGCTGACGGAGCAATCGCATTTGACCGTAAGAGAAAAAAAAGGGGCGGTTTGTGGCAGGGGCGGGTGCGGCTTTCAGCCAGGGGCACTGAGCCAGGGGTTGCCAACCCCTTGCCAACCCCCCGCTGCGGGAAAATCGTGCCCCATCCCCTCCGCCCCCTTCAGAACCCCCTGCAAGGGGAGGGGCGAGGCGCAATCTTGTCGCAGCGGGTCGCACCCGCCCCGGCGGAAAGAAGTCCCCTTGACCCCATTATTTCACACTCAATTATCATGCCTGAAAAAACCTGTGTCATTTCAGTATACCTTTTTTCGTATCTTCTTTATATTTCATGGTAACTATACTTTTACGCATCCTGGATTCCTGGTCAAGCCAGGAATGACACACTTGGAAAACGGCTGTAACTGTCATTCCTGCGTAAGCAGGAATCCATGTCTTTAAGCCATAAAGTTAATTTTACCATGCTTTTTAAAGAGGATACTTTTTTTCTTATGTCTTTCAGACCATCCGTCTGTCTGTGCCGTAGATGTATTTGTGAAGCTGTAGGTTCAGCCGTACCTCAAGGGCATCCTGGAGTATCCAGGCGGCGAGTGTTTCGGCCTGCAGCACACCGGCAACGGGGGACAACAGAACATGGCATCGCTGAGTCAGGCGATACCGTGCTATCAGCTCTGAGGCCCACCGGTAATCGTCCCTGTTGCCGAGGACTATCTTTACCTCGTCGGTGGGGCTTAGAGCCTTGAGGTTTGACAGGTCGTTGTGGTCAACCATCCCGCTTGAAGGCGCCTTGAGGTCAACAATAAACACGGCAGACCTGTTAAAATGGCCTATATTTATGGAGCCGTTTGTCTCAATCAGCGTCCTCAACCCCATGTCAACAAGGGCGTCGATCAGAACCGGCGTCGCAGACTGGATGAGTGGTTCACCGCCGGTTAGCTCAACCAACCTGATGTGGGTGCCCTGCACCTTATCCAGCAGGTCGGCTACAGACATATCCGTCCCTTCCGTGTAGGCATAGCGTGTGTCGCAGTAGTTGCAACGCAGGTTACATCCCGTCAGGCGTATAAACACGCATGGCAGCCCGGCATAGGACGATTCCCCCTGGATGCTTGTAAAAAACTCGCAGACCTTCAGTGTCTCATTCATCCCACTGTCGCTTGTCAATACGTCTGCGGCGTCTTGTCGTGCAGCCTTGTAAACCCAAGACACTTGAAGATGGAATACTGCCTCAGGACACGCCCGTTTTCCCGGATATCGAGGAGTTGCTTATTGCAACTGTCAAAGGCATCAAGTACAATATCGTTGATGGGGGCGTCGCCATCGGTGACAAAGAGTCCGCTTATGGGTTTTGTTGTGCGTTGCCTTATTGTTGCTGCGGCCTTGTTGATACCGGGCCACATGTCGTACTCATTCATGCGTCTGCCGAGGTTGATGCTGTATGTAATCGGATTGCCGGGGACGTAGAAGGCCAGGGCGCTCGTTATCTGATACTTGTCAGAAAAGAGCAGTACTTCCGTGGTTTCTGCCAGTTCATCGTAGACCCTGGCAACCGCCGCACCGAGGCTCTGCCATCCCCTGAGCCTGGCAGTGGGGTCGAGCTTATGGGGGAGTCCCGCGGCCTGGGGAAAGAGACCTACCGCCGTCAGCAGAATGGCCACGATTATCCCGATAACTACGGCCCTCCTGGTGTGTACGCCTGTTATTTTGAGGGTCTCTTTGGTCTGAGCATACAGGAAGTATCTGACAAAGGCAATCAGTCCCGTGATGTATGCCGTCATGGCCCAGTTGGCCTGGACCTTGCCCTGGATACTCTTGAGCAGGAAGAATCCAAACACCGGTATGGAAAAATAAAACAAGAAGGCCCCCTGTTGCCTTGTGCCATCTCTCCTGAGCTTAAACAGTGCAACAAAGAGCAGCACAAATATCACAGGTGTTACAACCCCCGCCTGTGAACCGATAAACTCGAAAAAACTTCCCGGGACAATCCTCAGTCCGTCCGATACATGTGCGTGTCCGGCGGTGTGGCGTAGTGTTACCCAGTTGTGCTGCATGTTCCATATGGCAACCGGTGAAAAGCACACCATGCTTACGACAAATGCCACGTATGGCCCTAGAGTTCGCAGCAATGCCCTGTGCGGGGTCAGAAGGAGAAATGCAAAGGCACACGGTATAAACATGGCCATGATGTACTTGGCCTGCATCCCCAGCCCGATTGCCACCCCAAGCAACACCCACGTACCGTATCCCTGTGGTGGCTCTGTGATGGCCCTCCAGAGAAGGTACAGGGCAAGTATCCAGAAAAAGACAAATGGTGAATCGATCGTAAATACTATCGCATAGGTGCCAAAGAGCGGTATGACCTGAAATATCAGCACGCAGACAAGGGCGATGAACCGAGGATCGCCATAGTACGGCTTATTTATGCCGGAACTCACACCGGGTACAGGCTCGTTATCGTAGAGCGCAATCACGAGTTTATACAGGCATATGCTGCTGAGGAAATATATGACCACAGCCATTATCCTGATGGCAAAGACATTGTTACCAAGCAGCGACGTTGAGGCATACATCAGGTAGACAATAAGTGGCCCCTTGGAGTAATAACTGAGTTCCAGGTGGCGGGTACAATCCCAGTACAACGTCTCATCGGCGCTAAGGTCAAGCGGCCCATAGAGGACGTAAAACACCCTCAGTACACTCAGACACAGAAGGACTGTTGTGAGTATCCGTTGATAGGCGTATCCTGCACCATTTGTTTCTCTGAATAATCCCATGCCTCCTCTTCTCTTCTTCCTCCTTACACCTTGACCTTCCATACGGTAGCGTCTACCCTGTCTTCGAGGATAATGCCTTTTGCTTCGAGGACTTTGCGGATTTCGTCTGCCTTCTTCCAGTCCTTCAGGGAACGTGCCTGATTGCGGGTATCTATTATGCCGTTGACCTCAGCCTCGTCGATGTTGAGGCGGCGCCTGATAATCAGGGACTGGTACCACTGTTGCGGGGTACGCCTGAATATGTTTAACACACCACAGACCTCCGATAACACCGCCATTGCCGAGGTAATCAACAGCGTGGCCTCCTCGCCACAGGGCCTGACGTCGAGATACTTGTTCAACTGCCGCAAGAACTCAAATATGTGTCCCACAGCCAGGGCCGTGTTAAAGTCGTCATCCATCGCTTCAACAAAGCGCTCCCTGAAGCCGTCCACAACGCTCCTGAAAGTTTCATCCTGTGCCGGTTTAGCCTCCTTGCCCCTCTTGTCCCTGAGGAAGGTCTCAACACGGATAACGGTGCTGTAGTAGCGGTCTATCGAGGTTTCGGCATCCCTCAACTGTTCCTGCGAAAAATCGATAGGGCTGCGATAGTGCGTCCCCAGTATAAACAGCCGCAGGGCCTCCGGGTCAAAATCCCGCAGTATGTCCTTGATCGTAAAGAAATTGCCAAGGGACTTGGACATCTTTTCCTTGTCCAGGTTGATAAAGCCGTTGTGCAACCAGTACTTGACAAAGGGTTTTTTGGTGTAAGCCTCCGACTGCGACAGCTCGTTTTCGTGATGCGGGAAGATGAGGTCTGCCCCTCCGCCGTGGATGTCAAAGGTGTCGCCGAGGTATTTGCGTGACATGGCACTGCATTCGATGTGCCACCCTGGGCGTCCAGCCCCCCAGGGACTCTCCCAGGCCGGCTCCCCCGCCTTGGACCCCTTCCAGAGTACAAAGTCTATCGGATTACGCTTCCTGCTGTCAACGGCCACCCTCGCACCGGCCTCCATTCCCCCAAGGTCGCGCTTGGAGAGCTTGCCGTACTGCTCAAAGGTATCAACCGCAAAATAAACGTCGTCGTCCAGGACATAGGCGTGACCGTTGTCTATCAGCCCCTGGATTATCTCCGTCATCTGCTGTATGTGTTGCGTGGCCAGCGGCTCGACGTCTGCGCGGGCAACCCCAATGGCGTCCATGTCGTCGTAGTAAGCAGCGATGTACTTATGTGCCAGTTCGTTGCAGGAGATGCCCTCCTCATTGGCACGCTTGATTATCTTGTCATCGACGTCGGTGAAGTTCTTGACAAAGCGCACGTTGTAGCCCTTGTACACCAGGTAGCGCCTGATGACGTCAAAGACAATGGCGCTGCGTGCGTGTCCGACGTGACAGAGGTCATAGACGGTGACGCCACAGACGTACATTCCCACAGCCCCCTCCCGCAGGGGTGTAAACTCCTCCTTTTCGGAGGTGAGTGTATTGTAGACTTTCATTTTCTTTTTTCCGTGTATCCTTTCTATTTTATCTTCGAGCTTGGCAATATAGGTTTCAAGCTCCTTGATTCTCTTCTCTACGGGATCGGGCATATCACGTTGCCACTCCTCTGCCGCGGCATGTTCACCAACCCGCAGTACCTTGCGCTTGACGACCCGGCCCGGTACTCCAACGACAATACAGTGATCGGCCACGGAGTGCAGGACAACGGCGTTGGCTCCAATTGTAACATAATCGCCTATGTCAATAGGGCCAAGGACCTTTGCTCCCGCCCCGATGACCACATAGCTGCCAAGAGTGGGATGTCTTTTGCCTTTATCCTTGCCGGTTCCCCCCAACGTAACACCCTGGTACAGCAGGCACTCACTGCCAATCTCCGATGTCTCCCCGATAACAACACCGCTGCCGTGGTCTATAAACAACCCCGGTGCGATGCGCGCCCCAGGATGTATCTCCACACCGGTGAACAGTCTCACAAGCGTTGATAGCACTCGCGGCAGTACCGGCACCCCCCGCTGCCATAGACGGTGCAAAAACCTATGACATACCACGGCATGGAACCCGGGGTAGTTCACCAGGGCATCCACGTTGCCACGCACTGCCGGGTCACGCCTGAATATCGCCCTGAAGTCCCGGGCTATTTCATCCCATATGCGCATAATAGTTAAATAGAGAGAAGGGATAGTTAAATTTATTATTTTTTATCACACCTATATTGCTATTTATAACAAACAACGGAGGTTATATGGTATCTTTGATTTCGAATCAGTGTTTTCAAATTGGAGCTAATATTAGTTTTTCCTTTTCCGATGAGGTCAGAATTGAATATTTAGTGGCCTCTTCTAAGTGCTTGCCATAAAATTCCTGTAAAGTGGATATTATATCAGCAGGCAGAGTTTCTCTCTCTATCGTCTCTGTTGATAGAAAATCAATTGCTTTACCCTTCTTGTCATAGGTTGTCTTTGCAAATCTATTTATTCTATTTCCAACACAAGAGAGCAAATCAAAATAAACCTCTATTACATTCATTTTAATAGTCTGAGATTTATCTATAATAGTCTTTGTAAGTACATGTAAAAAATCGAAAGGACTATCAGAACCTATAGATATTACCAGTATTTTGTCTTTTATTACATCAATGTAAAAAAAGGAAGAACAACATTTATTGTATATTTGTTTTTTCATGAGAGCACGTTTAAATGAGCAGCATATTCTCTAATCAGGTCAATGACTTCTTCATATAATTCTATGGCATCACTTTTATTTGTAACTAATGGTATAGACACACCGTTATTATGAAAATATCTATTCCTTTTTGTTTTGAAGAAAATATATAACTTTTCAATATATTTAATTGTGGACTCCTGAGATATTTGGATTGCATGAGAGCTTTTCAATTTAATATCCGGGGCATCCTCAAACTGGGCAAATCCACCAGTTTTGGGAATGAAAGAATTCAATCCAAAATTTCGTATACAAATTCTTTTCAAAATACCTTCAATAACTAAAAAACAAGGATATATTACATATGAATATGTAGGTAGTTCAATATTTATCTTTATCAACAACAAAGAAGTTCTTAATAGTTCTTTTTCAAATGATTTTATAGCTTCATATCCTTTGTGGTTTTTATAATAGATATCTCCCAACTGTACCATAAGCTCATCGTCTAAGGATTTGTAATCAGGGTAAGCAATCGTCTGCTGTGGTATCTTATAATTACCGACAAACAGGTTGTTAATAAAAGATGTTGGGTTGTCAGTGGTCTTTGAAGTGAACCAATAAATCACAGAGTTCCATAGTAAAGTAGACATACCTTGTATAAGTACCTTATGAGTAGTTTTGTACCAGGTTACAGCTAAAGTTACATTATCATACGATAACTTCAACACTGTTCTTATATTGTCATCCTTGGTTTCATGGTTAATATTTGCTTCTCTCAAATACTCCAGAAATTCTCCCCATAAGTTTTCGTGTATGGATTCAAAAGATTTTGATTCATTTTTTACTTTTTCTGAAGATTCAACTATTATATTTGCGATGTCAGATGATAAAATGTTATTTTTACCTGCATCAGGATTTATGCTTATTCCCTTTTTAGTTATATATACATTAATTAAAGCTGTTTTTTGCCCTGGAATTTCTATTGATAGTTGTGTTAAATTGTTGGGTCTTTCATTGCATGATAATACTCCATTTAATGATCGGATATAATTATTGATCAAGTCTATAACTTCTTCCAAAGTTATATTTAAATTTTTATACTTATCATCCATATAACAACGCTTTCACTCTAATCAATAGTTTATTATAATATATGTCCGGCTCGTTGTCAATAATGATAAGTTGACTTGTCTCTGCTTTACCAGGAATTGGCCTTGGTGTGTCGTATGTGGACGCTACAGACTTGAGATACATTAGGGCGAAAAATATAATTGTCCCCGCAATCACGGCAGAGATCAGTATCTTATACAGCGTCCTGCGCAAGTCTGGTCCAGGCGGCTGAGGGCTATCCGCAGACTCCGTCGGGAGGGACGGTGCAACAGGCTCGTTATCACTTGTTATCTCCTGCCGGGACTTGGGCTCTGCCATCTTAAATCTCCTTCTTTATGCCGTATTTGGTTTGCTCTAAAAGCGAGAGTATTTTAGCAGTTTTTCAATCCTGCAATCAATGGAAATTGCAGACACCACCCCCGCAGACATCACCCCCTTGCAGGTAGTCTGAGGAGAGGCAAGAGGCCCCTCCTTGCCGTGCTTTTTCTATTACATCTCCATGAGCAGATTCAATGCCTGTGATATGCTGTCGATGATCTCACTTGCAAGCGTGCTGTGTAATCCCGCTCTTTCAGCGGCCAACTCCCCGGCAAGACCGTGGACGTAGACCCCCAGAAGTGTTGCATACAGCGGAGGCAGCCCCTGACCGGCAAAGGAGGCGATTATGCCCGTCAAGACATCCCCGGAGCCGGCCTTGGCCATTGCAGCCGTTCCCGATGGATTTACGAATGTCTTGCCCTCCGGATCGGCTGTCACGCTTGGAGCGCCCTTGTACACCACATAGGCAGTGGAGGCAGTGGCAAAGCGCGCCGCACAGTTTATCTTGTCAGACTCTATGTCGGAAATCACGGAGGTCAGTTCCCCAGGCCCCTCCGACAAAAGACGAGCCATTTCGCCTGCATGAGGCGTTATTATGACAGGCGAACGAGAGGTGTTCAAAACACCCAACCTCTCCGTATAGTCAAGCATTGCAAGACTGTTTATGCCGTCGGCATCTATGATCACCGGCACCGGAGACCTCTCTATTACACCCCTTATGATCTCAACCGTATCGTCATCCACGCCCATGCCCGGACCAATGGCCAGACAATCACACTTCTTGCCCAGAAAATCAAGTATCTGTGGCAGGGCGTCTTTTGAAAATCCCTTCTTGCTGTTGCTTGCACATGGCAGGGTCATCTCCTCAAGCACTTTTGTCTGGTACACGTCCATCAGCGTCTCCGGCACCCCGATGGTCACCAGCCCTGAGCCGGTACGCAGCGCCGCCCGACCGGCCATCAACACCGAACCCGTCTTGCCAAGACTCCCGCCAACTATCAGGACATGCCCAAAACTCCCCTTGTATGAATTATCCGGCCTCAGCGGCACCAGTGCCGACATGAATTCCTTGTCTATCAGGTCACACTTTATCGCCTCGGAGTTCAATAGGGACGTGGAAAAGCCTATGTTTT
Source organism: Candidatus Magnetobacterium casense (assembly GCF_000714715.1). Taxonomy (GTDB): domain Bacteria; phylum Nitrospirota; class Thermodesulfovibrionia; order Thermodesulfovibrionales; family Magnetobacteriaceae; genus Magnetobacterium; species Magnetobacterium casense. Next base: position 98,722 of record NZ_JMFO01000007.1, read on the forward strand.
CGACGATCAGTTCACCGGTGTAGCCCTTGCCGGGGTACTGGACGTGCCCACGCTTGGGCAAACCAAAGGTCACAGTCCACCTGGCCCTGACCGCACTGCCCATCACTGCTGCCGTGTCTGCCGATATGCCGCTTGGAATGTCAATGGCAAAGACGTCTCTCTCACGCCCATTTAGCAGGTTGATCACTGCGGCGATATCCTCCTTGACGTTGCTCTTAAGGCCGGTACCAATGAGTGCATCAATTATCAGTGAACAGTCAAGGTCGGAGTCACTCAGCACGGGTTTGTAAGCGATGTCGATACCAAGCCGTTTGGCTATCTCATACTGTCGTCTGTTGTCATCAGACATGGTCATGGGGTCGGTTAGCAGAAACACCCGAACATCAAAGCCGTCATTAAACAACTCCCTGGCCGTGACAATGCCGTCACCTCCGTTGTTGCCCCCCCCACAGAGAACCACCACATCCGTGGGAGCAACCCGCTCCCTGACATGCCTGGCCACGGTAACACCGGCTCGCTCCATAAGCACACACGCTGGTATACCTATGTCCTCTATGGTCACCCTGTCTATGTTTATCATCTCCGCTGCCGTTACGACTTTCACTGTAAAGATACCTCCTTCTTAGTTATACGTCAGGGGTGGCTCACCCCGTTTTATTATACTTCCAGTATGACGACTGCCACGCTGTAGTGTCTTTCATGGCTGATACTGAGGTGGCTTGCGGTTATGCCCAAGGCCCTCATACACCCCTCTGCGTCACCGTGGAGTCTGAGTGAGGGTTTACCCCCGGTGTCTGAGACAACCTCGATATCCCTGAAGGCGGTTGCCTTGCCGCAGGCTTTAATAAACGCCTCCTTTGCCGCAAAACGCCCAGCCAGCGAACCTATCGGCGATGACTTTGAAAAACAGTATCTGCGCTCCCCCTCGGTAAAAACCCTGTTGACAAAACGTTCCCCCCACTTGCCAACGGCCTCTTTGACCCGATCGTTTTGCGTTATATCCACACCAACGGCGTAGATCATTTAATGAATTCTTTCATTTGGCTAACGGCCTGTTGCATGCCAACCATCACTGCCCTGGAGACAATGCTGTGCCCTATGTAGAGTCCCCTGAAAGACTTAATGGCAACAATGGGAAGTATGTTATGGTAGTTCAGACCGTGTCCGGCGTTGACGATCAGGCCATTGTGCAGTGCCCTGGCCACCGAGTTCTTGATCTTGTCAAGCTCCAGGGCGACCTCCTCATACGTCATTGCGTTACTGTACAATCCCGTGTGAACTTCGATCATCATTGCCTGCACCTCGGCAGAGATATCAACGTCTGTCCTGTTGGGGTTTATAAACAGGCTCACGGGGATGCCCTCACCCTGGAGGCGTTTAACGGCCTCGGCTATGTGCGTCTTTTGAACTGCAACATCCAGACCTCCCTCGGTTGTTATTTCCTGCCTTTTTTCGGGCACCAATGTAACCATGTCGGGTCTTTTGTCCAGTGCTATTGCGATCATCTCTTCTGTGGCGGCCATCTCCAGGTTAAAAGGCACATTTACAGTCTGACGCAGCAGGGTCAGGTCCCTGTCCTGTATATGCCGCCTGTCCTCTCTGAGGTGTATGGTTATGCCATCGGCTCCCCCTAAAACGGCAAGTGCCGCCGCCATCAGAGGGTCCGGCTCCATCCCCCCCCTGGCCTGTCGCAATGTCGCTACGTGGTCTACGTTGACACTTAAGATCATGTCCAGCCTCCTGCGATATATATATATTTCTACTGTGTCATATAATAACCTGTCGGAAGAATGTCAATATAATATTTTATATGGTATGATTATTGAGATTGGATACTACACTGTCCGACTATTCACTCCTGCCTGTCGTAGATGTCCTCAAAGCGGATAATATCGTTTTCTTCGAGGTACTCGCCGTTTTGTACCTCTATTACCTCCAGTGGGATAATGCCGGGATTTTCGAGTCTGTGTCTTGTTGACTTTGGCACAAAGGCCGACTCGTTTATATGTACGAATATCTCCCTCTCTCCCACGATAACCTTGGCGGTGCCATTGACCACCACCCAGTGCTCTGACCTGTGGTGGTGCATCTGGAGGCTTATGCAGGCCTTGGGATTGACCATCAAACGCTTTATCTTATAGCGTTCCCCGTTCTCCAAGATGGTGTAACTGCCCCAGGGTCTGTATGTGGTGACGTGTTCGTTGACCTCATGACGTCCTGCCTTTTTTAACTCGGTAACGACCTCCTTAACCTTCTGGGCATGTCCACGCTTGGAAACCAGTACCACGTCATCGGTCTCCAGCACCAGACAGTTTTCTATCCCTATGGTTACGGTCAACCGGTTATCTCCAAGTATCATGGTATCTTTTGTGTCAAAGGTAAAGACGTCACCCTTTTTGGCATTACCGTCGGCGTCCCGCTCGATGATCTCAAACAGGGAGTCCCACGAACCTACGTCGTTCCAGTAGATGTCCAGGGCAAGTGTGGCAATCCTCTCTGATCGCTCCATAACCGCATAGTCTATAGATTTGTTGGGCATATCGGCAAATGATGCCAGCATCTCCCTGTACCCCTTGCCGAGCATCTGCGATATTGCCGGAACGTATTTATTGAACTCTTCCAGCATAACCCCTATATTAAAGGCAAATATCCCTGCATTCCAAAAGTGTTTACCGTCCCCTATGTATGTCTGTGCTGTCTGTTCATCGGGTTTTTCGGTGAATCTTTCAACCTCATACCCTTCAATCCCCTTGAGGGAGTGCTTCAGTCTGCTGCCCCTCTGTATATACCCATAGCCTGTCTCCGGTTTTGTTGGTTTCACTCCAAAGGTCACAATGTATCCTGCCGCCGTTATCTCCGTAGCCTGCTTCAGATAATCAGCAAACCTGTCATCGGGTCTTATTATGTGGTCTGAAGGACACACAAAGACCGTTTCATCCGGTCCGCAACCAAGCACATCCTGACAATATTTGATCCCAAGGGCTATGGCAGCAGCCGTGTTTCTAAGTGCGGGTTCGAGCACTATATGCACCCGCTGTACTATGTCGTGCCCCATGGAGCTTATATCCGATTTTACGTGAAACTTGTATTGCTGGTTTGTCAGTATGACAATGTCATCGGCAGAGACAACGAGCATAAGCCTGCGTACGGTTTGTTGCAGAAGAGAATCATCACCGCTTAACTTTAAAAACTGCTTTGGAAATCCACTCCTGCTCAGAGGCCAAAGCCGCGTCCCACTACCACCCGCTAACAGTAAGGTCTTCAACCCAACACCTCATGCACACGCACAATCGCCACCCGCTAATACTCAGTTATCCCGTTCCAGGTGCTTAATCAATGACATAAGGAGAATCGGGTACGTCTTCGTGTCTGATCTCATCTACCTCCCTGGCCCTCTGCCAACCGGCATAGAGTCTGTCGGGCAGATTTATCACAAGCCCCGGTTCACCGGAGACGTTCTTGTAGGCATGTACCACACCTGGAGGAACTATAACGATCTTGTTGCGTGCATCCCTGATAACCAACCTGTTTCCATACGTCCTGCCGGCAGGTCTGCCATCCCACAGGTACAGTACAAAGTCGCCTAAGAAGCAAAAGTAATCCGTCTGCTCAACGTGCCCATGAGGCCCTCTCACCTGACCCGGTTGCGTCATTGAGACATAAGCCATCTGCGGGTTAAACCCCTCCGGCAACTCGTCCTCCCTGAACAACTCCGCAAGCCAACCTCGCTTGTCCTGGAAGTACCGAAGCTCTCTTACTATTACCCCGTCTATTTCTCCCGTCTTAAACTGCACTTGCATATATCCTGATTGTATCATTGCCACATAGCCATTGTCAAGGTGCCCAATAATTCTCAGACACCGTTATCTGCCGGCTCTTTTCGATAGCTCCTCTTCAATCTTCTCATCCCACAACAGTACCTCACCACGCTTATGTCTTGCCTCTCTTATGAGGCGGAGATTTCGTTGAGTCGTCTCAGGCTCAAACTTCTCCCGCACCACTGCCAGGGCCTTGTAGAGAGTTTTTGTTGCCTGCTCCTCATCCTTTGCCAAGACCTGTAGTTCAAGAATGGTTGCATAGTCCCAATAATCCGGTTTCCCCCCCGCCAGACGTCTCTGTGCCGAATACGTGACAACAGGTATTAGCTTGTTACGTTCCGGGTCTGGTGGGGTCTTGAGTTCCATCAAAGTGATGGCATTGATCCCCGGGTAGGTATCACGCCAGTCGGCCTCAAAACCCTTAACATAGGCATTAATTGCCTTGTCAAGATACTCATTAGCAAACCCACCATCTCCGGATTTTAACAATTCCTCCCAACGATCCTTGTAGACACGCCCCAATATTCCATAGGTCTCACTGCTTGGACCACGTTCGTCTATCAATTCAAGCAGTTTATTTTCAGCCTCCTGCCATCTGCCGACACGATTTAATGCAAGAGCGTGCTGCTCCCTGACCATTACCGTTGCGGCAAGTGCCGGAAACATATTGTCAAAAAGACCTATCATTGCATCCCAAGCCTTAACCCCGCGATATGAAAGAAACAGGTCTATCACAACCCCGGACTCCGCTTCTTGTATCGGAAAAAGTTCCTCTTCTATACGACGCAGTGCATCTACGCCCTGCTCTTTAGCAATAGTAAGACGTTTTTTCATACCCGTAGAGTAAATTACCAGTTTTTCCCTGCAAACGTCCGTCTTTGTGTGGTCAACGTCAGGATAACCTTGTACAAGCTGATATATTGGGCTATCTGTTTGTGGATTTTTTGCTGCAACAAGACGTTTGGTTATTTCGGTTTTTGTGCCTTCTGCATTAACCAGTATTCCTTTATTACTAAGTTTATACGGTATCGCCCTAAGCGGTGCAACATCAAAAGGTAGCTGACCACCAGCCTCGGCGTATATCAGTACCGTACTCCAGGGACGCACGGCATGTCTCACTCCCAACTCATAAAAAACATTGGCATTGGCTGTTGTAAGGTCAGCTACTGCATACTCACAGAGAATTAAACGCTCATACATTGCCTTATGAATAATGCCACCAACTTTCTCCTCATCAGCACGAAGCGGCTCCATACCGGCATCCTTGATCGCCGCAGATATCATATCGTTGTAGACGGCATCAAAGTCGATTAATCTGCCTGATGTATCAAAATCGATTAAACTGTATGTGTCAGTTGGATTCTTGCGTTTCTTGCCAAACGGCATCAGGACAAAACACAGCGGATGATTCATTGCGTAACCTCCATATTATCTTTATTACACCAAATTACACCAAAAACATATATCCTTACCATATCGAACAACGGCTTTGCATTCCTGGAATTTACCTCAACTACAACTGCCTGAGCTTCCGTTTGATTTTCATGCGTATGATTTCGGCGGCGGTATTTAGGACGAATGTGAATAAGAACAGCAACAGCGCCGACAGAAACAGCGTTCGATAGAGGGTTCCTCCTTGTGGGGCTTCTGGCATTTCGACGGCGAGGTTTGCAGACATCGCCCGGAAGCCGTTAAAAATGCTCCAATCCATAATGGGGGTGTTTCCCGTTGCCATCAGGACGATCATCGTCTCACCGACGGCCCTGGAGAGGCCTATCATCACGGCAGAGAAGATGCCCGCTGCGGCCGCCGGCAACACCACCTTTACCACGGTCTGCCACCTGTTGGCGCCCAACGCCAGAGAGGCCGATACCAGGTTCTGGGGGACGTTGGACATAGCATCCTCGGCTATCGTGAATATTATCGGGATGACGGCAAAACTCATGGCGTATCCGACGATCAGGGAGTTGCGCTGGTCGTAGGTCAACCCCAACGCACTGTGCAACCACAACCGAAAGTCAACCTGCACAAACAACCCCTGGATCACCTCATTAAGCCACAAAAATACCGGTAATCCCAAGACAAACACCGGCAACAGTATCAGAAACTCCGTCCCTCGCCTGAACTTTGCCCGATAGGAACGGGGCATCAGACGCCACAGAAGCAACGTCAAAAACGCCATCACCACCACCTGTACCGGTAAAAGAAAGATCGTTGGCACAAGCCTCTCTACAAGTGGTGCCATCCACAGACCGGCCACAAAACCTATCACGACACTGGGCATGGCTGCCATGATCTCAATGACGGGCTTTATAACGGCACGCAAACTGTGGTGCATAAACTGCGATACGCATATGGCCCCACCGATGGCTATCGGCACGGCAAACAACATGGCATAGAGCGTCCCCTTGAGCGTGCCAAAGATCAATGGCATGAGACTCAGCTTGGCCTCGAATTCGTCCCCCGACCCTGAGGACTGCCACGAGTACTCAGGGCGGTCGTAGCCCTCATACCAGACCTTGCCAAACAACGTCCCGATCGTCACCTCCGGATGTGCGACGTCGATGTCCCAACCGTACATGGCGGTCCGTTGATTGACGGCAACCACGCCGTCACCACGCGGGGCGTAGGCAATGGCGCTCAAGGGCACGTTGTCGACATTAAGACGCAACAGCGTCCTGGTTGTAGGGCTGTGGTGCAGGATGACATTGCCGGTGGCGTCAACACTCAAAAAACTCCTGTTGCGCTTTGTCGGCACCAGCATGACAACGGCTGCCTTGTGCGATTCAAAGGCGTGAACGTTGGTTAGTTGCTTTTGTCCATCGGCCTTATTGTTGCTTACGTGAAACCACACGGATACACTGCCGGAGCTACGCCCCACAATTAGCGACCTCTGCCCAACCAAAAACCCCAAAGCCGTGATCGCAGACGCATCATTGGCAGGTTCAACCAGCATGGGCACCGGTGCGGCGGCATCCCTGATGTCCCAGTTGTAGAGCATACCGCTCCTGGTGCCAACGTAAACGTTTTCAAGACGCTGGTCAATGATAATGGCCGTGGGGACGTCACCCTTGAGGTCTGCGGTGAGGTCGTGCTTAAAGGTCTCCGTGGTGCCTTCGTCCAGGAGAGAGCGTTTTTGCTTGTGTATCGTTATCAACACCTGTCCCGTGGCTGTGATTGCGGCAATCGTACCGGCATCCTCCTCCGATGTTACGGCAACGGCCTGATTTATTGGAGCGGAGGCAATCAGCTCCGGCTCTCCCTCCGTGACGGTTGGCTCAAGGACCCGCTTGCCGTGAGCGTCAAAAGACGACAACACACTGACCCTCACCGGTACAACATAGCCATCGGCCGTACCAATGCTGTAGTGCTCGTTGCCCTGCAACGACGTCACTGAAACTATTTCCTTGCCCGCCAACTTATCAAGCGGCATACTTTTGATAACATTGCCCCCTTTGAGGGATATGAAGTCCACGGAAGCCTTGGCCGTTATGACATATGCCACCTCCCTGTATTCCTCAACGCCCGTGGCAAGCACATGCTTGGACGTGTGGTCGATCCTGGCGGTTAACGCCGATTTTGGGGACTTCCACAACGGATAGACTTCGTACATGATAAAAAACATGATGGCGATAATGCTAAATATAACTGCCACCCCCCCAAGGGTTATAACGGCGGTGGCAGTCTTGTCAACGAGGTCGCGCCTGGTTAGACGAGCGCCGGGGTCTCTTTGCATAACCTCTCACACGGCATTGACTCCGGCATGATTACTCGAGTTCCTTTAACTGCGTCCTGACTATCTTCTCCGGCAAGGGGTCATAGCCGTCCTTTACGACGACCTTCTGTCCCTCGGCGCTGAGTATGTACTTTATGAATTCGCTGATGAGTGGGTCAAGTGGCTTTTTGGGTGGTTTGTTTACGTAGATGTACAGGAACCTTGCAAGTGGATATGAGCCGTCGATGACGTTTGCGTAACTTGGCTCCTTGTAAGGTTCACCCTTCTTAGAAGCTAGCGGTAGGGTACGCACGCCGGAGGTCTTGTAGCCTATGCCACTGTAGCCGATGGCATATCGGTCTTCGGTTATCCCCTGGACGACGGATGCGGAGCCTGGTTGTTCCTTGACTTCGTCCTTAAAATCGCCTTTGCACATGGCATGTTCCTTGAAAAAGGCATACGTGCCAGATGCGCTGTTGCGTCCGTATATGCTGATGGGACGGTTGGTCCAGTCGCCGGTCATGGCCAGTTGTCCCCATGTTTTTATGTCCTGTGTGGCGCCGCATTTTTTGGTCTTGGAAAATATGGCGTCGGCCTGGTCTATTGTCAGCCCTGCGATTGTGTTGTCCTTGTGGACATAAATGGCCAGGGAGTCAAGTGCGCTTTTGATCTGTGTTGGTTTATAGCCGAATTTTTCTTCAAATCCGTCGCTTTCGGAGCTTTTCATAGCCCTTGACATCGGACCGAGCTGGGCGGTTGCGGCAATCAGTGCCGGCGGTGCGGTGCTTGACCCCTTGCCCTCTATCTGACACTTGACGTTGGGATAGTGCTTGGAAAACCCCTCGCACCACAGCGTCATGAGGTTGTTCATTGTATCGGAGCCAACGCTGTTGATGCTGCCCGATACCCCGCTTACCTTCTTGTATGGCAGCAGTTGTGCGTCAACCCCCTCTGCAGCCAAGGCCCTTTGCACAAGCACTGTGGATAAAAACAGCAACAGCAATGCCATCATTCCAAGGACGCCGGCAAGCCTCCTGCCACTCATACCTGCCATATCCGTGCTGTTATTCTGTCTGTGTCGCATAAATTGAGTCCTCCTTAATATTTTTAATAACGTACCATTTAGAATAACATTTGTCCACCGGCAATGACAATTTTTTTTCAGGCTCTGAAAAAATGCTGATTCCCCTGCTGAGTTTAATCCTTTAACATCATTTTATCAATTTCTTTAACAGTATGACATACTGATTATGATAATCAACACCCGGCATAAAAAAAAGGGGCTGCCACCTAACTCACTGTTTACAATTCCGTTGCCTTTCTGGTAGAGTTATCTGGTATGTTTACGATGACATTTAACAACAACGTCTGGCCGATAGCCTTGCTGTTTGTCTTTGCTATGGTACTCAACCTTCCGTTTGGGTATCTCAGGGCAGGGCAACCAAAGCGTTCGCTTAAGTGGTTTTTATACATCCACCTCCCGATACCGTTTGTTATTGCGATGAGGTACGTAATGCACCTCAATATCAGATATCTGCCCATTTCGCTTGCAGCTTCTGTTCTCGGTCAACTCATAGGTGGTAAGATAAGAGGTGCTGACAAGACTATATGATAATCAGGGAGGATTGTAAAAGGTGACAGATAGGGCAAAGGACAAGACGTCGGTGGTTAACGCCATATGGAGGTTTTTCTCTTCGGTACGGCTTGCCGTAGCGTTGATCGCACTGATAGGTTTGCTTTCAATCCTGGGCACGGTGATAGAGCAGAACGCAGAACCCGAAAAAAACGTCCGACTCTTTAAAAAACTCCTTGGCGATGCCCTGGCCCCCACAGCTTATCGGATAAGTGAGTCGTTGGGCTTTATGGATATGTACAGTTCATGGTGGTTTTCACTGCTCCTGGCGTTGCTTGCCGTAAACCTCGTTGTATGCTCCTTTGACAGACTGCCCGGTATCCGCAGAATGGTCTCCAAACCAATTGAACCACTGAAGGAGGACGGGTTTGGGCATCACGGTATAAATAAAGATTTTACGGCCAAGGGGACACTGACCGATGTCAGCGTAAAGGTGCAAGCTGCCTTGAAACAACTCGGCTTTAATCCCACCGAAGTTACCTCTGACAGGGGCATACAGTATTACGCCCAGAAGTGGCAACATGCACGCTACGCCGTGTATGTCATCCACCTGAGCATAATCGTCATACTTGCAGGGGCGGTGATCGGTATACAATTTGGTTTCCATGGCTTTATGAAGATCGACGAGGGACAGACCACCGACGAGACTATCTCAAGAAAGGGCGAAAAACATCATCTGGGCTTTTCGATAAGATGCGACGACTTCTCCCTGCAATTCTACGGTGACACCGATACCCCAAAGACATATCTGAGCTGGTTGACCGTCATGGAAAGCGGTAAGGAGGTGCTCAAGACCTCTATCGAGGTAAACCGCCCGTTGTCTTACAAGGGATATACGTTTTATCAGGCCAGCTATGGCGCACTCGGAGAGGAAAACGGTGTGCTGATTTTCAGGATGACATCCAAAAACGGCAAATCGGAAGTGATATCCAAGTACGTTGGAGATAGCTTTAAACTCCCGGAGTCTGACCTTGAAGCCAGGATAATGGCATTTTCACCAGCACTAGGCTTTAACAAGGACGAAAAACCATACACCTATACCGAAATGTTAAACAACCCTGCCGTGTACGTGTTGTTCAGGGAGAAAGGTAACGACAAGTACGGAGGCTGGATATTTAAACGCTATCCCAAGTCGTGGGACATTCCCGATGGTAGCAAGTTGGAGCTGATCGACAACTGGGGCTATCAGTACACGGGCATCCAGGTCAGAAAAGACCCCGGCGTCTGGATAGTGTATCTTGGCTGCATCTGTATGACGCTGGGGTTGTACTTTGCCTTCTTCCTGAGTCACAAGAGGATATGGGTGCTGCTGCTTAACAACAAGGGCAATGTTGAGATAAAAATAGCCGCCTCTGCACATAAAAACAAAGGCGCCTTTGATACAAACATAGACAAGGCATTTGGCACCTTGAGGGATCAGGTGACTGCCGATAAAAAAGGAGGGTAAATGGGAAACAGCTCGGTCTTTTTTGGCATAGCAGAGATAGGCTACTTTGTGGCCATGATGTTATATATCGCCTACTTTGTCTTTAAGGGGGAGTACCTTGGCAAGGTGGCAACCACCGTAACAATAATCAGTTTTTTGGCTCAAACGGTAGCCTTTATCAGCAGGTGGGTGGAGTCCTACAACATAGGCATAGGGAGACCACCGTTGACAAATCTTTATGAGTCACTGGTGTTTTTCGTCTGGTGTCTGATGCTCGGTTATCTCATCGTGGAGTTCAAGTACAAGAAGCGTTCGCTGGGGGCGTTTGTTACGCCGTTAGCGGCCTTGGCGCTGGGCTTTGTCGATCTGACCGGCATGTCCAAGAGTATAGAACCCCTCGTGCCGGCGCTTCAGAGCAACTGGCTACTGGCCCATGTGACGATGAGCTTTATCGCATATGCCGCATTTGGCCTGTCCTTTGCCGCCGCCCTGATGTACTTGATCGTAAAGACGGATAAACGCAGCGAACCTGCCTACATTTTTTGGAGTGTCTCCGGCAGCATCTTCTTCATAGTGGTATCTGCCATGCTCCTGGACTACGTGAACTACAAAGTGGTTGGCGAAAGCGCCGAGGGGTTCATTAAAAACTCACTGTTCAGGTCTACTTTTCGGAACTCGTCACCCGGTATCGCTATTTTTAGCTATCTTGCGGCCATTGGCATCGTTTTCCTCACCTGGCGCTATGGCAGCATCCTTAAGAGAACCATTGCCGGCTTTAACGTCCCCGTGGACTTCCTCGATGAGCTCAACTACAAGGTAATAGCCGTAGGATTCCCCATATTTACCCTGGGGGGATTGATCTGCGGAGCCGTTTGGGCAGACCAGGCCTGGGGTACGTACTGGAGTTGGGACCCAAAGGAAACCTGGTCGCTTATTACGTGGTTTGTCTACGCATTCTACCTCCATGCCAGGTATCTCAGGGGATGGCGCGGCAGAAAGGTTGCCGTTGTCTCTGTCGTTGGCTTTATTACGGTGATATTTACATACCTTGGTGTAAATATCTTGCTGTCGGGGCTGCACAGCTACGGAGACTTGATGTGATGTGCTATAATACGCGGCAGTTGCAGGTAACATGAAAAGGTTTGATATAGAAATAGCGGTAGGTGTTTTCCTTGTGCTGGGGTTTCTATCCCTTGCGTATCTTTCTGTAAGTATGGGTAACCTCAATATTCTAAGCGAAAAGGGCTACGTGGTGATCGCCGAATTCAACAAGACGGGCGGACTAAAAAAAGGCGCCCCCATCGAAATTGCCGGCGTGGAGATCGGCAAGGTCAAGGATGTTTCCCTTAATAAAGACACCTACCAGGCCCGTGTAACCATGTTTATCAAGCCCGCCGTCAAAATACAGGAGGATGCCATCGCCTCAATAAAAACAAAGGGATTGCTGGGTGAGAGATACTTACAGATATCTCCCGGAGGCTCTCCCACGCTACTCAGTGATGGTGGCAAGCTCAGAGAGACAGAGTCCGCAATAGATATCGAGGAGCTGATATCCAAGTATGCCTTTGGAGAGGTCAAATAATAACGGAGGTAAGAATGAAAGGTTATAGGTTAGCCGGTTTTTTTGTCGTGTGTGCCTTGATTGCTATACCCCTAAGGGGTGAGACCACACAACAACCTAAGGAGTTAATTACGGGTGTAGTGAACAATGTCCTGACAGTGCTGAAAGACCCATCATTAAAAGGACCCGATAAACAGCAACAACGTCGCATAAAGATACAAGAGGTCATGGAGGAAAGGTTCGATTTCATCGAAATGTCACAGAGGACGCTCGCCTTACACTGGCAAAAGAGAACGGAAGCGGAAAAAAAGGAGTTCACCTCCTTGTTTAAGAACCTCCTGGAGGGCGCCTACATAAGCAAGATCGAAAAGTACAGTGACGAGCAAGTCAACGTTATAGAGGAAAAGACGGATGATGGATTTAGCACCGTTAAAACTGAGGTCATAACTCAGAAAGCCAAGATACCTATAGATTACCGTCTGAAGTCCGTAAGTGACGATAAGGGCTGGAAGGTCTACGATGTTGTAATAGAGGGCGTCAGCCTTGTAAACAACTACAGGTCTCAGTTTCAGAGTATCATAAACACCAAGGGGTATGATGCCCTGACCAAGATGCTTAAAGAGAAGAAAAACGAATAGCTTATGACAGATGCTGGTGGGGTACCTGCTCCATTGTCTCTCTCAGGGGATGTTCAGGGGTAATGCCTCACCCACATTGGCAATCCTCAGTTGCTCATGGCAATCAGTCGTGATACCCTTCAGTACCGCACCTAGCTTTATGCAATGACACCTTTCAACCGCAAAGTCATATTGATTGGCATACTGTAATGCCCTGTCCAGAAGCACTGCATTGTCTGCGCCGGTATTGGTCAAATGGCCTAACTGGCACTTACCAAGGAGTGCATAAATGCTCCCACGCGCATCAGAGGTGGTCTTAAAGCGTTGTTGTGCCTTATCAAAAAAGCTCTCAGCCATTTCATACTTCCCTGTTGTCGTATACAACAAACCGAGGCTTAACAGCGTGTAGGCCGAACTGACAATGTCACCAATCTTGCCATAGAGGGTCAGCGCCCTGTGCAGGTAGTCCTTTGCCTCTTTGAGTTCGCTCTTCATTCTGAGGGCATTGCCCACACCACAAAAGGAATATGCAGTACCAAAACGGTCATCCAAGGAGGAGAACAGGGTGTTTGCCCTGCTGTAGCAGTCAAACGAGGTCTGGTATGAACCTTCGATCCTGTGCGCCCCGCCCAAACCGCACAGAGAGTACCCTACGCCCGATTCATCACCCAGCTTCGTAAACTGCTCCATCGCCTGCTTAAACAGCTCAATACAACCGGGGATATCGCCCTTGACCCGCAACGTACCGGCCTCGGCCCAGAGACTGAAGGCAATCCCGGCCCTGTCGTTGGTGTCGCAGTAGTGTTGTCTTGCCTGTTGCAGGGCGGTGAGGGCCTCCTTCCACTGCCCCAGTGCCCTGCGTGCAAGGGCTAGACCCACCTGGGCATCCACTATCTGACGCAAATGTTTGCCTGGCCCACCTGCCTTGTCTGGCCCACCTGCCTTGCCTGGCCCACCTGCCTCATGCGATATATCTGCCTGTTGCCCTATCCTGGAGACTCCTGTTTTGGCAGTCTCCCTCCTGGTGGAGATATCTATGGCCTGACGATAGTACTTAATGGCGGCCTTGTAATTACCCTTTAGGCGTTGCTCATCAGCCAGGGACTTTAAATCAGAGGCCGTACCCATTGTTTCGCCTAAGCAGACCTTACGGCACGAATGGTTTCTTTGTAATCCTTTGACTTATAAAATGCCGACCCCATAACCAGGATATCGGCTCCGGCCTGTATGATCTCTGCGGCATTTTTAGGCCCCACCCCGCCATCTACTTCTATGAGGGTCTTTAACTCCATTTGGTTAATAAGTTTTTTGAGCCGCCTGATCTTTTCAACAGACCGAGGAATAAACTCCTGTCCGTCAAACCCGGGATTGACCGACATCAAGAGCACCACATTGAGATACGGCAGTATTTCCGTCAGGGATTCAATGGGTGTGGCGGGGTTTATGGCAACACCGGCCTTGCAACCCGCCTCTTTTAGTAAGGTTACGTTTCTGTGCAAGTGTCTGTCTGCCTCAAAGTGGACAGTGATGGTGTCGGAACCAGCCCTGATGAAGTCCATCAGATATCTATCCGGAGACTCTATCATCAGGTGTACGTCAAGGGGGAGAACCGTTGCCCTCCTTATTTGCTGCACAACGAACGGACCAACCGTTATGTTTGGTACAAAACTACCATCCATAACATCAATGTGGAACATATTGGCGCCGGCCTCCATGCTTGCCAGTATATCAGCTCTCAACTGCAATAAGTTCGCTGAAAGTATGGAAGGTGCTATCAAAACCATCGTATTTGTGCTCCTTTCTTTTTTTATTCTACAGCAGATATATATTTGATTAAATAATTACTATCTCTATGGGGGTAGCACCCAATCAACCGTGGTGGCCGGCATTTAAGGCACTTTTATATTTTCGCTGTATGGCATTGTTGCTGTGCTTAAGCGATGTAACCACGCCGGACTGGAGCGCTACCTTATAAAGATTTGCTTCCATTTACATTAATTATTATAACTCTTTTTATGCCACTTGTCAATCTTGTTTTCCAGGTATCCTCTTAAAAAAGCACGGTAACTTTTATTTCACGCTTAAAAGGCATGGATTCCTGCTTTCGCAGGAATGACAGTCACAGTCGTTTTCCAAGTGTGTCATTCCTGGCTTGACCAGGCATCCAGGAAGCGTAAAAGTATAGTTACCATGAAATATAAATTAGGATACAACGATTCCTTCTTTTTTTTCTTGTTAGTCTTCTATCTGGATGCACCTGACCATGTCAAGCTTCTTGAACCTCATGCAACCGTTACAGGAGATGCAGTCGGCCTTTTCCTTGCCATCGCGGAGTTTGTCAGGCAGGTCCGGCTCACGTATCAGCGGCCTGGACAGCGATATCAGGTCCGCACAACCACTCGCCAAGAGTTCTTCACACACGGCCCTGCTGCGCATTCCGCCAACCAGGATGACGGGTATGTCCAGCTCCTTCTTAAACATGGCAGCCATCTCCTTGAAGTAGGCCTCATCCTCAGGCCTTAGAATATCCCCACGGGCAGCCCTGAGCCTGACGTCTGACTCAAACATCCCGCCACTTACCTCAATGGCGTCAATACCCAACCCTTGCAACTTCTTAGCAATTGAGAGGCTCTCCTGCGGGTTCAACCCTCCGTCTTTTAGAAAGTCGGAGGAGTTCATCTTTATCATGACGGGGTAATCGGCATCGACATTTGCCCTGATGGCCTTGACCACCTCCTGGAGGAAGCGAAAACGCCGCTCTTCGTCACCACCCCAATCGTCCTCCCGTCTGTTTGTGTGGGAGGAGAGGAACTCGCTGATCAGGTAGCCGTGTGCCGCATGTATCTGCACGCCGTCAAACCCCGATGCCTGCACCCTCTTTGCTGCACTGCCAAATGCCCCGATCACCTCCCATATCTCATCCTCCGTCATGGCACGCGGGGTTACGTTCAAGATAGGTTCATAGACGGCAGAGGGTGCTATCGGGGGATTGCCGCCAAGCATATCGGGATAACACTGCCGTCCGCCGTGGGTTATCTGCATAACGACCTTGCCGTCAAACCTGTGTATGGCATGAACCAGACGCCTTAGGCCCGGTACATAGGCGTCGTCGTAGATGCACACCGCCCGCTCAACGGAAAACCCCGATGGATGCACAATGGCGTTGCCCGTGATTATCAGGCCGACTCCACCCCAGGCAAGCGTCTCATAAAACTCAATAAGCGCATCTGTGACAAACCCCCGTTCATCTGCCCGCTTTTCGTAGGTGGCCGAGCGAACCAGGCGGTTTTTCAGCTTAAGGTCTCTTATAAAGAATGTGTCAAACAACATAGGTCGCTCCTTTATTTGGTAAAGCTGATAAGTGAGGCATCATACTGTGGCGGCTTCTCAAATCCCAGGAGGTTACAGATCGTGGCTGCCACGTTGCTCAGGCCGGGATTGCTGATCCCGGACAGACGATACTCCGACTTAAAGCCAAAGTCAGCGATCACAAAGGGTACCTTGTTTAGCGTGTGTGAGGTTTTTGGTGTCTTTTTGCCTTTTTTGACCTCAAACATCTCATCGGAGTTACCGTGGTCTGCCGTTACGATGACGATCCCCCCAAGTCCCTCAACAACGCTCAGGAGCTTGGCAACGCACTCGTCCACGGTCTCAACTGCCGTGATGGCCGCCTCCATGACGCCGGTGTGACCGACCATGTCTCCGTTTGCGAAGTTGAGACGTCCCCACTTGAACTTCCCCGACTTCAGGAGTTCGATGGTCTTTTCGGTGATTTCGTATGCCTTCATCTTTGGCGCCTGGTCAAAGGGTATTCTGTCAGAGGGTATCTCTGCGTAGGTCTCAAGGTCAGCGTTGATGTATCCGGACTTGTTGCCGTTCCAGAAGTAGGTCACGTGGCCATACTTTTGCGTCTCCGAAATGGCAAACATCCCTATATTTTCAAGTGCCAGGTACTCTGCGATGGTTTGCTGGATAAGCGGGGGTTGGACGATGTAGTTCTTTGGCACCTTGGCCTCGGAGTCATACTCCATCATGCCGGCGTACAGGACATCCGGGACATTGCCCCTGTCGAAGTGCTTAAAGTCGCTGCCGGCATCAAATGCCTGCGAAAGCTCAATGGCCCTGTCGCCCCTGAAATTGCACAGGACTGCGCAGTCACCATCCTGCATCTTTCCAACGGGATTGCCGCCCTCATCCACGATTACAAAGGCGCCCATGTATTGGTCATCCACGCCCTCCTGGTAGAAGGTATTAACGGCCTCGCTGCACGACCTGAACTGTCTGCCGATGCCGTGGACGTGGGCGTCCCACCCGCGCTTGACTATGTTCCAGTCGGCGCAGTACCTGTCCATCGTGACGTTCATCCTACCCCCGCCGGAGGCAATCACGTAGTCGAAGCCTTTTTCGTCGCGGACTTTTTTCAGGAGCGCCTCCGTGGGTTCAACGTAGGTCATGGCGGTGCGTGGGCCAACATCCCTGCCGTCCAGGAGCGGGTGAACCCTGACCTTCTTTACCCCCGATTCGGCCAGCCTTTCGATCATCTGGTAGAGGTGGTTTATGTTTGAGTGGACGTTGGCATCCGACAGCAACCCGATAAAATGCACTGCCCCGCCGTTATTGGCACGTTGGACGATCTTGTTCCAGAGCGCCCCACCAAAGACCGCCCCAGTGGCAAAGTCCTCGTTGACCCGCTTGGCGCCCTGGGCAAAGACTCTGCCCGCACCAAGGGCGTTGTGCCCCACCTCGCTATTGCCCATGTCCTCATCCGAGGGCAGTCCTACCGCCTCACCGTGCGCCGCAATGGGGACAAAAAACTCGCTCTTGAACAGCTTGTGCAGCGTTGGCGTCTTGGCCAGGTGTACGGCGTTGCTGTCGTCATCCCTGCCAAGCCCCACCCCGTCCATTATGATCAGCAGCAGTGGCCCCTTGCGGCCATTAAATCCGTCAATACCCTTGAGTCGTTCCATTTATCGTATTCCTCCTGTCTTAAAATTCATTGTAAACAATGCTCCGGTTAAATCAGCATCATATATATTATGACGAACCTGAACTATAAAGCAAGACAAAAAGACAAAAAAGAATACGAGGAAGAAAAAGGGGAAGCTCTGCTCCCCCTCAGCCCCCCTCGCAAGGGGGCACGGCCTGCAGGACTACCCTATTTTGCTGTGACAATCAGACAAATTGTGCTTGACTATACACGATTGAACATGTTAAAATAGATTCTATGCTAAAACCGATGGCAAATAGTTAGACCATGATGTATTGATTCATGTGAAAGGACGTGTTGTGGATAAAAATAAGTTATGTATTATTTTCAGTGTGATTGTGCTATTTGGTATGGCTCTCCCGTCAGGGGTGTTTGCCCAGGAGGCAGACGAACCGAATGCCTTTAAGTTTGATGAGATCGTGGTAAGTGCTACAAAGACCGAAAGAGAGCAAAACCTGATCCCTACAAACGTAGAGGTAATCACATCCGAAGATATATCCAGGTCTGTTGGAATATCGGATATGTTGAGAGATATCCCCGGGCTGTATATAGGTAGTTTCAGCCTTATGAATACAATGTTTAGCGTTGGATTTAGGGGAATGGAGCCTACAAACAGGGAAATACTCTTCATGGTTGATGGTTTTGAGATAAACATGCCAACAAACTTTATAGACCTATCCAACATACCTACCGATAACATAGAGAGGATAGAGGTGGTTAAGACACCATTGACTGCGCTGTATGGGCCCTATGGTGTAGGTGGTGTAATAAACATAGTCACAAGGGAGCCTAAGAAAGTGCTTGAGGGCAGTGCTTCTTTGCTATATGGGAGTTTTAAGACATCAAATCCCTCTTTCCACGTAAGGGGGAGGCTTAATAATGGTATTAGCTACGGTCTGAATTACACCTACTTTACATCTGACGGTTATAGGGAAAACAGCACCACCAGGAATAATTTTGTGACCCCACGGATTGGATACACCAGCGATACCGTTAAGATCGACACGTTTTTGACCTTTAACAAGGTAGACTTTGAATCCCCGGGCGGTCTGCCAATTGACCAGTATGAGGATAGTCCACGCAGTAGCCTCCAAAAGATTCACGATGGTACAATGCGCTACATCAACACGGGGACAAGGGTGCGGTGGCGTTTAACTGACACATCGGAAGTGACACTTAAGGGGTCCTATAGAGACCATGATATCACTTATAATGATTACGGCTTTTATTTAGACATCCGTGACCTCTACACCTGGAACACAGAGGGTAGCTATCGGCTGGTTACTTCCATCTTTGGTTTTGACACCACAATACTGGCTGGCGTAGAGTACAGAAAAAGCAGAGAAAATGGTACCGCAAGGCCAGATGATTCCTGGAAGGATATCGTGCCTATATATTACGGTCACAAAATTGAGGAGGAAATCTCAAGCGCTTACTTCCAGTTTGAGGTCGAACCCGCTCAACGCTTGATGCTAAATACGGGGATGCGATACGACTCCATGCTCCTACGACATAAAGACAAGGTTCTTACAGACAATGACTTCAGCAGGAGAGACGATGCACTGAGCCCAAAGGTTGGCTTTGCATATGCGCTATCAACTGCCATCAATGCCTTTGGTAATTACACGCACGGTATCAGACCAATAATATCATCGAGAAAATCTTTTTATATCACGCAGGACCTCAGACCGGAGAAAGAAGACAGTTACGAGTTAGGACTCAGGGGCACGTTGTTTGACCGTATTAATTATAACTTGGCAGGTTTTTACGTCTTGAGCAAAGATAAGATCGTAGGCACGGGCGCACTTCAGGCCAAAAACGCTGCAGAGGCCAGGTCCAGGGGGTTTGAATCCGGCGTCAAGTTCAATCTCCCGCTGGACTTCTACATCCGTCTGAACTATACATATATGGATGCCAGGTTTGTTGAATTCGAGACCAACGGGGTCTCTTACGCGGGCAAACGAGTACCAAACGTCCCCCATCACCTGATCGGCAACACGCTTGGTTGGTCAAGGCCAACCTATGGTAACGTTAGCCTTACGGTGAGATACTCCGGGGACAAATACGTAGACAGCGCAAACCTGTATAGACTTGCAGACTATGCCGTGATGGACATGAAGTACGTCTATACGTACAAGAATATGACGCTTACACTATCTGCAAACAATATATTCAACAAGACCTATGCCGAATACGGAGAGGCAACCGGTGGCCTCTATGTGCCCTCGCCGATAGCCTATCCGGCAAATGGACGGTCGCTCTTTACCTCGTTATCGTATAACTTCTAAAGAGGTGGCGCCCTTTGCAACAAGCTCAATTGGCGGTTATAGATAGAGGGCGGATAGATGAAATAACGGAAAGCATATAGTTGAAAAGGTACTGAAAATATTGTAGGATAGAGAAAGAAGGTGTCAAGAAGAAACCAATGGTGTTCTTGTTGACTACATAAAAATGTTAAAATATATAGTTATATTGATATGACTAAAGATTTTGAAGACAAATTAAAAACGGTTACTGAAAAATTGGTGGTGGAGTTCCAACCAGAAAAGATTATTTTGTTTGGGTCTTATGCGTGGGGGAAGCCAACAGAGGATAGTGATGTGGATTTACTGGTGATTAAGGAACTTAAAGAAACGGAGGATAGAAGAAAAGTAACTTCTCAAATTAACTTGTCAATTTTTCCTCGCCCATTCCCTATTGATTTACTGGTTTATGAACCGCAGCGCATTGTCAAAAGACTAGAAATGGGTGATTTTTTCATAGAAGATATTATGACTAAAGGTAAAATACTATATGCCAGACAGTAACAAAAAACAATCAAGTAAAGCTGAACAAAACTATTTAGAATGGTTCAAAAAAGCACAAGAAGACGAATGGATGGCTAATTATGCTTTGAAAGAGGACGGCCCGCCAAACCAAATTGGCTTTCATGCTCAACAGATGACCGAAAAATATCTAAAAGGATTTTTGGTTTTTCATAAGAGTCGTTTTCCTAAAACGCATGACCTTTTGGAATTGGCAACCCTTGTTTTGAAGATTAAGCCTGAAATACAAAAGTATGAGCAAGAATTAGACATGATTAGTAAGTTTTATGTAGAAACACGCTATCCCAGTGATTATCCAGATTTTTCATTTGAAGAAGCCGAGTTAGCCTTCAAGGAGGCATTAAAAATTAAAGGATTTGTTTTAGAAAAGATAAAACAATAAGGTGATAAATTTTTAACCGACCCAAAAGAACAGTAAGAAAAATTTTTAATTGGAAAGGTACTGGAGATATTTTAAGAGAGATGGAGGAGATGTTAAGACAATAGGCTTGAGTTTTACATCTTTTTTAGGTTAATTTTTAATAGAGATAAATAATTAGGTAGTGCCACAAACAACCGTGGTCATGCAGCTACCGCCATAGTTTGTTTTTGTATATGCTTTGGTGGTCGTCCTCGTCGAGGTGGATCAACCCATATCGGTAGGGGTATCTTATATCTCAACAGCTCTGACATATCCCATTGATGATCTGTTAAGCCAGCTGCCATAGCTGGTGTACGTTCTTGCCATTTCTTTTTTCCCTCGTTGGCAGGTATCCGCAGAGACCTATGGTAGCAACAGGGGCTTGCCCCCGGCTTGAACAGGGGTTGTAGGTACATCCTACCAGATACATTATACGGAGAGGCAACCGGTGGCCTCTATGTGCCCTCGCCGATAGCCTATCCGGCAAATGGACGGTCGCTCTTTACCTCGTTATCGTATAACTTCTAAAGAGGTGGCGCCCTTTGCAACAAGCTCCTGAACTTCGGCTGCGGGCAGTTCGGATATCTCCTGTACGTCCCGCCGATAGTCTTGGAAGGTGTGAAAAAATTGTGTGATGCGTTTTGTCTTGACTGTATTCACAAATTGTGGTTATAATGAAACATGATATTTGAATGGTTTGAACCAAAACGGCTTGCCGTTCTTAAAGAGCGGAACCTGGATTTTTTCGATGCACGGTCTCTCTTTGACGGGAGACATTTATATACCGTTCCATCGCCAAGAGTTACAGAGGAGAGGTGGGTCAGCGTAGGGGAAATAAACGGCAGACTTGTTGCTGTGGTGTGGATGCGGCGTGATGACGCCATTCGTATTATCACAATGAGGAGGGCAAGAGATGAAGAAAAAAGAAAATATTGTGCGCTACACGGCTGAAGAACTTGCGGCCATGTGCGAACGTGGCGAGAGTCGTACCGATTGGGATAAGGTTGACGCTATGACTGAGGAGGAGCTGGAGGCCAGCATTGCTGCCGATGAAGACGATGTGCACGAGCCGTTAGATTGGACACAAGCCTTTATAGGGTTGCCTCCACGCAAGAAACACATCAACATTCGTGTAGACGCCGATGTACTTGACTGGTTCCGCAGCAAAGGCAAAGGGTATCAAACCTACATGAACAGCGTGTTACGTGCTTTTGTGACATCGAAAACTCAAAACGAACAAAAAACATAAACACTGTGGAGAGTGTCAAAGGTGGATGTTGCGGTGTTGTGGTGGTCAAACGGTCAACGGATTGTCTGCCCGTTGACCGTAGCGGCTTTGGCCTGTAAAACCAAAGCCTGTCGTCTTAAACGCTCCTATTAAGCATTAGCGGCGTTCCTTAACACCTTGAAATGCTAACCCGCACATGCGTTTTACCGTACCGCTTTAACAACTCTCCCATGATATTAACCTCCGCCTCTGTGCAAAGGAAAGCCTACCCCCCCCACATAGTGTGAACGAGAACCCTTTTCTCTTTTGTGATTGATTTGTGATTACCGTATGTTATCTTACCTGAAAGATGAAAGATTTTTTCAGGAAAAGGAAAAGAAGAACGTATCGTATTGCTTAGATGAATCTGTGATTTCACAGACTGTTATAACGGATGTTCTGGGTTTTGACTGTAAAAAATCGTGTAACCCCTTGACACTAAACGATTATTCAAAATTGATAGTGTCTACATTTTAAAATTCTTTGCTATATTAATAAGTTATCATGAAATGTATTATACCATGCCTCACTAATAAAATCAAGTTTTAGTGTCTACGTGTTTACACATTTTCTTTTATAAAACCTTATATTTAAAGGAAGTAAGCCTTTTTTTGCGCAGAACATCCGTTATAAATCAGCATTAGACGAAAAAGGAGGGCAAGAATGAAGGTTAACATTTGCTGTTAAGGGTATGATTTTACCATGTTGTGTAGTAAAACAAAGACATAAGTGACGGTGTTATAACGAAAAACTAACAAGGAGGAATTTATGTTTCAACAATGTAACAACCGTAGTGGGTCTGTGAGTTGGAATCACAAAGCCTATAGGTTACTGTTTACACTGGCTTTGCTCGTAACGATTAGTGTCGTGTGTTTAAAAGGGTTGGTTTCTGCCTATGTTATTCCCCTACCTAAAACTGGACAGACAACATCCTATTACCCTTATGACGATGGAATGTTTCAGCTCGGTACGGATTGGGTACAGTCGAATTGGTCGAGCAACCGTTTTGATTACGCAAACAGCAATCAAAGCATTGTGCATGACAATTTAACGGGGAAAGACTGGCCACGAGATGCGAGCACACCAACGTATGGTTCGTGTGTAGGAGGCTATAAGAATTGGGCAGATGCATTAAAATACGTATCTTGCTTAAATTCTGCCAATTACCTTGGCTACAACGACTGGCGTTTACCAAACATCAGCGAACTGGAGAGTTTAGTTAATCCTGGTGCACAAAGTCCTAGTTCATGGCTTATGAGTCAAGGATTTACCAACGTCATGTCGTCCTTCTATTGGTCGTCAACTACATATGCATTTCTTACGGGCCGTGCTCGTTACATCAGCATGATAGACGGAGATAGCCGCGCTTACTATAAAACCAGTGATAGCTACAACGGTGTTGGTGTTTACGTATTGCCGGTAAGAAATGGAATGGATAGTATAACTACTTTATGGAAAACCGGCCTAAAGACGTCTTATGCTGCCGGTGACGATGGTGAATTGCAGATAGGTGAGCCTTGGCCGAGTCCACGATTTGTAGAAAACAGTGATTCAACGGTTACAGACAACTTGATAGGCCTCATTTGGGCAAAAGATGCAGGTACACCGGCTATTGGTAGCTGTAATTATGATTCTACTAGTAGAGATTGGTATGGGGCACTTAAATACATTGATTGTTTAAACAGTGTGAACTATCTTGGCCATGATGATTGGAGGTTACCTAACAGAAAAGAGCTTATGAGCCTATATGACCAATCTGTGTATGAGCCTGCGCTTATGGCAGGGCATCCATTTATCAATGTGGGATCGTATGCATATTGGACGTCTACTACAGTAGGTTCTGATACATCCAGGGCATTTACGGGCAATGTAGGTTATGGCACATCAAGTTCTGAAGCATTAAAAGCATCTACACTAACAGGAGGTGTGCATACTGTATGGCCGGTTCGCTCAGTATCAGGCGATTGTAGTATTAAACGTATAACTTACATGGGGCAGATCCCTGCATCAGGTGGTAGTTATGACATGACTGTGGAAACATCCGATAATATGGGTTGCGCGTGGATGGCCTACGCCAACAAAAGTTGGATAAAGCTAAATGATAATTACGAGTCTGCCGTAAAAAGCGTGTTTAGTTATACCGTAGAACCAAACACAACAACAAGTTCCCGGACGGGGAAAATAGTCTTTAAGAATATTGAGGCTGTAATTACGCAGGATGGCCAAACATCCCCGACCCCAACGCCGACCCCAATGATAACCCCAACGCCAACACCGAACTGCTCAACCACGGCAATAGGTCCAAGCAGCAATAACTTCACCGCAACAGGTGGCAGTGGTAGCGTGAGCGTGACGGCCAACACAGGCTGCACATGGAACGCATCAAGCAACGCCTCCTGGATAACGCTCACCTACGGCCTCTCCGGCAGCGGTAACGGCACGGTAAATTACACCGTTGCGGCCAACACGAGCACAACCTCCCGTACAGGTACAATGACAATCGCTGGACAGACATTTACCGTTACACAGGGAGGGCAACAATCGGGCCAGCTAATGCTTACGGTGACAAAGCAGGGCACAGGCGATGGTACAGTTACAGCAACCAATGGGGGCATTACCTGGAACGGTAAGACCGGTACGGCATCCTATGACAAGGACACATCAGTAACGCTTACGGCGGCACCGGCGCTTGGTTCAACCATAAAGGCCTGGACGGGCTGCGATCTAAACATCGGTAGCAACCAGTGTATGGTCAAGATGACCACTGACAAGAGTATTAGCATCGAGTTCGATGGTGGTTCCGGTAAAAAGGTCGAACATGACTTTAACGGTGATGGCCATAGCGATATTCTATGGCGTAACACCAAAACCGGCGATGTCTACATCTGGTTGATGGACGGTACAAAGATAACAGGCGGTAATTTTATCGCCAAAGGTATAACAGCGGATTGGAACGTCAAGGCAATAGGCGATTTTAATGGTGACGGCAAGTCCGACGTCATGTGGCAAAATAATGCAGGTGATGTCTACATATGGATTGTCAATGGTACCACAATCACGACGGGCGGCTTTGCCGTGCGTGGTATGCCTGGCGAGTGGGAAGTAACAACGCTTGGCGACTTTAATGGCGATGGTAATACCGATATCATGTGGCGCAACACTAACTCAGGTGATATATACGTCTGGTTCTTGGATGCAACAACAATAAGTGGTGGAGGTTACCTGATCAGGGGGATGATGTCCGAGTGGGTAGTTAAGGCCGTGGCCGACTTCAATGGCGATGGCAAGAGCGATGTTCTGTGGCAGAACACCACAACTGGTGATGTGGCGATGTGGTTGATGGACTCTCTGAGCATGTCAACTGGCAATTATGTTGTCAGGGCCGTCCCAAATGAGTGGCAGATCAAGGCGGTTAACGACTTTGATGGCGATGGTAAGGCCGACATCATCTGGCAGAATACCAATACCGGAGACGTTGTTATCTGGCTCATGAACGGGATGAGCATAAGCAGTGGCGACTTCATCCAGAGGGGTGTGCCTCGTAACTGGCAGATCAAGGTCGCCGGGGATTACAACGGTGATGGCAAGGCTGATATCCTCTGGCAGGAGACCACAAACGGTGACGTCTACATGTACGTCATGGATGGCAAGAACATAACAGATGGTGGGTACGTGGCCTTCGGGCTTGGCACCGATTGGCAACCGAAATAACGCAGAATTAGGAGAGAGAATAAGAGGAGGGAGGGCTTTGCCCTCCCTCAATGCTTTTGGAGGAAATTTATGTTTAAGAGAGATAGCAACCGAAAGGAGAAGAGGTATCCTCTGTTTCACATATCGCCGGGCGTGAAGGTATTGCTTACCCTGGCGCTAATCACTATAATCGGAGGCATGCACCTTGCCGGAGCCGCCTACGCCGGTACGGTGAGTCTGTCGCAGACGGGGCAGACATCCAGCTACGCCACAGGCGACGACGGGGCGATCAGGGCTGGTGTGGCCTGGCCAAGTCCACGGTTTACGGACAACGGCAACCAGACGGTCACCGATAACCTCACGGGGCTGATGTGGACGAAAGATGCCAACCTCCCCGGTACTACCAAGACATGGCAGGAGGCCCTGGACTATGTCGCATCGATGAACAGCGCCGGTACGTATGGCTATACCGACTGGCGGCTGCCGAACGTCAACGAGTTGGAGAGCCTTGTCAACGCAGGTCAGGCAAATCCAACGACGTGGCTTATTTCGCAGGGGTTTGCCAATGTGCAGACTAACGACTACTGGTCGTCTACGTCCTCTGCTGGCAGTACGTCCGAGGCGTGGTTCGTCAACATGGTCGATGGCAACGTCCCCGCCCACGTTAAGTCCAGCGGCCACTACGTGTGGCCAGTGCGTTCTGGACAATCTGGGACATTTGGCAATGCGGCCATTTGGTCTACCGGCCAGACTATCACCTACGCCACTGGCGATGACGGTGCGTTACAAAAGGGTATTGCCTGGCCAAACCCACGGTTTACTGACAACGGTAACCAGACCGTGACCGACAACCTTACGGGGCTGATGTGGACCAAGAACGCCAACCTCCCCGGCACTTACAAGACATGGCAGGAGGCCCTGGACTACGCTGCATCAATGAACAACGGAGCCGGTACGTATGGCTATACCGACTGGCGGTTGCCAAACAGGAAAGAGCTTCATAGCCTGTCTGATTATGGCATGTATAGCCCAGCGCTCCCATCCGGCCAACCTTTTACTAATATGCAGTCTGACTGGTACTGGTAGTCTACATCCTATGCTTTAGATTCGTCCTACACGTGGGTAATCGACATGCTCAATGGCCGTATCCTCGCCGGCGGTAAGTCCAGCGGTGGCACCCATGTGTGGCCGGTGCGCTCTGGACAAGCTCCAACGCCAACGCCAACACCGAGCTGCTCAACCATGACAATAAGTCCAGGCAGCATGAATTTCACCGCAACAGGTGGCAGTGGTAGCGTAAGCGTTACAGCCAACACCGGATGCACATGGAACGCATCAAGCAATGCATCCTGGATAACTATTACCTCCGGCAGCTCCGGCTCCGGCAACGGGACGGTGAATTATACCGTGGCGGCAAACACAACAACAAGTTCACGTACCGGTACAATGACTATAGCAGGGCAGACCTTTAGCATTACACAGGATGCTGCTGCACCGAACTGCTCAACCACGGCAATAAGTCCAGGCAGCATGAATTTCACCGCAACAGTTGGCAGTGGTAGCGTGAACGTTACGGCCAACACCGGCTGCACATGGAACGCATCAAGCAACGCCTCCTGGATAACGATCACCTCCGGCAGCTCCGGCAACGGCAACGGGACGGTGAATTATACCGTGGCGGCAAACACAAGTACCAGCTCTCGCAATGGCACGATGACTATAGCAGGGCAGACCTTTACCGTTACACAGGATGCTGCTGCACCGAACTGCTCAACCAAGACAATAAGTCCAGGCAGCATGAATTTCACCGCAACAGTTGGCAGTGGTAGCGTGAGCGTTACGGCCAACACCGGCTGCACATGGAGCGCATCAAGCAACGCCCCCTGGATAACGATCACCTCCGGCAGCTCCGGTTCCGGCAACGGGACGGTGAATTACACCGTGGCGGCAAACACAACAACAAGTTCACGTACCGGTACAATGACTATAGCAGGGCAGACCTTTAGTGTTACACAGGACGGCATAAACTGTAGTTATACACTTAACTCAGCGAGTAAAGTTTTCCCCTACAGCGGTGGCAGTGATAGCGTAAGCGTAACAGCAAACCTTGGTTGTACATGGAGCGCATCAAGCAACGCCTCCTGGATAACTATTAACTCCGGCAGCTCCAGCTCCGGCAGCGGGACGGTGAATTACACCGTGGCGGCAAACACAAGTACCAGCTCTCGCAATGGTACAATGACTATAGCAGGGCAGACGTTTAGCATATTACAGGAGGCCTTATCCTGTACTTATACGCTCACCCCAACGAGTAAGAACTTTCCCTCTACTGGTGGCAGTGATAGCGTAAGCGTAACGGCTAACCCTGGCTGTACATGGACGGCAATTAGCAACGACAGCAGTTGGCTTACAATCAACTCCGGAAGCTCTGGTAGCGGCAACGGCACGATTGCGTATTCCGTGTCGGCAAACTCAAATGCCGGCGTGCGGATTGGCACCATATCGGCATCGGGGCAAACCTTCACGGTTACACAGGATGGGCAGTCGGCAACAAAGAAATCCCTAACCATTATCAAGCAGGGAACAGGAGATGGCTCTGTGTCGGACTCGGCTGGTCTAATCAAGTTTAATGGCAACACTGGTATCGTCGAATATGACCTCAATACCTCTGTATCCCTCACGGCACGGGGCGACATGAGTTCAGACTTTGTTACCTGGTCCGGGTGTGATACCGTGGCATCAAACGTGTGCACGGTTGTCATGACGGCGTCCAAGACGATCGCCGTAACGTTCAACAAAAAAACGAGCGGTGGATTTCTTCTCACCGTTACAAAGACAGGCACAGGCGATGGTACAGTAACCCCTTACAGGCGTCCTCAACTGGAACGGTAAGACAGGCACGGCAACGTATTCGCCTGGAACTCAGGTAATTCTCGTGGCAGAACCCGACAACTTGTCAAAGTTTATCGAGTGGAAAGGATGTGATACCCCCATTGGTAACCAGTGCACGTTGAACATGACGGGTACGCACGGCGTTACTGCAGAGTTTAAAGAGAATCTGAGTAAAGCCAAAAAGGACTTTGACGGAGATGGTAAGAGCGATGTCCTGTGGCAGAATACCAAGACAGGAGATGTGGCTATCTGGAAAATGGATGGTATGTCGAAAAAGTCAGTTGACTTTGCTGCCAATAATGTTCCAGCTAACTGGCGAGTCAAGGCAGCAGAGGACTTTGATGGTGATGGTAAGAGCGATATGCTGTGGCAGGATATCGATACAGGGGATGTATATGTCTGGTTAATGGATAATGGCAAACAAAAGTCTGGGGCATACGTAGCCAGGGGAATCCCCGCAGAGTGGCAGATCAAGCTCTCAGAGGATTTCAACGGTGATGGCAAGAGCGATATCCTGTGGCAAGACTCCAAGACGGGAGCCGTTTACATCTGGCTGATGAACGGTACTGAAGTAACATCTGGTGATTATGTGGTCAATGCAATGCCGCAAGACTGGTATATCAGAGGCGTTGGAGACTTCAATGGCGATGGTAAATCAGACGTCTTATGGCAGAGCAGAGATGTTGGTGATGTCTTTGGCTGGCTAATGGATGGTACCAAGGTACAAGCCGGTAGCAACTTTGTTGTCAGGGGATTGCCTCCAGAGTGGCAGATCAAGTCCGTTGCCGACTATAATGGTGACGGCAATAGTGACATATATTTGCATAATACAGTTACGGGTAAGGATGTCATCTGGTTAATGGATGGTGTAAAGATAAATGGTGCAGATTTTGTAAAGCCCAAGGGTGGTGCTGGTGCAACCAGTGCATTAGTGCCGATGACCGGGTATAACTCTGATACCCATACATGGGATATGAAGTCTACCGGTGACTACAACGGCGATGGTATGAATGACATGCTCTGGCAGGATGACTCAACCGGTAATGTCTATATGTGGACAATGGACAGCTCCGGGACGAGTTACTCGGGTGGATACGTAGACCAAGGCGTCCCCGCTGACTAGAGCATATATTAACAACGGAGGGGTATTTTAGTGTAGGGTTATGCTTAACACAAATCCTGATAATCCTTTAATCTGTTAAATCATGGTTCAGACAGTTTTAGTTTCAAGATAAGCAGGCCGGTTTTACCGGTCGTACAGAGAACAAAATCAATAATAGTTTTAGGAGGAAGTTATGGTCGAAAAAAACAACAACAGAAAGATGAAACATCTCCGTCTCTACGACATAGCCGATATAGTGTGGCTGTTTGCCCTGGCGCTGATCGTGGTGATCGGAGGCATGTGCTTTGGTAGCGCCGCACACGCCGGTACCGTAAGCCTGCCGAAGACGGGACAGACGAAGAGTTATGTCGCTGGCGATGACGGCGCGCTCCAAAAGGGTGTGGCCTGGCCATCTCCGCGTTTCACGGACAACGGTGACAAGACAATCACCGATAACCTGACGGGGCTGGTCTGGACGAAGGATGCCGATACTCCCACGGTGGGCAGTTGCACCGGTGGGAGCAATACCTGGCAAGCAGCACTGGATTACGTGGCCTGCCTCAATACCGCAAACTACCTTGGCCACAACGACTGGCGGTTGCCGAACATCAACGAGCTGGAGAGCCTTGTTAACGTGCAAACAACTTATTCTCTAGCAGTATGGCTCAATTCGGAGGGCTTTACTAATGTGTCGTTGCTCAACTATTGGTCGTCTACTACCCACTCTGTCGGTACGTCTGACGCGTTGGCTGTCGGTATGTTTGATGGCGGCTACACAACAATTAAAAAGTCTGACAAAAACTTCATTTGGCCAGTGCGTTCTGGGCAATCTGGGGCATTTGGTAATGCGGCCATTTGGCAAACCGGTCAGACGAAGAGCTATGCTACAGGCGACGATGGCGACCTCAAAAAGGGTGTGGTCTGGCCATCTCCAAGATTTACTGACAACGATAATGGTACAGTAATGGATAACCTGACGGGGCTAGTATGGACAAAGGACGTTGGTACACCGACGGTAGGCAGTTGCAGCGGCACGGACAAGCTCTGGAAAGCGGCGCTGGATTACGTGAAGTGTCTTAATACTGCTGCCTATCTTGGTTATAGTGACTGGCGGTTGCCAAACAAAAAAGAGCTTTTAAGTTTGATAGACCGTGAAAATTACGCTCCTACACTTATAGCAAATCACCCCTTTGTAAACGTGAAGAATACTGACTACTGGTCGTCTACTACCTATGCAGATAGTACGTCCAACGCGTGGGTAATCGGCATGGGCTTTGGTGGCGCCGGCTACACCGGTAAGTCCGACTTCACACAGGGCATTTGGCTAGTTCGTTCTGGAGGGTCTGGTGGTGGTTCCGGTAAAAAGGTCAAGCACGACTTTAACGGTGATGGCAAGGCCGACGTCCTCTGGCGCAACACCAAAACCGGCGATGTTGCGATCTGGCTTATGGATGGTGCTAAGATGAATGGCGGTGGTTTTATCGCCAGGGGTATGGCGGCGGACTGGGGCGTCAAGGCAATAGGTGACTTCAATGGCGACGGTAAGGCCGACGCCCTCTGGCAGAACACCAGTACCGGCGACGTCTATATCTGGATCATCGATGGCACTACGATCAAGACGGGCGGCTTTGCTGTGCGTGGTATGTCTGGCGAGTGGGAGGTCACGACGCTTGGCGATTTCAACGGCGATGGCAAAACCGACATCATGTGGAGAAACACTAACTCCGGTGATATCTACGTCTGGTTCCTGGACGCAACAACCATAAATGGTGGAGATTACCTGATCAGGGGGATGATGTCCGAGTGGGTAGTCAAGGCTGTGGTCGACTTCAATGGTGATGGCAAGACCGATGTCCTCTGGCAGAACACCAAGACTGGCGATGTGGCCATGTGGTTGATGGATGGTCTGAACATGTCAACAGGCAACCATGTCGTCAAGGCCATTCCCGACAACTGGCAGATCAAGGCCGTTGACGACTTCAATGGCGATGGCAAGGCCGACATCATCTGGCAGGATACCACAAACGGCGATGTCTACATGTACGTCATGGATGGCAAAAACATAACAGATGATGGGCACGTGGCCTTAGGGCTTGGCACCGATTGGCAACCGAAATAACGCAGAATAGGAAAGAGAGTAAGAGGAGGGAGGATGCCGCTCAGACGGCGGATGTGCCTCACCCTTCCTCTCTTTTCGAAACCATTGTTTCATTGCGATGTAGCGCTTATTTTCTGGTAAAAAGAGGTAATGTCGTTGCTGGGTTCAGTCTTAAGTTCAAGTCGCAGAACATTGCAATATTTGTGGTATATATCAATAGCCTTATGTTTGTTTCCCATGGCTGTATGGGTCTTCATTAGCAGATGGTATGAGAAATCGTCGTATTCATCTTTCTTGAGGATATGATTTATGTATTCTATTGTGATACTATACTCAAGACTCTTGTAACACAGATATGCCAATTTTTTTAATGCCTTCATGTACATCTCTAAATATTGTTCTCTCATAGGGAAGCTCCAATCATTGTATATATCTTCCTCTAAAAAATCCCCTTTATACAATTCTACAGCACGTATATAGTGGGATTTAGCATTCATATCATCTTGTCCCCTTGAATATCGATCAGCCATTGTTATATTATGTTCAAAATCAAACACATCTATGTATGATCCATCTGGAATAATAAAAGAATACATACCATCATTATGCTTTATATAAGAAGATTTTTTCTTAGGAGGTATACCAGGCTCAAGCACTTTTCTTAAAGTGCTTATTCCCATAAGGAAATTTTTCTTACCTGATGTTGCATCCTCGTCCTGCCAAAATGTGTCTATCAGTTTGTCATTTGTTATTTCTTTACCACTGTGAAATATGAAATATTTGCATAGGTTTTGGGCAGATTTTCTACTCCACTCGTTTGGATGTATTTGCCTGTCTCCAACATACAGTTGAAAGCTGCCTAAAGTGTATACCTTTATAGGTTCGGGGGGAAGTAATGCAAATGACTTAATAGATTTCTCTGCTGCACTCCTTATATTTTTATCCGGGTCTTTAAGGAGAAATGCAATATCTTTCTCTGCATGTCTGTATTTTATTGAGGTTAAGATATTTAACGATGCTTTTTTTACATTTGTATCTTTATGACTCAGTAAAGGTATTAATCCTTTTGCGACTTCTTCGCCTACAACAATGGCTATATTTATTACGAAATCAAAATTTATACTATTCTCTAATATAAAAGGCAATAGTTCTATGAAAAGGGATTTTTCTTTTGCGTTAAATAAAAAATCATATTCGTTAAGTTCAGATATCTCTATAGATTTAGATAAATGTTCTAATGCTAAACTATACTCACGATTATCATATGAGCCTCTTGCAAATCTCAAATCAAGCAATTATAGTGCCCCCAAAATATCATTTAATATCAGCCACTTACAAAATGAGCTTTTTGCTATATTTTACATAACATGTACTTTTGCAAGAGGCTCATATAATATAGAGGCAAGAATTATTCTACTCCTTGCCTCAGCGTAAGGATTTCCAAGGTCTATCGATACTTGTATTGATCTCTCTAAAAGAGCTACAGCCTTGTCTACATTTCCTAATGATGCGTAACACGGTGCAAGGCAGCAGTTTACCTTATAGATATAGTGATACACATTAAGCCTCTCAGCATACTTTATAGCGTCTTCAGTCCAGTGATAAAATATATCCTGCTTATTTTCATGAAAGGCTAAAAGGGCAAATGCCGAGCTAACAGCATCTTTTTTTGAAAAACTCCATCTCTTATTTTCTTTATCTATATCTTTAAGCCTTTCAACTAAATTGTGTGCTATTTTTATATTGTTTAGGTAAATTTCATTTATTGCCAAACTAGCAAGTATATGTCTCAAAAAGAATATGTTTCCCATTGCGTTTAATGATTTCACGGATAACTCAAAAAGAGGTTTGCTCTTCAAATAATATCCTGTTATTTGGCTCGTTAAGATAAAAGTATAGTGTAGAAGCATATATTCTTAATAAATTAAAAAATGTGTTGTTTTTATATAAATCTTCAGTTATTTCTTCAAAAGGAGACTCAAGATGCTCTGAATCTGTTGGAAAACGAAATGATTCTTTTTGAAACCATGTATTCATTAGGCAATAAAAAGAGCTACCAAAGGTCTTAAGATCATTTTTTTGTCTAGCCTTATTTTTGGCAAGGGTCATCAACTCGATTGCATAATCTAAATTGCCCAATTGCCCCTCTGCCCATCCCTTGCTAAGGAGCAGGGAACAATTTGAGTTAACGATATCATCTGGGATATCACTGATCCAATGCAGCATAGGCTCTGCCATCTTACCATAAAAATAATTATTACTTAGAATAGTGAACATGTCAGACACTCTATCATACTCTTTAGCATGTATTAAATGGTAAATTGTACTGTGCCAATCCCCATCTTTATGAAAATATTCAGCCGCCCTTTTATGAAACGTTTCAATTAATTCACTCGTACTATTTATAATTAATTGCTGCCTTAAAAACTCTTGAATAATGTGATGATATCTATACCACTGACCATTCTCATCAATTTTAACAATAAATAATTCTTTCTCAATCAACGTATTAATAAGGCGGGCGTCTTCTCTGTTCGTCATTGCTCTGTATAATTCAGCGTTAAACTTGTTAGGCAGCGAGGTAACCCTCATAAAATTCATTAAGTCATCAGAGAGTTTCCTGTATACTTCTTCATAAAAGAACTCCGATAAAGAAATACATACGTTATTGTGGTTCTTCAAAAATTCTAAGCGATTCTTCTCATGTCTGCCTTTTAAAGAAATGCCTATAGCTTGTAGGCAAACAACCCAGCCTTCTGAGTATCTTTGTATTAGTTCTATTTCTGTCTCACTTAGATTTATACTATAGATATCAAGGAAAAGCTTGTCTATCTCATTGTTGTCAAAGGCAATGGCATTCAAATCAATATCAATGACCGAACCGTATAATCGAGACTTACTGATATATATATCAGGTTTTTCTCTTGTGGAGATGATGAAATTTATATTTGGAGGAGAATATCGAAGCATATATTCTAAAACTTCATTTATTGACTTGCTGGAATTTATAGTATGATAATCATCAAATACAATGGTAATCTTCTCATTATGAGAATCTATCAGTTCATTGAACAGCGTTGATAATATATATTTCCATTGAAAACCACTAACCATCAGATTCAAAGCATCTTGAGTTTCCTTCACTATACCGCAATTGTTATTTATACCATATATCAAATGAGTAACAAAAGTTACCACATCACTATCTGTCTCATCAAGGTTATACCAAACATACCTATGCTCTATCGATTTTACATAAGATAAAGCCAGGACAGTTTTACCCCAGCCACCTGGACATGCAATAATTGTAAGTTTTGACTTGGTAAACTTGTCAAATTGTTGAAAAAGTCTTAACCTCGGTATAATATTGGGGCCAACCATAGCAGGCGGAATCAGTTTAGATTTGATAAACATATAATAGACTTCCTGCAAAACATAAAAAGAGGATACCCTTTTTCGGTCTCTGTATGGGTTGTTCTGTGACGTCAATTATCACGTATTCAACCTCATGTTTAGCCAGTTCCCTCTTTTTCTCAAGGTTCTATCCTCACTACCATCTCCAAAAATATTTCCACTGTTATGCCGGTCAAACGTACAAATGTTTGAGGTCTACGTGATAATCTACCAAAGTCTATCATTGTGACATCTCCTATCTGATCAAATATTGCGCCCATTAAACAATTATATACTAAACTAAATAGAGTTTGCAGAAAAAATTTTACATTGACATCCAGTAACATGAATTGGAGCTTTTGAGCCTTTTTAGGTAGTCCTGCAGAAGTAGTGGTAGAATTATTTTTATCTTTAGTGGTATCCTTTTTATATTTCACGGTAACCATACTCTTACACATCTTGGACTTCTGGTCAAGGCAGGAATGACACACTTGAAAAACGTCTGTAACTGTCATTCCTGCGAAACATGTCCCTGGCTTGAACAGGGAAGGGAGCAGGAATCCATGCCTTTTAACGGAAGTTCCAGATTGGAGAGTTCGAGATGTCCCTATAAAGCCTTTATAATAAACATTCTATGTTGATTTGCTTAAGAATTATTCGCACAAACAGAGCCTAACACTTCAGGAATTTGTATGCCAAGTTTTTCTAAACCTCTTTCGGCTATACCTGCCGGTTTTACCACCCTCGTAATTATTACACCTCCTATTTCTTCATCTACGCATACTATTTCATTTAAACTTGAAATTAGTTCATCTATTGGTTCTTCCATTTCACATGTCTTCTTTATAAATTCATTTAAGAGTCTCAATGCAAGCATTACTAAGAACACATGTCCTCTTGTTCTATTTTCTTTTGTGTGATATATTGGTCTTACTTCAAGATGTGTCGTT
>NZ_JMFO01000008.1 GCF_000714715.1 Candidatus Magnetobacterium casense
CCGATAAATATGACGTACTGCTTTACTCTCAACTCGTACAACGAATATATGTGAATAAAGTACCGCATCATTCTCTTAAGCATTTTGGGGTCATTTGTGCTCTGAATCTCTGCGTGTGCAATGAAGGAGTCGGTGTTGGCGGAGTCCACCCTTGCCAGAAAATCAGCCTCACGTTCGTCCGTCAACTGCATAATGGGGTTCAGCCTGGTAATTTTATCGGCCTTGATCCCCAAGACACTCTCTATCAGAGGCTGCTCTATTTCCTCAATCAGCTCCTTGATGAGCTTATCGTAACCGCCTGGTGGTGTAGTATCCATATTGATCTATTATAACGCATGGCATTAAAAAATTAAAAGCCAATCACTTTTTGATTGCCACCGCTATCCCATTCAATACTGCCACGGCGGCTTTAAAGTCCAGCTTGTCGATACAACCGCTCAGTTGATCGATATCCTTTTCCCCTGCCACTGACATAAGACACGTCCGGTTTTCAGCAAAAAATTTCCTTGCCTGCATGGAGTGCTGTCTCAGCAGGCTGTCCAACTCAATGACTATTGCAGTGAGGTCTCTACACTCAACAGGTATATCCGTCGGTACCGGTTTGCTATTGCCTGTCAACTTTTCAAATGTGCCGGCAGATTCAAACACTGTATGAAGCTCCTTGTCCACTCTTTTTAAACACTCGTATATCACTGCCGGGTCCTCTTTTATCAGCAGGTCTTCCAGTTCCTTAACAACACCAAACAACTCCGTTGCCGATATATTACCCGCCATGCCCTTCAGGCCATGCACCAAATCCCTGGCCTGACTATAATCACTCCTCTCAATGGCAGCCTCTATGTCATTAGCTATATGAACATTATTATCCTTGAAATACACAATGATTTTTTTCAGCAGGTCTCTGTTGCCGCCAATCCTCTCAAGTGCTGCCGCTATGTCAATGCCGGGCAGGTTATAGACTGGCGTAGTCTCTCCCTGCCGTGGCGGGGCAGATTCAACGTCAGGGACGTCGGATACCGTTGGCCGCACCCACCTCAGAAGCGTGTCGCAGAGTTCTTTGATGTCTATTGGCTTGGAGACGTGGTCGTTCATCCCAGCCGCGTAGCATTTATCCCGCTCTGCCTTCATCACATGGGCAGTCATTGCAATGACGGGTAGCTCTGATGTCAACTGCCTGATCCTCCTTGTCGCCTCTATGCCGTCCATTTCATGCATCTGTATGTCCATTAAGACGGCGCCGTACTTTTTCGGGGCCATCTCTATCGCCCTCACCGCATCTAATCCGTTGTTGGCGATGTCAACGACAAAGCCGGCATTGCTCAAGACCTCAAAGGCAACCTGTTGATTTATGTAATTGTCCTCCACGAGCAGTAATCGTGCGCCTTGTATGGCTGCCAGTTTCTCCATTGCAGTTGCGTTATATTCATGTCGTCTTGCCGACCTTTCTGATTCCTTGTCGAGTGCCTTCATGTCATTTGACGTATCAAGTTGCTGTTGGTAACCTGCCTTTATCGTAAATGTAAACTCGCTTCCCTTGCCGTACTCGCTCCTGATGCAGATGTCGCCATTCATCAGCTCTACCAGTTTCTTGCATATACTCAACCCAAGGCCGGTCCCGCCATACTTACGTGTAGTGGATCGGTCGGCCTGCAAAAATGGTTGAAACAAATTGGGCAACATCTCCAGTGCTATGCCAATTCCCGTATCTCTGACAGAAAAACCCAGGGTGACCTCCTCTTTATCTATAGCGACAACCTTTACCGTTATGGCAATTTCCCCCTGTTCGGTGAACTTGAGCGCATTGCTGAGGAGGTTTGTGAGCACCTGGCCTATCCTCAACGGGTCGCCAATGAGCAGGGAGGGCACGTCCTTGTCTGCGGAGAGAATTATCTCGATCCCCTTTTCCTCTGCCCTTGCCGCCAGCATTGTGACTATATTATCCAGGACGTTTCTGAGATCGAACCCGATTATCTCCAGTTCCAATTTCCCTGCCTCTATCTTTGACAGGTCGAGCATGTCGTTAATGATGGCTAATAACGATTTTGCCGAAGACTGAATCTTGGTGAGATAATCCCTCTGTTTTGCCGAGAGGTCTGTTTGAAGCGCTAAATGTCCCAGGCCGACTATCGCGTTCATCGGAGTACGTATCTCGTGGCTCATGTTTGCAAGGAAGTCGGTCTTGGCACGGTTGGCGCTCTCCGCCTCCTGCATGGCCGCCAGGAGCTTCTCATCAGTCCTCTTGCGTTGAATTATTGCTGCCAGCGTATCAGCAAACATCAGCAATAGCTGTTCCTCCGTCTTGTCTTTCCCATGACCGGCATCGATGTTTACATTGATAACACCCAGGGTGCTGTCTCTTGTTATGATTGGTACGCAATAATTGCCATGCTCTGTGATACCCTCATATATTATTTCATGTTCGCCGTCGATAAGGTCTTTATGTATCAATTCCCTCCTTGACACGGCCAGTCCACACAGGCACCTTCCAGCCTGAACCTCCTTGCATAACTCTAATGTGGCACTATCCAGGTTCCTGCTTGTCTGCATCTTTAACACACGCGTAGCCTCATCGTACAGGAATATGCACCCGGTTGATTTTGCGGCAAGCCAGGGAAGTGACAACAGGATATCCAATGCAAGATCAAGGAACTCTTCAATGCTCAGGTCCCTGTAGGATTGCTTGAGTAACGTACTTATTACATTTTGCAGGTCGTAGTTTTTCTTTATTTCGTCTGTTTTAAGCTCAAGCCCTTTGTTTATCTCATCACGTTGAATGATGCTATACCTCAGTTTTTCCGTCATTCGGGTAAAGGCGCCGGTCAATTGGCCGATCTCATCCCTTGACTGTATTGCCGGTATATCAACGCAGAGGTTATTGTCGTCAAATGCGTTTACCGAATTGGTCAACAACAATAGAGGTCTTGATATCCTTCGTGACAGGTAGAGGCTGGAAAACATGGCAAATAGCGTTACCACAATAGCCGAGAGCAATATCAGCATCCTCAACTCACGTACCTGCGCAAACAACTCATCAGTTGCGTGCTCGTTGACCAACATCCAGCCAAGGTGAATTACGTTTTTGTCATTATCCTGATTAATGACATATATTGACAAGGAATCGCCCCAGTGCTTGTCAATGCTTCTGAGGCGTACAGAACCACTTTGCAATAAGTGTTTCTTAACATCTTCCGATATATTTATATTGTCCGGTGAATAGATTTTCTTGCCGTCCCTTGTAAACAGTCCAAGTCTCCACTTGGCATATTGTTTGTGTGAGGCATTGTTTTTCATTTCTTTCAGCATATCTATTATATTCTTCAGGTTAAAGACGAGCTTTATCACACCACTGAAGTTACCTTTGCTGTCCGTAATGGCTATTCCTATCGGCAAGGCATACGTTTCACTGCTGTCATCGTACTCGGCGGCGCCAATATAGAAACCTTCCTTCTTTGCTGTCTGCCACCACTGCTCATCGGCTTGAAAGTAATCACTGGTCTTGCCTGTCTGAGCCACATTTGCTCCGTGCTTGTTTGTTACAAAGACCTCACTGTATATATAATACCCTTGCTCCTTTTTCAGATGTTCAATCTGATGTTTTAAACTCTTTGATAATGGGTTATTGATGATATCAGCCATAAACGGTGTTATAACATTCTTTGGAACCTGCATCCACTCCTTGTCTTTTTCATCAATGTAGTCACCGACGTTGTCAATATTGTCAAAACGGGTATTGGATTCATCGACAAATTGTCTGAAAAAAGCGTCCGTTGAATACAGTCTGTAGAAATCAATCTTGTCTGATATGTGATGGTCTATGAACTCAACGTATCTCTCATAAATATCTATATGGGTGGATACAATGGAGGCTTCAAATGCCTTTACACTGATGCTGATAGCCAAATAGATTGCACCCCACAGAAACACGGAAAAAGACAAGAAATACAAAAACAACTTCGTCTTTATCTTCTTCATAACGGTTGTCCTGCCCCCCCATCAAGTTTTAACGCAAACCATATGTATCCATCAGGAAAAAGGCCATCGTCTTTTTCGACTGTTATAATCACGACCTATGCAAGAATTTCATGGACGAGTGTACCATATAAGGCCTACACAAATCAACACGTCGAATTGCCTGGGCAGGTCAATCGCATTTGAAAAAGAAGGGGGAGTCGCCATCATCACAAATGCAAAGGTACTAGGCAAGGTAAGCGTCTCCACGTGGTAGTATCGCAATTATTTCAACAATCGTATGTTTCTTGTCAATCCTGTAAATTACCCTCCAGTTTTCTATCCTACATCTATAAAGACCGTTCAATTTTCCAGTTAGAGGTCTTATGTTGTTTCCATATAGAGGATTTTTTTCTAACTCCTCAAAACAACTATCAAGCCTTTTTTGCATGTTACCTATTGATTTGTCATAGGTTTTTTCAGCAGTCTTTGTTAATACTATTTCCCAAATTTCTTATCTCTCCATCTAACTGTTTCGCCTTTTTCAGAAGCCCGTAGTCCTTCCTCTATAGATTCCACCCATGTCGGTTTAGAGAGTATTTCGAGTGTTTCTTCCCGACTCTGCCAATCTTCTATAATTTCTGATGATACTCTAACTTCTATTTTAGTCATATGTTGCTTACCTCCTAATAATTAGTTTACACAAAAAAGGGGTCAAGAATCAATATGACAAGCAGGGCAATCGCATTAGAGAATTTTATGAATTGTTAATAGCTTAAAATCAAGGTTGCGCAGGATGGGGTCAAGGGGGCTGGCCCCCTTGCAGGGGGTTCTAAAGGGGGGCGGAGCCGCCCCTTTTTTTCTTACGCTCAAATGCGATTGCCCTAATATGACAAGGCTTACCACAGGCGGGGTTGTTAATCTTACCCACCCAAAGTTGGCAAAAGCCTTAAAAAATCTATTCACAAAAAACTTGACCATTATAGCCACATTAACTATAATATCTATATCAACTTTGATAAAGGAGATATGACCGTGCTTAAAACCATATCAGCAATGAAGGCCAGACAAAACTTGGGGCAAATCATCAATGAGGTGTCTATTAGTGAAGACACCTATATTATTGAGCGTGCGGGGAAACCGTTGGTAGCGGTTATACCGGTAAGAGAATATGAAAGAATACAGCAAGACAGGGAAAAATCCAGAAAGGAGTTTTTTCAATGGGTTGATAAAATTCATGAACACAATAAAGATGTTGATCCGGACATTTTAGAAAAAGAGATCGAAGAAGCAGTGGAGGCCGTAAAAAAAGAAGAGTTAGCAGAAATGAAGCGAAAAGTGGATTAACATAATGAGCTTCACATAGAAACATGCTAAAGGTTGTTGTGGATGCTAATGTTTTTATTAGCGCCCTTTTAAATCCTCACGGCGGTCCGGCACAGGTTTTTGCTTTAATCAGGGGTGGTAAAATACAGTTACTTACCTCTTTGGAGATTGTCTCGGAAGTTAAGAGGGTGTTTTTGTATCCAAAAATAAGCAAACGCCATCAAAATACTTCCCATGAGGTCGAACAATATTTATACAAAGTTTTTGCTGTAGCCGAGTTTACCGAAGGCAAACTAAAATCAAAAAAGATTGTAGACGATCCAGCAGACAACAAATACTTAGAGTGTGCAATGGAAGGACATGCGGATTTTATAATTTCAGGAGATCATCATCTAAAAAACCTTAAATTCTTTCAGCGTATTCCGATTCTCAATCCAGAGGAGTTTTTAAAAAGGTGTAAACAAGACAAACTTTTTTAATCGTAGGGGAAAGAATTATCTCCACTGTCTACTATTCCCTTTAAAACTGCCGCGGCGGCTTTAAAGTCCAGTTTGTCGATACAAGCACTTAACTGTGCGATCTCCTTTTCCCCTGCCACCGACATCAGTGCCGACTGGTTTTCAGCGAAATACCTCCGTGCCTGGAGGGAGTTCTGTCTTAGCAGGCGATCCAACTCTGTGACAATTGCAACCAGGGCACTGCGCTCAACAGGTGCACCTGACGTTAGGGTGACCGCTTTTTCCGTCAACGCCTCAAACGTACTTGCCGATTCAAATACCGTTTGCAGTTTCTCTGCCATCCTGTTCAGACACTCGTATATTTCGTCTGTGACTTCCCTTACAATCAGGCCTTCAAGTTCCCTGACAACGTCAAACAGCTCCGTTGCCGATATATTACCTGCCATACCCTTAAGGCCGTGCACCAAATCCCTGGCCAGCTTGTAATCATGCGCTTCAAGCGCAGCCTCTATGTCTTTGACTACATGGGCATTAATGCCCCTGAAATGTACAAGAATTTTACGTAACAGGTCTCTGTTGCCGCCAATCCTCTCAAGTGCCGATGCCACGTCAATGCCTGGGAGGTTATCGATTGGCGTGGTCTCTCCCTGCCGTGGCGGGGCAGATTCAACGTCAGGGACATCGGATGTCATTGGCCGCACCCACCTCAGAAGCGTGTCATAGAGGATTTTGATGTCTATTGGCTTGGAGACGTGGTCGTTCATCCCCGCTGCATAGCATTTATCCCGCTCTGCCTTCATCACGTGGGCAGTCATTGCAATTATGGGCAGCTCCTCTTTGGATATCTCTTCCCTGATCCTCTTTGTTGCCTCAATGCCGTCCATTTCGGGCATCTGTATGTCCATTAAGATAGCGCTATACTTTTGGGGCGACATCTCTACGGCACTCACTGCCTCTGAGCCGTTGTTTGCTATGTCAACAACAAGGCCGGCCCGGCTCAGGAGCGCAAGGGCAACCTGTTGATTTATGTAGTTGTCTTCCACGAGCAATATTTGTGCACCTTTGATGGTTGCCAGCCTTGGCCTTTCAGTGTCGCTGCTTTCGTGGTGTCTTAACTGACTGATAGTATCCTCACCAAATATATCGAGCACCGCACTAAACAACGCCGATGGCAGTACCGGCTTTGTTATAAAAGACCGTATCCCAAGTTCTTTGGACTTTTGTCTTACCTCCTCCTTGCCATAGGCGGTTATCATCATTATCACGGGCAATTGGGCCGGAGCAAACTCGGACTGTATACACCTCGTCGTCTCAAAGCCGTCCATGTCGGGCATCTTCAGATCAACAAGCAGCAGCCTGTATTGTTGCTGTGCAGGCATCCAGCAGGAACGCCTCAATTCCTCTATCGCCGCCATGCCACAATCAACCACCGTTACATTGAAGCTGAACCCCTCCAGGATACCCCTGATGATGTCTCGTGCGATTTCGTTGTCGTCAACCACCATGACCCTCATGCCTGTAAGGTCGGGGGGAGGCATGTTTTTTACCGTATCACGCGATTGTTGATAGCCTGCCACTATCGTAAAGGTAAACTCGCTTCCCTTGCCGTACTCGCTCTTTACACAGATGTCGCCATTCATCATCTCTACCAGTTTCTTGCATATGCTCAACCCCAGCCCGGTACCGCCATACTTCCTTGTCGTTGAACTGTCGGCCTGCAAAAATGGCAGAAACAGATGGGGCATCATCTCAGGCAGAATCCCAATGCCGGTATCTTTGACGGAAAAACTCAGGGTAACTTCTTTTTCATTCAACTCGGCAACCTTTATCGTAACAATGATATCCCCCTGGTGCGTGAACTTAATCGC
Source organism: Candidatus Magnetobacterium casense (assembly GCF_000714715.1). Classification (GTDB taxonomy): domain Bacteria; phylum Nitrospirota; class Thermodesulfovibrionia; order Thermodesulfovibrionales; family Magnetobacteriaceae; genus Magnetobacterium; species Magnetobacterium casense. The sequence continues at coordinate 7,601 of NZ_JMFO01000008.1, forward strand.
ATTGCTGAGGAGGTTGACGATTACCTGGTTGAGCCTCAGCGGGTCGCCGGTGAGCAGAAAGGGCACGTCCCTGTCCACGGAAAACATTATTTCGACCCCTTTCTCCTTTGCCATTATGGCCAGCATGGTAGCTATGTTGTCAAGGACGCCGTCGAGGTCAAAGTCGATTATTTCCAGCTCTAATTTGCCGGCCTCTATCTTGGACAGGTCAAGCATATCGTTGATAAGGACCAACAGCGACTTGGCCGATGACTGTATCTTATTGAGGTAGTCCATGTGTTTTGGCGTGAGGTCTGCCGAAAGCTCCGAGGTAAGCATCAGGTGTCCAAGTCCGATTATTGCGTTCATCGGTGTACGTATTTCGTGACTCATGTTGGCGAGGAATTCGCTCTTGGCACGGCTGGCGTTTTCGGCATCCAGCATTGCTGCCATAAGCCTGGTCTCAATCCGTATGCGTTCTGTGATATCCTCGCCGGCCCCCATCAGTGCAGCGATGTTTCCCTTTTTGTCGTAAATTGGCACTATATGCCATGAAACTATTGGTTCCGTGCCATAGTTTGTCAGAAGCTCGTGCTCATAATAATCAATCATATTGCCTGCTATGCAGTCTTCAAAGGCGTGCTTGGTATTTTCACGCACACGTTCGGGTACAAAGTTATCAAACCAGTTTTTGCCCAGTATTTCGCTTTCGTGATAACCGAGTATGTCACATCCCTTTTTATTGATGAGCTCAACGGTCTGGTCGGGATTGAGGACTGCGATTATGACGCCGGCCATGTCAAGGTATCTCCGTGCGGTCTCCTTTTCCATGCGTAAGGCGTCTTCGGCGTTCTTTCTGTCGGTAACGTCCCAGAACACACCAAGTACTCCGATTATGGCGCCATTGTCATCGCGGATGGGGGCCTTTACCGTGTGGATCACCCGTTCCTGGGCATTTTGTATATACGTCTCATCAAACCCCCATGTTGCCTCTGATTCCATGATAAGGATGTCGTCATTGCGGTACTTCTCTGCAAGGTGTTTGGGAAAGAAGTCGTAATCCGTCTTGCCAACGACCTCGTCGGGGCTGAGATTGAGGTCCTTGGCGTAGGCCGGATTGACTGCCACGTAGACGGAATCCAGGTCCTTATAGAAAACCTTGTGCGGGATGTTTGTAAGGAGGAGTCTATGTTTCTGCTCGCTTTGAAACAATAGCTTCTGTGCCTTCTCACGTTGCGCAATCTCATTCTGGAGCGTTTCGTTGTTCTGTTTTAGTTCGTTTTCAGTGACACGGCTATCGTGGGAGACAAACCCAAGCATCAAGACATATGCAAACAGGCGATAAAAATCCCACAGCCACCATGAGGTGTCATGTGAGATTAAAATGATAAACCCCATGTAAGATATCGAAAACAGCGTTGCAATACAGACAAGCAGGAAATAGAGAATTCTTCCGGTATCCTGAAAATCTCTCATAAAACGTATCGCAGGTGGTACAAATCCCACTCCTGTAACGATACTGACTACCACAAACATTGAATCAAAAGCGATATCTGATATTGCAACATAAATTTTCAATAGCCACGTCATAATAAATATGTACAGACCTATGGAGAACCAAGGTATGGTTTTTTTCCAGCCTGTTTTTATCTCAGACACTATAGCTGGTATGCATGTACCCAAAAAACACAAGCTCCCCCACAGGCCGGCCATGGCTTCTAATATTGGTTCGAATCGGTCGAAATCCTTTTCAGACAATATAACCGTGGAAAGTCCGTCAAAGATACCCATTCCCAAAAATCCCATGGAGACAAGAAATAATACTCCTCCCTGGTAACTCGTTCTTTGCAGAAGGATTGCAGCCATGCTAATGGCAATTACTGACTCGGCAGTCTCTAACGTCTTCTGTACATTTTCGATTTCAAACCCGAAATCTGCCGTCAACCTGCCTATTATTTCGCTAAGGACAACAAGAAAAATAACGCCGGAAACGTAAACCAAATAACTATATGTATATCTGTCTCTCACTATAGGATGAGTTTAGCATATGGAAACCAATAAAATCAAAAAAGACTTGTTCTTTCAACATCGGCTTGTATCCTCTTTAAAAAGCATGGTAAAATTAATTTCATGCCTTAAAGAAATGGATTCCTGCTTTCGCAGGAATGACAGTTACGTCCGTTTTACGATTGTGTCATTCCTGGCTTGACCAGGAATCCAGGACGCTTAACAATGTAGTTACCATGAAATATAAAGAGGATACATCGGCTTAACAATGGGTTCCTTCTTACTTCATGTGGGTAACTCAACTTGAGGTTAGCGACCAATAGTCTATCCTTAAAAAGCGAAGTCTCAAAATACGTCATTAACGTCTATCTCCAGCCCTTCAATGACCTTTGACTTGACGGTACCCTCCCTTTCGGATGTGGAAAACACCTCATATGTGTCTCCTTCGATGGTCAGTATCTCGATAGTTTCAAGTTCAGGTATAACAATCCAATATTCAGGAACCCTAAATTTTTCGTAAATTTTCCTTTTTGTTACAGTGTCTTTAGTATGAGAGCCTTTAGAGACGATTTCACAAACTACATCCGGTACACCTCTTATCCAGTCCTGAAAAATACCCATATTCTCTTTCCTGATAAACAGTAAGTCAGGTTGTAATCTCTGCTCTCCTTCTTTCAAGATAACGTCAAGCGGAGAAAAATAAACCGTCCCTATTTTGCTTTTCTTTACGAAATGATTCATTATGTCATATATGTTTTTAGTAATGTTCTGATGCTTTCCAAACGGACTAGGCCCCATAACTTCCACCCCATTGATAATCTCTGTCAGATCAAAATCTCTGTCTGATACCTGTATCTCCATACTCATACTATACCACACCCACCCCCGATCCGTAAACTCAAGGATACAACAATCAGACAAACAAATCCCTTGACTTAGGCTGCGTAGTTATGATAGCATGTGAGAAGTATATATCAAGCTTTTTTTACAGACGCAGTAGCGATGTGGATTAAAATAATGACAGGGTACAAGACACTGTGAGTGAAAAGAAAAGAGTTACTTAAACATCTAAGGGCATATGGAGCTGAGTTGCTTAGAGAAGGTCGAAGACATTCGATATATGTGAAGGACAACAAAAAGACTCAAATTCCAAGACACACTGAGATAGTGGATGAATTGGTTAATAAAATATGCAAGGATTTAGGCATACCTTTATAATAGGGGGTAGTAAATGAAAAGCAGGGCTTGTGTTAAAAAATGTGATGATTGGTGGATAGGATGGTTAATTGATATACCGGGTGTCAATGCCCAGGAGAGAACAAGGGATGATTTAATAGAATCGTTAATTATTGGGGCACAAGATATGATAAGTATTAACAATGAGTTAGTTAAAGATGGTCATATTGAGGTCATTGACATACCTGAAGAAATATATAGCTAATTGCGGTAACATATGGCAGATGTCTGCTGCCTGAGGGGGGGGGCGGAGGTGGAGTGAGTTTATTTGAACTGGCAAGAGATTTTAGACAAGTCATCGCTGTTTCTGCTTCAACTGACTAACGGGCTTACGCTGGGCAGCATATATGCCCTGATTGCGGTCGGTTACACAATGGTCTACGGGGTGCTGGAGCTTATAAACTTTGCCCACGGTGAGGTGTACATGCTGGGGGCATTTATCGCCTACCATCTGGTGACTGCCTGCGATGTGCCTTTTTTTGCCGCCTTTGGCATAGCCCTGATTGTGTGCTCTGCATTTGGGATATTCCTGGAATACTTTGCCTACAGACCCCTCAGAGATAAACGCCGCCTGGTGGCCCTGATCAGCGCTGTCGGGATGAGCATATTCCTGCAGAATCTTGCCCTGATCATATGGGGGGCACAGCAGAAGGGGTTTCCGGCAGAGAAACTCCCTGAGTTTTTCTCATCGATGGCACTGACCATCGGCGATATAAACATAAACTACCTGCAGGTGTTTATATTTGCGCTCTGCGTGCTTCTGATGCTGGTACTGAACTACATAATAATGCGCACGCCAATCGGTATGGCCATGCGTGCCATTGCCCAGGATGCAAAGGCAGCCGCATTGATGGGCATCAACCTCAACCGTGTGATATCCTTTACCTTTGCCGTGGGGTCTTTTCTTGGGGCCGTTGCGGGGGTGCTTGTGGGTGTGTACTACAACGCCATCTGGCCTACGATGGGCTACATGGCCGGGATAAAGGCCTTTGCCGCGGCAGTCCTGGGCGGCATTGGCAGCGTGCCGGGGGCCATATTGGGCGGAATGATCCTCGGAATCGCCGAGGCCTTTGGCGCCGGGTACATATCGTCGGCATACAGGGATGGTATCGCATATGCCATAATGATCCTCGTTATAATCTTTAAGCCTGCCGGACTGCTTGGCAAGACAGAAGACAACAGAAAGTGAACAGAAAGACAGTCGTCCTGCTGGCCCTGTTGTTACTGCCGTGGATACCGATAGGCACGTCAATGAACTACGTCTTGCGCATAGCCACCATGTCGATGCTGTACATGGTGCTTGCCCTTGGCCTGCGCATAGTGACGGGATTCATAGGCTACCTCGATCTGGGATACGTGGGATTTTACGCCATTGGCGCATACACCTCGGCCCTGTTGAGCGCCCACTACGACATACCGTACTGGATAGTTTTCCTTCTTGCGGTATCACACGGTGCCCTGTGGGGGATATTGCGGGGCATTCCAACGCTGGGATTGACCGGGGACTACTTTGCCATTGTCACGTTTGGTTTCAGCGAACTCATCGTCCTGATAATCCGCAATGAGGTCTGGCTGACGCGTGGGCCAATGGGGATTACCGGTATCAAAGGTCCCTCGTTTCTGTGGCATACGTTGAGCAAAGATTGGGAGTTCTTCTATCTGATACTGTTTATGCTTGTACTGGCCATAGTAATCATAAGACGCCTTGAGCATTCGCGCATAGGCAGGGCCATGATTGCAATCAGGGAAGATGAAACGGCGGCAGAGACCTGCGGCATAGATACCCGGAAATACAAGATGCTTGCCTTTGCGCTAAGTGCGTCATTTGGGGCAGCGGCTGGTTCGTTCTATGCCCACTGGATGCACATAGTCCACCCGGATATGTTTTACTTCTGGGAGTCGATACTGGTCCTCTGCATTGTGATAGTTGGTGGTACGGGGTCGATTTCGGGGGTAGTCGCAGGTGCCCTGGTGCTTATACCGGTGACGGATATCCTGCGGGTGGCGCTCCTTGCGGTGGCCCGGTGGAGTGCACAGTCAGGGGTAACATTCATCAGCCAGGACATCGTAAATGCCCGCTATTTGATCTTCGGCGTAATACTCGTCCTGATGATGCGATTCAGGTCCCAGGGCCTCAAAAGCTGAACGAAACTGCACAAAAAAAGGTGTTGGCCCTCTTGACTCAACCCTTAGTGAAGGCTGGTCGTTAAGTTAGGTTGTGGGTTACACATCGGTTGTGTTTTTTTACCATGTCATACGCATAAAAATTTTGGAATGTGAAGTAAACTTTTCAAAAGTAAATTTATATTGACAGCATATGAACTTTTCTGTTATACTGGCTAAGGTATTAATGAAGGATGGTTTTGAAATGTTTTACAGAATTACACGGGCATGCGATGGACAACACCACAATCAATTGTGGATGGCAGGATTCAACAGCATTAGGCAAAAGAATCCTTTGTGTCTAATGTATTATTTGACTTTTTTGTCTCTCTTGTGTTAGAGGGGTAGTATGGGGAAAAACGAATTAATAAATGATTTTCGTAATCGTTTGCGCGATTTGTTGTTCTATGTAAATTTTCCTTTAGCCGCAATAGTGTCGGTTTTCTTTAGGCAGGCTTTTTTTGACCAGAACAGCCCTAAGCCAGTTGTGTCAAACTTATACGACCCTGTTTCCATAAATTTTTTGGGTTATTTCTATGGAGCTGTGATGATACTACTTATTTTTTCCCCAATTATACTCTTTGGAGTTTCGCATTTAATTACATATAATGTAGTAAAGGCCTTGGGTTCTCAAACCTCTACAAATTCAGAAGAGCTAGCAGCTTATTATAGAGGTGTTATGTTCAAGGACTGGCTAATAGTATTAGCCGGAATAATAATAGCCTATATCTTTGTTACCTACATTTTTAAGCAGCCATATTTATTTGTTTTATTTCTTTTTATGTATGTGGCATTTTTTTTGGGTAAATATTATATACTTATTACCATATTTTTAGAAAGGAGATTTAGGAAGGTATGAATGAATTATTATACTTTCTCATAGTGTTAATCATTGGGATATTGCTCGGTTTGGTATATATAAAATTCATGACTCGTGGGTTGGTTTTACTTAGTCGTGATATATTTTTTCTTATTCCATCTGAAGAACTATCTGATGTTACAGACTTCCGGCAATTCTTTTCTGTCCTGAATAAATATTCGCAAGATCGTTTAAGTATTCGTTCCTCATGTAAAGAATCTTTGTCGGATTGTCCTAATATAGGTCCCTTTCATTTCTTAATGGCATTTTCAAATCTGACTGAAGTTCAACGTGACAGATTTGCTAGCGATCCTCTTTTGCTTAAAGACCTCGTTCCTCTATTTGTAAAATATAATGATGCTCTCTGGACACGAAATATCAAAGAGATGACAAACGCAGTTGCCAATTACCACAGAAAAATAAGAGGTGATAGTACCAGCGAACCATCCTTTTTCACAAAAGAGTCCTTTCGCAAATTACTAGTAGAGATAGAAATCTCCATTAGTGAGAACAATTTATTTCGTGCCCATCTTTTGTTGCAAAAAAAGGAAGATGATCATAGTCTTACCGACCTTGAATTGCTTATTGTTCATTTCCTGTTGGCACGACTATCGGTGTTTTTTCAGGGTCGGATTTACAATTACAAGAAATCAGATAACGAAAAAGCTCTAAACGAGTTGCACAAGCTTGTCACAGATATAGCTGCTAATATTATAAAAGACCCTAAGTCTGTAATCCATAGACTTTATGACATCCATTGATGATGTCTCCATTGACGAATTTTGTATCTTCTTTATATTTTAATGGTAAGTGAGAAAAACATAAAAGATAAGCCATTGAAAATAGAGGATAGGAGATTTTCTAATTTTGTTGTAAAGACAGACGATAGGAGTTACTGGGACGAATGGAATTTCTACAGGCATATAGACATTACGGTAGACACTGCAAAAGAAATTGCAAAGAAGATAGAGACTGGACATTCTACAGAACCGTATGTGTTATGCGCACTAAGTAAATCAGGGCTTCCATTAGGTACACTTTTATCGCTGCTTTTAAATAAGCCGTTGTATTTTTTTGCATTAGGAGAATTTTTTACTGACCAAGGGATTCCAATTGTTGATATTATTTCAGACTCAGATTGCTGGTCATACAATTGGTATTTGGTTGATTCTCATATACATACGGGGCAGACTGCTCTTTTAGCAGCGTCAGCAATTGAAGCCCAATTCTCTTCAAAAGTCCATACTTGTTATGTTATAGCCAACTGTCTTACTGAGAAATATAAATCTTCTTGTACCTTTAAGATAGTATCACTGTATAACAGTGCAGAGTCTTTCGAGTTTCTGAAAAGATTGGTTGATCATCCTGAAATACTAAACGACCCAAAATTTTGGACATATCACGAAAAATCGTGGCTTACTACTCTCTCTAACGATATATCCAACCCAAACAAAAATTTTATTACTGTTAATCCCATAGAAGTGAATACAGGAATCAATGACTTAATTCTTAAAGATGACAAGTTATACCCTGGAAAGCTGCTGCTGCATCCAGAACAATTAAGCGAGTATGCCTCTACTATTTCAAAGAAACTTAAAGATAAAGATATAGATGCCATCATTGCTGCTACAGTTGGTGGTATTCCACTTGCGATAGCCTTGTGCTATTTCATAATGCAAATGCAGGAGAAAATCGTTAGTTTTATATTCTTAGGAAACAATTCTGTAGAATATTATAGGAACTTAGTATGCAAATCACCTAATGTCGTCGTTGTAGATGATGTTATATCTGCCGGGAGTATTGTAGCAGTGATAAATGAAACTATATTGAAACCCAATAAAATTAATCTATTAGGAATTGTGAGCTTGGCCATCTCCAGCTTTCCGGAAAAGGGGTGTTATATACGTATAGATGACAAAGGTGTCCCACTGTACACTGCCGTTAAGTAAGCATCAGATGGTTTTAGCGTAATGGAGGTAGATTTATTTATTGACTTTTTTTATGCACCCTATGCACCCCGCTGTCTTTATAATTTGCCAATCATATGTTATAATAAAGCTAAAAGCTATAAGGAGGTATGCGTTGAAAGAAGGGATACACCCAAACTATAAGGAATCGAAGGTCAACTGTGCATGTGGAGAGGTCTTTACGACCAGGTCGGTCAGGCCGGTCATATCGGTGGACATATGCTCGAAGTGCCACCCGTTCTACACGGGCAAGCAGAAGATAGTGGATGCCGAGGGCAGGGTCGAAAAGTTCAAGAAAAAGTACGCTCATGTACAGTCAAAGTAAGAGAGGACAAGAAGGTCAATGAACCCCTTGCAAGTAGGTGGACAGGCAGTAATAGAGGGCGTGATGATGAAGTCCGGCACCCTGTGGTCTGTGGCAGTCAGGGACAGAGATGGCGTTATCCATGTAAAGAGCGAACGCCTCAATCCGCTGCCAAAGGTGTTTAAGTTGCCGCTGGTGCGTGGGGTTGTAGCGCTGTTTCAGTCCGTGGCGCTGGGTATCAAGGCGCTTGACTATTCGGCCAACAAGGCATACGAAGAGGAAGGGCAAGAGCCAATTAGTCCCACCGCCATGGGGATGACCATCGGGTTTTCTCTGCTATTGGGGGTTGGGCTGTTTCTGTTCCTGCCGCTGTATATAACCAGGCTGATAGGGCTGGTATTTCCTATCGTGGCTGAGAGTTCGCTGATGTTTAACATGGTTGATGGCGTGATAAGGGTTGTGTTTTTTGTGGCATACGTCTTTGCCGTTGGGTGTTGGAAGGAGATGAGGCGCGTCTTTGAGTATCACGGGGCAGAGCACAAGGTCATCTTTGCCTATGAGGCCGGAGGCAGCATGGCAGTGGAGGCAGTGCGCAACTTCAGCCGGCATCATCCGCGGTGTGGGACGAGTTTTCTCTTTATCGTCATGATCCTGAGTATGCTTATTTTTTCGGTGATCCCAAAGGAATGGGCGTTCTACATGAAGTTTGGTTCGAGGCTTGTCCTGATCCCGTTAATAGCCGGTACGTCCTATGAGATATTGAAGTTATCGGCACGATTGAGCAAAAACCCGCTGGTACGTCTTCTGATCCAACCCGGCCTGATGCTCCAGTACATAACAACCAAAGAACCCGATGAAAAACAAATAGAGGTCGCCCTCAGGGCATTAATGGAGGTAGTTCCAACAGCAGGTGCTGAGAAATGATTGAGAAACTCAAGACCATAGAAGATAAATACAACGAAATAACCCAGAAACTCTCCGACCCCGGTGTCATAAGCTCTCAGAAGGATTTTCTCCGCTACTCAAAGGAAAGCAGCGAGCTAAAACCCCTCATTGACAAGATACAGGAGTACCGCAAGATGCTCTGCGACATGGAAGAGGCCGAGGACATCATCAGGGCCACAACAGATGTTGACCTCAGGGAGCTTGCGCGTGAGGAGTTCGAGGAACTCAAGGGCAAGAGGCCTGTCATAGAAGACAACCTCAAGACTATGCTTATCCCCAAGGACCCACGCGATGAGCGCAACGTGGTGATAGAGATCCGTGCCGGTACCGGCGGGGATGAGGCCGCACTGTTTGTCACAGACCTGTTTCGGATGTACACGCGCTATGCCGAACTCAGACACTGGAAGGTTGACGTCATAGACTCCAACCCCACGGGTATAGGCGGCCTCAAGGAGATAGTGGCCTCCATTACGGGTCGGGGGGCCTACAGTCGCCTCAAGTACGAAAGCGGCGTACACAGGGTTCAGCGTGTGCCCCTGACCGAGGCATCGGGGAGGATACACACCTCCGCCTCTACGGTTGCCGTCTTGCCGGAGGCCGAAGAGTTAGACCTCAAGATCGACGAAAAGGACCTCCGTATAGACACCTTCTGCTCCTCAGGGCCAGGCGGACAGGGCGTCAACACCACGTATTCGGCCATCAGGATCGTGCATATCCCCACTGGAGTAACCGTCCAGTGTCAGGATGAGCGTTCACAGTTGAAAAACAAGATCAAGGCCATGAAGGTCCTGCGCTCGAGGCTCTACGACATGGAGATCGAAAAGGCCGAAAGACAACGCGCCGATACTCGCAAGTCACAGGTTGGCTCCGGCGACAGGAGCGAACGCATAAGGACATACAACTTCCCACAGAATCGCGTCACAGACCACCGTGTCGGTCTGACCCTGCACAAACTCACACTCGTGCTTGAGGGCGACATGGATGAGATCATTGACACACTCAGCACGCACTTTGAGGCCAAAAAGCTCCAGGAGATGGCAATATAAATCCACAGATTTGCCACACCTCTGTCGTTGAATCCGGGTATGTGTTGTGTTGCATTGCCCACGACAACCCACAGGAGGCCATCAGGGCGACCATTGAGGCATTAAACGCCGGTAATGTCGTTGCCTATCCCACGGAGACCTTCTATGGTCTTGGGGTACGCTACGACAACGCCGATGCCCTCAGGCGTCTCTACGACCTCAAAAACAGACCCGCCAACAAACCCTTCCCGCTGATAATCGGCCATCGGCATCAGCTCAATGCACTTGTCAGGGGCATAACAGATTTGCACATACAACTGATGTCAAGCCACTGGCCCGGCCCCCTGACGGTACTCTTTGAGGCGGCTGACGGATTATCCCCCTACATCGTGGGTGCAAACGGCAAGGTTGCCATTCGCTTGCCGGCTGAGTCCTTTGCCTTGGAGCTTGCCCGCTCTGCCGCCTTTGCCATCACGGCCACCAGCGCCAATCCATCCGGGATGCCACCACCCACAATGGCATCGGAGGTGCTATCGTACTTTGGCTCCGGCATAGACGTCCTCATAGACGGCGGCACCACCAGCGGAGGGCTGCCTTCCACGCTCGTTGATGTTACTGAGGGAACGCTAAAGATTCTCAGGCAGGGGCGGGTACAACTCAAGAAGGAAGAAGGGGGCGGTTTGTAGCAGGGGCGGGTGCGACCCGCTGCGGGAAAATCGTGCCTCACCCCCTCCGCCACCTTTGCCCCCCCTTCAGCCCCCCCGCAAGGGGAGGGGTGAGCCACCCCGGGCACGAAGAAGTCCCTTTGACCCCTTCTTGCGAAACCTTTTACCATGCTTTTTTAAGAGGATACTGTTTTTCAATGCTTTGACCTTTGACTGGTGAGGCTTAGGTCTGCGGTTACTACTGCTTGTGCAGGACTACCCATTTTGTAGGCTTCATTCTATCCATAATATTCTTCCTGCTCCGAAATTAGCAGGTAGGTGTTTATTGTGATATACATTTTGAGCCGAAATTACAAAAAAATACGAGTTGCTTTTTAGTTTCGGTTTCTTTCGATATTTTTTGGATTAAAGAGAGATGAGTCTTTGGTATACGTCCTGCACCGATGACTACAACCAGAATCCTTTTCCGTCCATATGCTTGCTCCAGTTCTAATTGAAGGCGGTTACAATCGTACAGATATCTGTCCATTTCAATAATTTCTGTGTCAGCTTTGTAGTAATCATAACCAACGATGCTTGGTTGTTCATAGAAATAAAAACATCTGACAGTTCTAATCATACTTACAAGGAAACACATGTCAGGAAGTACAAGTAAAGGGATCCTGTTACGTAGAAAACGAAGAAATTCGTAAATATCTCCCAACCACTGTGTTGAAGGCAGTAATCCATTCAATGCTGTATAATTTTCATCATGAGGGTGTTTACTATAGTTGTTAGTGTGCAATAGAGGGTCTGGATTGAATCGCCTCCACGCCATTCAGAAACGTCCCGCTGAGACATCTCAGTTGTCCGGTGGCATAATTAACCAGTTGTTGGTCAAGGTCAAAGACGTTAAACCACTCCCTCTGGCCATACCTAAAGAGGGCAATCCCGATCTCCTCCAACCCCGCAAAGCCATCCGCCAGGACGACACCCTCATCGCCATAGACCTCCCTGCTGGCAACGGCTATATCCCCCCTGACAAGTCCCACATCGGGGTAAGCCCCACATATCCCCGTGGAGATCACAAGGTCGGGACGCTGACGCTCTATGGCCAGCGTGCAGACGTGTGCGGCGTTGACTTTGCCCATGCCGGTTTCGTACAAACAGACGCTATGACCTGAAAAACGGGTCTCGTTAAACAGCCATCCCTCAACTGCCACTGCATACAGCACCGCAATGTTCATCCGCTAATCAGCACCGCCCACTTGATGGTCTCAGTCAGGTAAAAATCCAGCTCTAAGGTCTGTGGCTTCATAGGTGTATTTAGGAAGATGTTTTGAGCCGACTATTCGGGCAGGAAACCGTAATCCATCAATCGCTCAGATGTATAGGGGCAGGTCTCAGGTAATTGCCTGGCGTTAATGCCCGTTTCAACTTCAAATATTTGTTTAGCTGCTATAAACCCTTTATCTATAACGGTGTCTATGTTATGCTTTAAGCTTGGACTGTCCTCAAGCAGACTCTTAATATCTTGTCTTTGAATAATTATTGTTGCGCGCCAACTTTTACAACGTCGTTCTGGTTGGTACTGCCATTTTAGCAGGTGCATTATTAACACCTTTAATCGACTCAATAGCTCTCTTTTGTTATTCCTGGCCATGCTCTCCAGCTCCTCTATTATATTTTCAAGGTCTGTCTCCGAGAATCTGCCCTGCCGCAACAGGTCGGCATTATGAAACGCCCACTGGTAAAAATCGACATAATAGAGGTCCCGGGCTGTAAACGCGTCGTTATGTGTCAAGGTATCCATAATATAGTATGCTAACATTACCCACGAGATATTTGTCAAGGGGACGGCTCCAGGGCTTGCATTTGACCGTAAGAAAAAAAAAGGGGCGGCTCCACCCCCCTTCAGAACCCCCCCGCAAGGGGAGGGGTGAGCCACCCCGGGCACGAAGAAGTCCCTTTGACCCCATTTTACCTTAGTTCATTTGTGCAACCGGACAACGCTGGCGACCTTTAGGTCCGGGAAGAGGCGATTGTGCATCATGACGATGTTGTCTTCCCTGTACGAGCCGCCCTCACAATACATGTTGCAGGCATGGTATTCAATGTCCAGGGCTGCGGCAGTTTTCAGGGCAATCGTGCCCCGGGTTGATTTGTGGCAGACCACGTTGCAGTTGCTGACATCTTTGCCGGAGCGTTTTGTCTTGAAAAGCAGGATATCTCTGTATTCATCTACGGTGTAACCGTAGTCCATGAAGTGATAGTCCTGAAACCAGTTGCTGTAGACTTTTTCTATCGGAAAGGAGCTTGTAAAGACATTAGTTATGTTTTTGTGTGCATCGTATGAGAGAAAATCCGGCAACACAAGCACCGTTGTGCCATTTTGCATTTCAGCGGTAATGGAATTGGCAAAGTCACGAGCCTGCGCCTCCGTGGCATCAACGGGGTGACTGATACACCGCAAATGTGAGAAGTATCTGACAAAGATGCAGTTATCCATGCCCATGACCAGAGTGTTGTGCCTTTCCCCTGGAATGTTTTTGTAGAACTCTGCAATTGTGTTGACCTTACGGTGGAAGGACAGCACGGGGTAGACGCTGTAAAACAAGAACATCGCTATCAATATACACGTCCCCCACGTGATGGCGTCACGGACTGTCTGCCTTATCCCGATCAACGACAGGGCGTTGCGAAACACCACCACCATCAGCGGCAAAGACACCAGAGATGGCCAGAGAAAGTGCCTGTATACCCTGACACTCAGATTGCACAAGAAGAAAAACAGTAACACAAATTCAAGAATGAAAGCTGCATGGATGGTCTTTTTCACACGGTCAGTCTCAAAGACAATGCTTGCAAGTCCGATGAACTGCGCAACGAACAGGAAGGTACCAACGCCGTATCTCCAACTGCTGATGCCCACCGGAAACAGCGACGAAAACAGCCCCTTAAACTGCCCGACGTATGGAGAGGCCGCAGACGTCCACAGGGCCTGAAAGTGGTGTATGTCAAACACTGACACCGTTGCCACGGTCACGAGTAAAAATACGGCGATCTCTCTGCCTCCACGCAACAGGCTGTCCCTGCTGATGAAATCACCCCACTGGGCGTCATCTCTGAGGGAATAAACATACATGCTTGTCACAAAAAGCGGCAGAAACATTATCGGCATCTCCTTGCTTAATATGGCAAGGGCATAAAGAACGCCGCCGGCATATCTGACGTAACCGGGCCTCTTTCCCGATACCAGGAGCATGGCAGCAAGCATGTACATCAGCACCAGGAAGTCCTCCTTCATGTGCGTAATCGTCATAATGCTTGCCGGAACTATAAACAGGAGGGTGGTTGACACGGCGGCGGTTGTGTGGTCAGTCAGTGCCCTTATCCAGAAGAAGTACATGATTAACGTCAGCAACGCAGACAAAAAGACCGTAACGGGCAAGGTCATATAGCCCGTAAGCAGCGACAACGGCAACAGGGAGTAAGAATTAAAGCACCTCGCCACAGGAAAACACCTGATCTCGGAGGTCTCCTTAAATATCTGCACTGCCTGCATGTATTCAGCCGTATCATAGTGATAGGGCTCCGTGAGGCCAAATATAAACAGGATGCCTGCAATGGTTGCAAATAAGGTAAAAACACCCAGGTTCCTGCGTTGTGCAATTTTACCCATGTTCATGTGTCAGAACTTAATCTTAAGAAAAACAACAGAAGTAAAAATCCGAGCCCCTGCTTGGTATCACAAGTGCCACACTATTTGCCGTTCTGTTCGACATGAGATGTGGTGCCCTTGGTGTTGTGATTTTTTGTTGCTGATTTCTTGCCGTCTTTTGCGTTTTCTTTTTTGTGCCCGGGGTGGCTTACCCCCTGTGGTTGCTTTTTGACGAGAAAATACAGCTTACCGCTCTGCTTCATGTTTCCGGCCTGGATTTCGGCGTGCTTGCCCCTGCCCCAGAAGAAATCAACACGCGTGGGACCAACTATTGCCTTGCCCGTATCCTGATTGATGACAAAGCGTGTCAGCGGAGTATAGCCCGTTATCCGATCGTTGTTATCCAGAACGGCTTTTTTGGTGCTTATGTATGAAAGCGCACCCTGCGGGTAAATACTCAGGTCGGTTGCAATTGCCCTGCCGGAGACCAACGGCACGTTGCATGCCCCTATGCCTATCTCCTGCGTGGTGGTGAAGAACACGTAGCTGGGATTGTGCGCCATGACCCTGTCCATCTCCTCGGGATGCTCACGCAGATAGGCCTTTATGCCCTGCATTGACACCGAACGGTTGTCCATCCTGTTTTCTTCCATGAGGAACTTGCCAATGCTCCTGTAGTCATGCCCGTTGGTGCCGGCGTAGCCAACGTACAAGACGTCACCGGTGTCAAGCTCTATCACACCGGAACCCTGGATATGCAGGAAAAACAGGTCTACGCGGTCATCAACGTAGAGCAGTTCAAGCCCCCTGCCTGACAGTGCCCCGCCGTCTATCTCCTTACGCGTCAGAAATGGCACGACCTTGTTCAGCTCCTGTGGGGGGCGGTACAGGGGGTAACGAAAGGTGTCACTGCTGCGGAGACTTCCCTTGAGCGTGGGCACAAAATAGCCGGTGACTATTATCCCGTCAGGGCTGTTATTGCCCCTGTAGGCGTAGACTGCATAGTGTTGGCGGATGTGTTTGTTCAACGCAGACATATCACCTTTGGAGTGCTTCAGGGCATCCAGGAAATCATTGAGGGACTCCTTGAGGTGTTTGACCGTATAGACGTCCGGGCCATAGGCAAACGACTTGGTGTCATCGAGTCTGTTCAGGTAGACGAGGTTTCGATTGATGACTTCTCTGAGGTCAGTGAGGTTGTAGTCGTCGGTGAATGTCGGGTATTGCGACGGCTCAAGACGCGTCACAGGCAGACCAGCCTCCACTGACGCACAACCCTGTATGGTGGCTGACAACAAGAGCACCGCATACAGTGTCACTACCAATATAATTCTACGCACCACTAAATTATAACAAAAAAATGCTAAGATATGATCATGTCAACTGAAGATATTAATCCTAGCTGCACGGACATTGATGCACTGACAGTAGAGGAGATATTTGCGGTGCTCAATGCCGAGGACGCCACGGTGGCCACTGCGGTCAGAGCTGCCGGGATGGACATCTGCCAGGCCATCGAAGACGCCATCCGGACGCTCAGTTGCGGTGGGAGGTTGTTCTACGCAGGAGCAGGCACAAGCGGTCGGCTCGGAGTCCTGGATGCCTCCGAAATGCCACCGACATTCAGTGTCGGCAGCGACATGATACAGGCCATCATAGCGGGTGGCCCTGCGGCGATAACGACATCAGTAGAGGGCGCCGAGGACGACGAACAGGCCGGCGTCAGGGCCATTGCCGACCTCAAAAGCGGCGACATGCTCATCGGGATCACGGCCTCCGGTACTACCCCGTTTGTCCTGGCCGCACTGAAGGAAGCCAGGCGCAGGGGCATTAAGGGATGGCTACTGAGTTGCAACGACGTCTCCTGCGACTTTGTTGACGGCACCATTGTGGTAGCCACCGGGCCGGAGGTTGTCTCGGGTTCAACGAGGCTTAAGGCCGGCACTGCCACCAAGATGGTGCTAAATATGATATCCACCATTACGATGATACGGCTTGGAAGGGTCTACAATGGCTACATGGTAGACGTTGTCCCCTCAAATGCCAAGCTGCGCAGACGTGCCCTGCGGATCGTGCAGGAGCTTACCGGATGCAGCAGCAACAGGGCCAGGGAACTACTGGAAACAGACCAGGTCACAGGAAACGCAAAGACCGCCATCCTGATGCAACTGCGGGGGGTCGGTTATCAACAGGCCACGGAGATGCTCCGGCGTGCAGGTGGTGGGCTGAGACGGGCACTTGAATTGCCGGTTATTGGAGGTGAAAATTGACAGAGACAGCCCCCGTGCGCATCATTGGACTGATGTCGGGCACTTCGCATGATGGTGTTGATGCGGCTATTGTAGAGATCAGCGATGTTGGTGACTCCGACCTCGATATAGAGGTATCGGTCAGGCGGCATCTGCACATGCCATATGACAATTCCCTAAGGGACAGCATACGAAAGGCCTTTAGTGGCAACGTTGAGCACATCTGCAACCTAAATTTCATCATGGGCGAGGTCTTTGCCCAGGTGGCGTTGTTGTTGATACAGGAGTCAGGGCTTGAGGTTGGGGATATAGATGCCATAGCCTCCCACGGTCAAACGGTCTATCACATTCCGCCTTCGGCATTGCACAAACGTGGCAGCACGCTGCAGATAGGGGAGGCCGCCGTAATTGCGGAGAGAACCGGCATCCTGACCATATCCGACTTCCGCACAAGGGACATGGCTGCCGGTGGTCATGGTGCCCCGCTTGTGCCGTTGCCGGATTACATACTGTTTAGAAAGGACTCCGGCACGCGTGCAGTATTAAACGTTGGTGGAATTGCCAACGCAACCATCGTAAAGGACACCCTGACTGACACGTTGGCCTTTGACATCGGCCCCGGTAACTGTCTCATTGACGAGGCCGTGGTGATATACTCCGATGGCGCTGCGAGTTTCGACAAAAATGGCAGCATGGCAAGCGCCGGAACCCCACACCTCCCACTGCTGGAGGAACTGCTCAGGCATCCGTTTTTTAAGCAGCCCCCCCAAAGTCAACCGGACGCGAGATGTTTGGCGCAGAGCTTGTGCGAGGCATCATAAAGCGCAACGGTACCCTTACGCAAAACGACATGCTGTCAACCCTGACCCATCTGACCGCACAGAGCATCTTTGACGCCATCAGGCCGTACAAGCCCCAGGAGGTCATAGTCAGCGGCGGAGGCAGCAGGAACGCCTTTCTGATGTCGCTTCTGACCGAGCAATTCAGCAAGAAGGGCTGCAAGGTCGGCAGCATCTCCTCTTACGGGTTCCTGCCCGAGGCGAAGGAAGCGGTATGCTTTGCCATCCTGGGGTACATGACGCTCAAGCGCAGACCCGGCAACCTGCCATCGGCAACCGGGGCATCACGGCCGGTACTGTTGGGAAAGATCACCCTGCCGTGAAAGACAAAGAAGGTGGCGACTCCGCCTTCTTGACCCCATTATTCTTAACCCTAATGTTCTAAACATTTATGCTCCGTTATTTATCAGGTAGGTTATAATATCAGTATGCAAATGTGGCATATTGTGGATAAAATAGCTAAACGATGTTCTAAGCATTTAGCCGTATTTTTATTGCCTATAATTCTTGCCTGCTGTGACGCATATGATCCTGACATTGACGAGAACTTTTATCAAACTTACAGTGAAGCAGTTGAAAAAGGTGCCGTAAGCAGAGGATGGGTGCCGGATTTCATTCCGCCTGATGCCATAAAAATATTTGAAAGGCATAACATTGATACCAATGAGGTAACTATTAAATTTAATTATTCCCCTTCAGGTCTACCGACTGTTTATCGTTCCTGTAAGAAAATTGAAGAATCACAAGTACGTTACCCTCGTAGATCAGCATCATGGTGGCCTAATAATTTAAAACCATATTCCGGTTTTTTAAAAAAATCTTACGAATTCTTTTCATGCAACGTCGAAATCGAATACGGTAATTTTCTTTCGCATAAACAAGTGGCATTTTTAGCCCTTGATAACGGCACCTTAACTGCATGGTTCTGGGAGTTTTAAGCATAAATACATGGACAGAAGTTTTTATATAAACTCAGGATTGAGTATTAATGGGGTCAAGGGGACTTCTTCATGGCCGGGGTGCCTCACCCCTCCCCTTGCAGGGGGTTCTGAAGGGGGGCTGAGTCGCCCCTTTCTTTCTTCTTTCGTATATTAGGTAATTATGGGCAGGTACTTATCACTTTTATTAATTATTGATTTTTTGATATAATAGTATTCATGAATAGTTGCCCAAACGTTTGCAGCCATGGCAGGCGAGATGTAAAGGGAGATGAGCCTGGGTGTTTAAAATCAGGTAATAGTGTGATATATTTGACAAAAGAGGACATAGATAATGCCGTTACCCCCTAAAGATCAAAAACCATGGATTGGTGGAACTCCCGAGGAGAGAACCGAAAACTTTAACATGGAACAGTTGCTGGAGAAAAAGAAAAAGATAGAGTCTCTCCTGCACAACAAATACACCAAATGGGTCACCGTAATGTTTACCGATCTGGAAGGCTCTACGGTGCTGACGGAAGAGGCAGGTGACCTTGCCTTACGAACCGTTATAAAGAATCAAAACGACATCATCCACCCAATAATAAATAAGTTCCGTGGTACCTACGTCAAGTCCATAGGCGATGGCACGCTGTCATACTTTGAATCAGGCAACAATGCCGTTGAGGCTGCCGTTGATATACAGCGTGCAGTGGCAAGGCATAACCTAAAGGAAGAGGACATGCTCAAGATACACCTGCGCATAGGCCTCAATACGGGCAACTGCATAGTTGAACACAATGACGTCTTTGGCGATGTGGTAAACGTCGCTCAACGCTTTGAAGCCATGGCAAACACAGGCGAAATCTATCTTTCCGAGGAGACCTTCAATACCCTTGACCAAACACACAAGCAATTGTGTCGTTACATCAAGACGACAAACATAAAGGGCAAAAAAGAGGCATTCAAGGTCTACATGGCCATGTGGGAACATACCACGGCAGATAAGTTAGTCGCTGACAAGCTCGATGCCGTACCGGTCCTGCGTATAGAGAGGGACGGCTATCCACCCTTTACGATACCGATCAAGGAGGAGGAGCTGCTCATAGGACGCACAAGTGACTGTGATATCTCTTTGACAGCGCCATTTGTCTCCCGTCATCACGCACACGTGTTTTTGCTTGATGGGGCCTACTACGTCGAGGACCTGCAGAGTCAGAGCGGGATCACCCTCAACGGTAAGGTCATCACCTCCTCTGTCCTTAAACACGGCGATGTGATAAACATTGGCCCCTCTATTGCCATAACTTTTCTGCAATCACACTCGGATGACTCCGTTACCATGCGCAGTACACAAGACAAATTGCGCAAGGAGATCAGCAAGATCGTGGCACACTACGAGCAAAAACCCTATAGAGTCATCGTTTTGCAGAACAACTCCGAAATACAACAACACCCTGTCTCCGCCGACGGACTCATGATAGGACGCTCAGGGACATGCGATATCCACCTGCCAGAACAAGTCGTATCGGCCAAACACGCAAGGCTCTGGTACGACAACAAGGCTGTCTATATCGTTGACCTCAACAGCACAAATGGCGTCTTTCTAAACGGCATCCAAATCCCTTCCGACAAACCCATAAAGCTCAACACTACGGACACGCTCGAAATAGGCCCATTTATCCTGAAACTCATCGCCTCCGATCCAAACGACACCCCCTATGAATAAAGGTTAAACTCATCAAAAAAAACATAAAAACACTCATACTCGCCCTGTTGCTACTAACCCTTGTCGTGTACTACCGTGTGGGGTTTAACGACTTTATCAACTACGACGACCCACAGTACGTCAGGGATAATCCCATTGTAAATGCAGGTCTGACCAGAGAGGGGGTCTTGTGGGCGTTGAGGTCTGTGTTCATGTCCAACTGGCATCCGATGACGTGGATTTCTCACATGACGGATGTTTCGCTCTTCAGGCTAAACCCCGGAGGACATCATCTTACAAGTCTCATAATCCACATGATAAACACCGTCTTGTTGTTCTACGTCCTGTACCGGATGACGGCAGAGAGGTGGCAGAGTGCCTTTGTTGCGGCACTGTTTGCCATACACCCTTTAGGTGTGGAGTCTGTGGCGTGGGTGGCAGAGCGCAAAAATGTACTGAGCACGATGTTCTGGCTCCTGACCATGATTGCATACCACCACTATGCAACACCCTCCCCTTACCCCTCCCATAAAGTGAGGGGGATTGATGTCCCCCCCAACCACCCGAGCACGTGGACGAGGGCAGGGAGATACATGCTTGTCATGTTGTTGCTTGCACTGTCGCTTATGGCCAAACCGATGGCGGTTACACTGCCCTGTGTCCTGCTCCTGATGGATGTATGGCCGCTGAGGAAATTCAGTTATTGGAGGGTCATCGAAAAGATACCGCTTTTTGCCCTGTCTGCGATATCGGCCATGATCACGTACACGATACAGAGTGAGGCTCATGGGTTAAAACCGTTGAGCGTGTTGCCAATTGCAAAGCGTGTCTCTACGGCCATAGTCAGTTACGTGCAATACCTGTACATGATGGTAAATCCAAGTAAGCTGGCCATCTTTTATCCCTACCCCTACGACATGCCCCTGTGGAAGCCCGTTGCCGCCTCCGTGTTGCTTGTAACAATCAGCATCTGTGCCCTGCTCGTAGCCCGTAGGAAACCCTACGTACTTGTTGGTTGGCTGTGGTATCTGGGCACCCTGGTGCCTGTGATCAAGCTGGTGCATACGGGGCGTGAGGCCGTTGCGGATAGATACGCATACGTCCCGCTCATTGGTATCTACATAATCCTGGCGTGGGGCAGCGCCGACCTCCTGCAAAGCAACAGATTCCGAAAACCGCTCCTTGCTGCGGCCGCCTCTGCGCTTATCGTGTTTTACTCGACCCTTACGTGGACATACACTGGCCACTGGAAAAACTCTCTGAGCATATTCAGACATGCTATAGACGTCGTGGATAACAACTACAAGGCCTACAACAATTACGGCAACGACTTGCTCCTGAGCGACTACGGCAAGCTGGACGAGGCCATCGGATACTTCGCCAAGGGGCTGGAATTAAAAAGCGATGACCCGGAATTGCACATGAGCATGGGCAATGCCCTCACTGCCAAGGGCATGCTCGAAGAGGCCATGGAGCACTACGCACGCTCAGGCCCACTGATGTCCCCTGATGATGAGGCCCTGATGCACAAGCGATTTGGATTGCTCTACCTCAACAGAAAAGACTATCAATATGCCATCAGGCACCTCAACAAGTATATCGAACACTATCCGGATGACCCGGAGGCGCTAAATAGCCTTGGCATCGCCCTGATGTCCCTTGACAGGGTGGATGAGGCCATTGGAGTCCTTACCAGGGCGGTCTCTCTCTCCCCGCAGAGTGGTCGCTTGCACAAGAGCCTGGGGGATGCCCTGACAAAGGCTGGCAGGTTCCAGGAGGCACAGAGACATCTGTTCCAGGCTCGGCAACTTAACTAGAACTACCGCACTGTCACTTTGTGTCATACATGCCACAATATGGCAGTTGAAATAAATATGACCTGAATAAAATAGCCGCATTCTTGAGAATTACATATGGCATGATTATTGCACAATAACTGTCAATGGATTTCAAGTGACATTGAGTTAAAGAGCGGTTTTTAACCGTCTTAAAAAAAAGTAATAGTCGATAGGAGGACTAACATGTTTAAGGTAGTGTCAGAGATGAGCAAGAGGGACGAAAGAGGTTTTACCCTGATCGAGTTATTGATCGTTATAGCGATTATCGGTATATTGACCGCTATAGCAGTGCCGGCGTTCCTGGGTCAAAGGGAGAAGGCAAAGGTGAGGGCAGTTGAGTCAGGAGCAAAGGGAGCCGTATCAGACCTGCAGGGATATCTTGATTCATACGTAGCAGGTGACCCATACATAATAATAACCAGCACGGCCGGTGCCCAGGGTTGCGTAGAGGCCACCAATGGTACGGCAACAGGCAAGACCTGTCAGGCAATGTACAACCAGGCCAGCACAAGCACATACACCGCATTCCCGGGCGGTATCACGGATATACTTAACGACTTTGTAAACCACCACACATACAAGGGCGACAAGAGCCCGTTTACAGGAGCATCACTGTTTGTCACAACCCACACTACAGAGGGTGAGGTATTTGTAACCCCAAGTGGTACACGTGCGGTCAACATCACTGCATACGCTACAGATACAACCTCCCCAATCTTCAGTCAGGTGGTTACAACACGGTAAGCTGTTTCACACAAACAGGACTCTCATAGTCCTGTAGTTAAGGAAAGCGGAGCGGGCAGGGCATAAGTACCCCTGTCTGCTTTTTTTTATGTTAAAATGGTTCAGGCATTTTTAGTTGCAAGAAACGGAATGTGACATTGTCAATATAATTTTACATAATAAACCTTATCAGACGTTAAAATTACATCCTTACCACCTAAACATGTATATTATAAGCTATGACAGATCATCTTCAACTACAGATTGCGTGAATTGACCAATTACATGTATATTCAGTGAGAACCGCTCAGTGATCTACCGATCGTATATTTGAAAACGCTTATATAGGTTTTGATGAGATGGTAAGAGACAAGAGAAACACTTACAAAAAAACAGGTCAGCCAGACAGGGGGTGGCAGGGGTGTTACCTGAAGAACGTCCTCATCACAAGAATGAGCACCGCAATAACCAAGGCTATCATCGTACCCATCATCCATTTGATGTACGTCAACTCACCTTTTATCATTACTATGTTTTCGTTTAATTTAGCTTCCAAATAATTTATATCTTCCCGGAGATTAGTCTCCACCTTGAACAAATTGGCTTCCAGCTTACGCATGTCCTCTTTTAAGCCTGCTACCTGCTTACTCATGTCTTCTTTTAACCTGGCTTCCAGTTTGAGCATGTCTTCTTTTAAGCCGGCTTCCAGTTTGAGCATGTCCTCTTTTAAGCCAGTTATCTGCTTATTCATGTCTTCTTTTAACCTGGCTTCCAGTTTGAGCATGTCTTCTTTTAAGCCGGTTATCTGCTTATTCGTGTCTTCTTTTAAGCCGGTTATCTGCTTATTCATGTCTTCTTTTAAGCCGGTTATCTGCTTATTCATGTCCTCTTTTAAGCCAGTTATCTGCTTATTCATGTCTTCTTTTAACCTGGCTTCCAGTTTGAGCATGTCCTCTTTGAGACTGGCCTCTACCCTACGCAGCTCCTCCTTGAGCTTGGCTACATCTTCTTTGCTAGCAAGCTCTTTTCTCGTGTCAAACCCGGCATCGTTTATCAGCCTGATAAAGGCATCTGTTGCCTCGTCTCCCAACCTTTCTCTTAAGACCTTTGGTACCGTTACTACACTCATGTCTTAATTATACAACCACGGCAAACAAAATATCAATGTCTGGAGAGCGTCAAGATGCGGCTCCGCTCCTTTCTTTTTTTTGTTTGGCAATTTCTATTTGACAAAAGTGCATCAATGCCTATATAGTTATATACTTGTAAAACGGGAGCAATATAACTATTAATCGGACAGCTCCTTACAGTCGCTTGGGAGGAATACATATATGTGCAGATTAAGTGCAATATCATCAACGGATTACATATCGCCCATCGAGAACATCCTGGCCCTCGAGACCATGAAGGAGGGGCACGACGGCTCCGGCATGGGGCTGATACTAAAAGACCTCGGCAGCGAGTTCGGGGAGTTCAAGGACTACCCCGTCCTGTCTGGGATATGCTCAAAGCATGGCCTCAAAACCCTTGACAACTACCTCAACGGCGAGGGGTTTAAGCTCAGACACACGTGGTCGCCAAAGCTCAAACCCATCAGGGGGATCAAGGCACGCGAGTACTACTTTGCAAGGGTCTACGAGTACCCACAGCAGTTTGCCAATGCCTCCAGGGAGGTCAGGGAGGACCTGCTGCTCAGGACACGCATAGCCCTCCGGATGATGGGGCAGGAGGATGAATCGATTATCGTCTTTTCGTTCTACCCCGACGTCATCACGCTCAAGGAGGTCGGTGACCCGCTGCAACTGTGCGAGTTCTTCAACCTCGACACGGCAACCATCAAGGCAAAGCTCATCTTTGCCCAGGGCAGGCAAAACACCAACTACGCCATCAACCTCTATGCCTGCCACCCGTTCTTTATACAGGGCTACGGCTCCATGACCAACGGCGAAAACACCGCATTTGTTCCCATCAGGGAGTACCTCAAAAGCCGTGGATTCCCAGGCTACATGGGCTACAATAGCGACAGTGAGGTCTTCACCCACATCCTGCACTACGTCTGCAACACGCTCCGGTACCCGCTTAAATACTACAAGGACGTCATCACGCCGCTGAAGTCCTCGGAAATCGAAGGCAGGGCTGACAGGGAGGCCGTCCGGTTGCTAAAGACGTCGCTGAGGTTCCTGTGCATAGACGGGCCTAATTGCGTTATAGGGTTTACGCCCGATGGCTCGTGCTTTATGGTGCAGGACGCCAAGAAGCTCAGACCCGGTGTCGTGGGCGGGGTCAAGGGCAAGGTGGCGCTGATGTCGGAGGAGTGCGGACTCAACAAAAGCATCCCGCAACGGGCTTGTGACAAAGATATATTCCCGATGAAATACGACATGGTAGTTGTTTCACCGGGCGCTCAGGAGGTTAAGGTATGGAACCAGCTTGCCGGTTGGACAACAATCATGAACTAACGCTTAAGGAATTCCCTTATATAATACAGTGGAAACAGGACAGGTGCAAGAGGTGTGGTCGATGCACTGCAGTCTGCCCGATGTTTGCAATCTATCCGTCTGTGATAGCCCAGCGGGTGGTGCAATCAGTTGGCCCTATCCCCGCACCAAGCACGGAGCGACGTGTTGTCACCGTCATAAAGCAATCCACCGAGATAAACAATTATTGTACCGGCTGTGCCACGTGCAGTCTGGTGTGTCCGAACGAGGCTATAGCGCCGGAGTTCAATCCGCACCACAAGTTTCTGTTCTATAAGAACACTGGAGGCAGTCCTCACACCAGAGGCGGCCGTAGAAACGACCCATCGATCTCCACGCTTGACAAGCTCAAGTTTACGCGGATATCGATGCTAACCGACCCGGCCCTGGACGCCGGACGACACGAGTTTCGCATTCGCACCTACTTAGGAAGGATACTGCCGCCGGATGAACTGCCCGTGCGGGTTGAGGGTGACAACATCACGCTGGATACGCAGAGTGCGACATTCATCCCACCGGTGCGGGAGATATACCCCGTGATGATCGGCAGCATGTCCGTTGGTGCGTTGTCGCCGACGATGTGGGAGGGGCTGGCCATGGGAATTACGTATCTCAACGAAGTCGATGGTATGCCCGTGGTGATGTGTTCCGGTGAGGGAGGGATGCCGTTGAGGCTTTTGAAATCACGGTTTATCAAGTACTTCATACCGCAGATAGCGTCGGGGTATTTTGGTTGGGACGAAATAATCAGGGCGTTGCCGGATATGGTGGACGACCCATGTGCTATAGAGATAAAGTACGGTCAGGGTGCCAAGCCCGGCGATGGCGGTCTGTTGATGGCGCACAAGGTTTTAAAGCTCATATCGGAAATCCGTGGAGTGCCCCAAGGGGTAGACCTGCCCTCCCCGCCCACACATCAGACCAAGTATTCAATCGAAGAGGCCGTGGCCAAGATGATCCAGTCGATGTATCTGGCATGGGGTTTCAGGGTGCCGGTGTATCCCAAGATATCTGGCACGAGGACGGCCAAGGCCGTGCTCAACAATCTGGTGCGAAATCCCTATGCGGCGGCCCTGTCCATAGACGGCGAGGACGGCGGCACAGGTGCGGCCTACAACGTTTCGATGGACAAGATGGGACATCCCATAGCGTCCAATCTCCGGGAGTGTTACCTGGACCTGGTTGCGCAGGGCAAGCAGAACGAACTGCCGCTGATTGCAGCCGGAGGTGTTGGCAAGCAGGGCAATCTTGCGGCCAACGTTGCGGCGTTAATCATGCTGGGGGCCTCGGCGGTGTCGATAGGCAAGTACATCATGCAGGCGGCTGCTGGTTGCTTTGGCGATGAAAACAATCGCTGTAACGTCTGTAACATCGGGCGTTGTCCGCGCGGGATAACGACGCAGGACCCAAAGCTCTACCGTCGGCTCGATCCGGACAAGGTGGCCGAACGTGTCGTGGAGGTGTTCAAGGCGTTGGACGTCGAACTCAAGAAGATTTTCGCCCCAATGGGCAGAAGCACCGAACTCCCCATCGGCATGTCAGACGGCATAAGCTCCGGCGACCCGGCTATCTCCGAGCGCCTGGACATCAGCTATGTCTGCTAAGATGAAGAGAAGAAGAAAGAAGGGGATCTCCCCTCAGACCCCTCCTGCAAGGGGAGGGGTGAGGCACCCCGGCCACGAAGAAGTCCCCTTGACCCCATCTCTGCTTATGATGTGCGACGGATGATTAAATTATGAGCATTTTGCATTTAAGACCGGTACAAAAGAGGATAGAGGATGTCTATAGTGGTAAGATTGATTTATCTGATGCAAGAAGTGAGCAGGAAAGAGAGAATTTCTTTTTAACGAGGGCTTATGCCGCTTATACGCTGGAGGCGTTATCTGGCGTTGAATCTGCTACTGCCGCAGGTGCCGTAGTTGACGGCTATGGGGATAATGGTATTGATCTTATCTATTTTGATAGAAGAAACAATTTCTTATGGATTATTCAGTCAAAATGGATAAAAAATGCCAGGGGTGAACCTGCCTCGGGCGATATTCACAAGTTTGCCCAAGGAATAAAGGACTTGATAGAGCTTCAGATAGATCGGTTTAACGAAAAAGTTAAGATGAAGGAAGAAGATATTAACGATGCATTGGATGCTACTGGAGGTCGTTTAAAAATAAAAATAGTTCTTGCATTTACAGGCCAAAACAATTTATCTGATAGTAATCAATCGATCATAAACAATTTGATTTTGCAGCTTAATGATCCTGTAGGTTTAGTTGAGCATGAGATTTTTTCACTAAAACGTGCGTATATGTCGCTATCTGAATTGTTGAAGGGTGCTCCTATAAATGCGGAGTTAATGCTTTACAACTGGGGAAAAGTAGAAGAACCTTACACTGCAATATATGGGACCATTAGTGGGAATGATATTGCAAGTATTTGGCGTAATTACAGGAACAGGCTATTTTCAGAAAACATTAGAGATTTTTTAGGTCATAGCAGCATAAACAGTGATATTATTAATACGGTTGTTAATGAGTTTCAGAATTTTTTTTACTACAACAATGGTATTACAGCCCTATGTAATAAAATAGAGAGAAGGGCTTTAGGAGCTGGAGATCGAAATTCAGGTGTCTTTATTTTTGAGAATTTCAGGGTGATAAACGGAGCACAAACCGTGGGAAGTTTGGGGTATGCTCTTGAAAAATATCCGGAAGAAGTCAAGCAAACTAGAGTATTAATCAAAATAATACTACTGAATAATGATAATCTCGATGAGTTCGGAACTAATATAACGGAAAAGACTAACACTCAAAACAAGATAGAGAAAAGAGACTTTGTGTTTCTTGACCCTCAACAACGCAGGCTACATACGGAACTTATGTTAGAAGGTATAACATATAATTATAAGAGGTCTGCTGAGAAACCTCAACATGATGATGATAAGATTATTGATATTGAAGAGGTCATTGTAGCTTTGGCCTGTGCTAATCAAAACGTTGAACTGGCCGTTTATGCAAAAAAAGAAATTGGCAAGTTGTGGGATGATATAAATAAAAGCCCTTACACAGATATAATAAACGATTCAACAACGACTCATAAGGTTATAAGAGCCGTCATTATAAACAGAGCAACAAACAAAATCTTAAACCCCAAACAACCTAACCTAAATGGAAGAATAAAGAGCCACTATATCTATGGAAACAGGTTATTCCTTCATGCTATTTTTAAGAGGATAGATACAAATGTTTTAATGGACCCTAATTTCGATTTTGAGGATTTTAAAACAACGAAGTTACATAATATCATTCTGGACACCATTGAAAAGATAATGGCATTAGTCGATGAACTGTATAAAGATTTGTTGCTTTATCATCTGTATAGAAACATTACAAAATGCAGAGAGCTTATGAAACAATTTTGTGGACTAGCAATTTGACAAAATGATGCCAATTTATTATAGAAGAGTGCGTAATTTGACAATGTCACATTCAAGTAAACATGAGGATTGTCTGAACCAGGATTACACAGATTAAAGGATTTACAGGAAAAAAATTAAGGAATGCCTTTAACCTAATCCTGATAATCCCTTAATCCGTTAAATCGTGGTTCAGACATCTTTAATTGCACAAATTGGAATATGACATTGTCAAATTAAGGCCATTGATAAATAATGGGCATGAATATTTGTAATATCAGGATTGAGCATTACGGGGTCAAGGGGGCTGGCCCCCTTGCAGGGGGTTCTGAAGGGGGCCAGGAGCGTCCTGGAGCGGAAAAGAAGCTCCGCCGCCCCTTTCTTTCCCTCTTCTTGATTTATGGGTAGGCATTATTTTACAACGGAGGGAAATCTCGTCATGTCGGTATGGGGGATGAACATTGCCGAGATGTACTCATCCATATATCCGCCCACGACAGAGAGTTCAACGTAGGTCATCTTTGAGGCGATGTCTTCCATCTCTCGTCTGAGTTCGTCGGACATGAGCGCCAGATATGCGCCGATAATGGAGGTGTTGCCCAGGAATACGTACTTGTCACGGTCAAGGTCTGGCAACATGCCAAGCGTAATGGCCTTTGGTACGTTGAGGGAGTTTCCAAATCCGCCGGCGATATACACCCTGTCCAGGGCCTCAAGGGGCATCCCCACCTCGTTGAGCAATAACGAAACACCGGCAAAGATGGCGGCCTTTGCCCTGATCAGGTTTTCAATATCGACCTGCGTAAGGACAATATCCCTCTTCAGTACCGGATCATGGTGGAAGACAAACTCCGGTCCCTCCTGTCCCTGGCGTATGCGTTGTGACTTGTCGGAGACAAATATGCCCTTTTGATTTATGATACCGGTTGTATACATTTCGACGATTGCGTCGATCATCCCCGATCCACAGATTCCCACAGGGGCAACGCCGTCTATGACACCAAAGCTGAGTTCCAACGTGATGGGGTCGATCTTCACCGAATCAATGGCCCCCGGCGTGGCCCTCATGCCGTGTCGTATGCCGCTACCCTCAAAGCACGGACCAGCCGAACAGGCCGCCGTCATTATCCATTCGTTGTTGCCGATGGCCACCTCGGCATTTGTGCCTATGTCCATAAACAGCGACAACTCGGGGCTCTTGTACAGCTTTGAGGCCAATATTCCGGCCACGATATCGCCACCAACGTAGCTGGCAACTGCCGGAGACGTATAGACCGGCGACTGCGGATTTATGGAGAGCCTTGCCGCCTGTGCCTTCCACACCGGATAGATGTTGACCGTCGGGATATAGGGGTCTTCCCGTATGGATGCGGGATTAAGTCCCCAGAATATCTGTGACATGGTGGTGTTGGCCGCAATCACTGCCCCGTCTATTTCGCAGCCCGATATGGCATGTTTGTCCATAAACGAGTTGACGATCGTGTTTATGTCGCCAACGACGGCGTCTCTGAGGTCTTCAAGACCATTTGCATCGCTCCAGGTCGCACCTGGCTCGGTGGCGTAGACAATTCTCGTTATGACATCATCGCCGTATCTGGTCTGGGAGTTGTACGTTGAACCGATATCGAGCACCTGGCCGGTTTCAAAGTCAACTAGGTAGACGACCACGGTGGTCGTGCCAATGTCTATGGCCAGGCCAAACCTGCGTTTGCATCTGTCGGGCAGAAACAGGGACAGGGCCTCAGCCGATACGTCGTTGAGTTTGCTGTAGGACAGGGAGACATTCCAGTTACCCTCTCGCAGGACATCGTGCAGGGTTGAGACGAGTTCGTAGGAATAGCTCATTGTCAGCGATGTCTCACTGACTGCTCGCTTGACTCTTTCCAGGTCGCTGATGTTATCCTGTATGGAGGGGGGTGGCAATGGAAGCGCCAGACGCTTTACCAACGGGTCTGTCGTTACCCCGTATGAGGTCAGATATGCGGCGGGGTCCTTGAATGCCGCTATGGCGATCCTGCCGCCAAGGATGAGCTTTGACTCCTTGGGTATCTCTATGACAAGTGCAGTGGATGGCGTGCTCTGACAGGCCAGGAGCATTCCGGCATCTATCTCCGCCTTTTGGAGTCTGCCATACCCCTTGGTTTCAAACTGCCCCTGAAGCACCCTGACCTTGCACTTGCCACAACTGCCTTTACCTCCGCATGGGGCGGCAAGGTAGACACCGTTGCGCTTGAGGGCATCATAGATGGTCTCTCTTTCCTGTACGTGGAGAGTCCTCTCTCCGGCTATCTGCATCTCTTTGGTCACTGAATGGCTTCCTTTCTGCTGTTATTTCAGTATGTTGTTTATATTTCATGGTAACTATACTTTTACACATCCTGGATTCCTGGTCAAGCCAGGAATGACCCCTGTTCGAGCCAGGGGCAGGCACACTTGGAAAACGGCTGTAACTGTCATTCCTGCGAAAGCAGGAATCCATGCCTTTTAACCGTGAAATAAAAATTACCCTACTTTTTAAAGAGGATACTTATTTCAGTATGTTGTTGTAGATAATCCAGGACTGCTTATCCCGGTTACCTATTTTGTCTACGACCTCGATGTCGATTGCGTTTCTGCCAGGTTTGAGGGTCACCGTGGTTGCAAACGAGCCGTCTTTATTGACGCTGACGTTGTGTTTGCCAACGGTGAGGACAACCTGGCCTACGCCCCCTTCGATCTTGCCCTTAAGGGTTGTCTCATCGGGTTTTGAGCGTAGTGTTGCCTTGTCCTCGTCAGGGAATTCGAGCGATATCTTCAGAGGCATCTTCTCTTTTCTGACGATTACGTATGTCTTGGTTTCAACACGACCGGAATCGTCCCTGGCAGTGACCGTGAGCTTGTTTTTGCCGATATCCAACTTTACCGTATGACTGAAGTTACCCTTGTTGTCCGTCTGTACGGGGTCGTTGTTGATGTTGACTTGTATCTTCAGTTCATCGGTGTTGACACTGCCTGTGATGCTAATAGTTTCATCCGTAGTGCTGATGCCATCAGAGATACCGGTCAGTATAAGTCTTATCGCTGGTGTAGTTTTTTTCTCATGAACAGGTTTTGAAACAGGTGTAGGTTTAGGTGTACGCGTAGGTTTTGGCGTATGAACAGGTGTCAGTACCGGCGTTGGCGCAGGCGTATGTGTGGGTGTAGGTTTAACAACAGTTGGCATTGGTGTAGGCACTGGTGTTGGCATGGCTGTAGGCACCGGTGTTGGTTTTGGAGTCGGTACAGGTGTTGGTTCCGGCGTTGGTGCAGGAGTTGGCTTAGGTGTAGGTTTGAGCGTGTGAGCAGGGGTTGGCTCCGGTGTTGATGGCGGAGGTGTTGTAGGGGTTGGCTCGCAGGTTGTAAACATGCCAATGGTCTTGCATTTCTCTGCCCTTGCCTCCGATACACCCAGGCGGATTGTACGTTTGGTTGAGATGTTAAACTGAGATATGATAAAAAACAACGCTGCCGCAACTATGGCTATTTTAATGATCAGAGATATAACGTCTTTATTGAAAGAGTCTTTTATATTCATAAGAACGTTTAATTTAATAATTTTTCGTATCCTCTTTATACTTCATGGTGACTATACTTTAAGGCAAGAAAGAAGGAGGGCGGCTCCGCCCCCTCCTCAGACCTCCCCTGCAAGGGGGCCAGCCCCCTTGACCCCATTTTACCATGTTTTTCTAAGAGGATACAATTTTCCGATACTGATGTCACACGAGTCAAATCAAAACCTTAGCTTAAAGATTACCGGCAGATTGGATTCCAGCTTGATATCCTGCCCAAAGAACAGTGCAGACTGGTCAATAGTCACCTGTACTTCATCTCTCTCTATGCCGGCGTAGGCAACGTTGCCTGAGACAGAGAGGGTAGCGTGTGAGAGGTTGTCCTTAGTCATGGTATCTGCGGATAGTCCAAGGGATGTCAGTGGGAATTCAACGGAGGGGGTCTTTTTTTCCCCCACACGATTTACCTGTAATAAGAGGGTCTTTCTTTGCTGTTTTAGCACAATCACGGAAGAAAAATAACCGTTTTTTGCTATAGTCAACGGTTGTCCATCGATGTCGATCCGGAGGTTTTCATCAAAGACTCCCTGGATGTTTCCGGCAACGGGGGGGCGTCTTTTAAGCTCAACCCCCTGTTGAACATCGGCTCCTGGCGGACACTGCCCTTGTAGTTCGGATAACTTGCTGTTAGGGGTATATTCGAAGTCATACATCCCGATCCGTAGGGTCTTGTCCTGGGGATCGATCCCTATGGCCTTGTTGAAGTATATTATGGAACGGTTGCAGTTGCCGTCTTTGAGGGAGCTGACACCCTTTTCGTAAGTCATCAGTGCCGAAACGGAACCCGCAACGGCATAAGAGTTCAGTACCCCGCACAAGAGAAAGACAAAACTCAACAGCGTTACCGTGCCTCTGTTTAACAGACACACTCTCATATATCTCAATGTCAACATAACACTCCTGATCTGTTGTTAAGTTCTGAAAATTTTTTCAATGTCTATCTCCAGGCCATCCATTACCCTGGACTTAACCACGCCGGAACATTCGGCATACGAAAACAGCTCATATCTGCCGTCTTTGAGGGTTAATATCTCTATCATCTCCAACTCGGGGATTACGATCCAATATTCAGGAACACCGTATCGTTGGTATATATCCTTTTTTGTTATCATATCTTTTGCCGATGTCCCCTTTGACACTATCTCACACACCATGTCGGGCACCCCTCTGATCCAATATAGGTGGCACAATCTTTTTTCCGTTGATTATTTCCGTTAAATCAAGGTCGCCTGATAATCCTGCTAGCCCTTGCATGGCTTCCCTTAGAACTGATAGACCATAGAGATGGTGAGTTTGTCTCTGTCTTTGGCCAGGTCAACGGCGCCATCGATCTGCCAGTGCTTAAAGAGTACGGTTCCTATACCGCCTGTCCAATGCCAGGCATCTCTGCCGCCTTTGTAGAGATCGTTGTAGGAGGTGTTTTCATTGGCATACAGGGAATGTTTTGGTTCGTAGTATGTACCGGTTCTTATAGCGATCGGGGTTTCCTTTACATACAATATGTACTCGGTTCCGAGGTGAAACTCCCAGATATCGGGGATATCGTAGTTTTCAGCCTTGAGGTCTCCGGGGTTGGCACATCCTCCCTTTGATGATTGGATGCACTTGGTCGGTACAAAGCCATCCATCAGGTCTGAATACTTGACATACTTTCCCTCGGTGATAATTGTCCAGTTTTTTAGTGGTTTTACGGCAGCCCCGACCGAAAAGGTATCAGGTATTTTATACTCCATCACAGACTTGAATATTACAGAGTTGTTAGAGACGACGGCATTGGAAACATACTGATAGTTGAATGCCGGCATTCTGCTGTAATTAGCCCCAAATCTCAGGAAGTCCCACGGTACAAAAAGCACCCCTGCACGGTAAGCCATCTTCGTAGATGACCCCGTTGACTCAGCCGCACTGTTGTACGTTCCCGATGATGTGGTCTTGTATTGCCTGAAGACAAAGTTGCTCTTCAGATCAAGGTTTGCTTCACTGAACCCTGCACCCACAAACAGCTTTTCACCAAAGAAGGCCTTCGCAAGGCTCAAACCATATTCATCAACCGCAACTTTATTGTAGCCGGGTTGTTTAAATTCACGGTCCGGGGTGTTACTGCCATAAACAAATTCGGAATTGGAATAAACCAACTTGTTATAAAACAAAGAGACATTGATAAAGTTGTCAAAGAGCGGCGTTGAAAAAGAGGCAAAAGACAGTCTCGTATTGTTTTTGATCTTTGTATCCGTATAGGTAGTGAGATTGTCAAATTCGGGCCAATTCTTTGTATCATATTTGTCATCGTAATGCCGGTATGTAGCTTCGGCGGCGATCTGGGTCCTGGGCAACTGAGCCAGTCCGGCAGGATTGCTTAATGCACAGGTTGCATCATCGGCCAGGGCCACAAAAGCCCCTCCCATACCACTGGCACGTGCACCGGGCGGTGTGAAGTTAAAATCCGCCAACCCCCACTCCTCACTGTTTGTTATTGCAAACACCTCTGCCGGCACCGTAAACGCCATCAGCACTACCAATGACAACAAGAGGTTAATAAACCGTAATTTCTTCAAGCCTTCCATACTACTCCTCCTAAGCTATGAGCACTCTTCCAACTAATGTTGGAATTCTAATTTATACCATATTTTGATCTGTTTATGCAATCTTTATTTTGCCACGCACCATCAGAACTGATAAACCATAGACAAGGTATCCTCTTTATATTTCATGGTAATTATAACTTTAAGGCAAGAAAAGAAAGGGGCGGTTTGTGGCCGGGGTGCCTCACCCCCTCCGCCCCCCTTCAGAACCCCCCGCAAGGGGAGGGGTGAGGCACCCCGGCCAGAAAGAAGTCCCCTTGACCCCATAATATCTTGTTCCAGTGCAATCTTTCTATTGTATACCTATACTTTCGCACTTTTTTATAAACCAGCATTTTATGCAGTTCTTGAAAATGGATTCCCGCTTTCGCGGGAATGACAGTAAATGGCAGTTTTGGCTGTTCTATGTCATTCCTGCGAAAGCAGGAATCCAGAAAGTGCGAAACCATAGGTATACCTGAACTATTACCCTGTCTCTACCTGACCTCCCACTGACCGCCGATGCCACGTGCGGCATAACCGGCAGCGGTTATCTTTGTGCCATTCATCAGCCAAACGGCAACATCGCCCGTGGTGGTGTCCTGCCAGAGGACGTCGGCCTTGCCATCGCCGCTGTAATCGGCAACCACACGGAGTTTCCAGTTACCGGGAACCCCGCGTGCTATATAACCACCACTGCTGATGCTCAGGCCATTCATCAGCCAAACGGCAACATTGCCCGTGGTGGTGTCTTGCCAGAGGACGTCGGCCTTGCCATCGCCGTCAAAATCCTCAGCCGTATTTATCTGCCAGTTGCCCTGAATTCCCTTCGCAATATAGTTGCCACCGGACATCCCCAACCCGGACATCAACCACCCTGCAACGTCGCCACTTGTGGCCTGTTGCCAGACAATGTCGCTCTTGCCGTCTCCGTCCAGATCGGCTACGGCCTTGATCGCCCAATCCGAACTCATCCCCCGGACAATGTGACCACCACCGGCTATCGTTGTGCCGTCCATGAGCCAGAGATATATGTCGCCGCTGCCCGTGTTTCTCCAGAGGACGTCGAGCTTTTTGTCGCCATTAAAGTCCCCGGATGCCACAAACTCCCATTGAACCGGCATCCCCTTGAAGACATTCCCCACGGTCTTAACCGTGGTTCCTTCTACAAGCCATATATAGACATCTCCGGTTGCGGTATCCTGCCAGAGAACGTCACTTTTGCCATCAGCATTAAAGTCGCCAACGGCCCTGATGACCCACCCGGGGTCAACCCCCTTGACAACAAAGTCACCACCGGTTATCTCCGTGCCACGCATCAGCCATATGGCCGTGTCGCCGGTTGTCTTGTTGCGCCACAACACGTCAGCCTTGCCATCGCCGTCAAAATCGTACCGCTGTGTTGTTGCGGATACGGTGCACTGACAATCGATCAGTATCTTTGACTCAAAAGGCTTGAGGGTTATGCTGCCCTTGAGCAACCCATGGTCTATATCGAAGTACCCCTTGCCTGCAAGGTCTACGGTCTTGGCCTCCCTGGTGGGGTTGTAGTGTATCACGGATAATGCCTTGTCTGTTGCGGCCAACGTAAACCAGTTCTCCCTGGAATTTGCATCCTGACCGCTATATGTCCTCCAATCCTGGAGATTCATATGTTTTGCTGATGAATATACCTCCTCTGAAAATATGTGCTTTGGCAGGAAGGGCTGAAAATAGTAGTTTCTGTCTGAAGCCGTTATGACGTTCTTGTCAGACACTACCAGGGTCCTGGCTCCTCCCCTCACCCCGTACAGTATATTATCCTTGAATTCCTTTATGCTTGTCCCTCCCTCATAATAGAAACCCGCCTGCCCCCTGGTATCCATCGAACCCGAGGAGTTATCATACATCGTGTTGTTGTTCACAAGCCCCGTTGATGAGGCTCCATACAATATGCCATCCACTGAGGAATTGATGATCGTATTGCCGGTTACCTCTATGTCTTTGGCATAGTTATAGATATATATGCCCATGCCAAAAAGGGGTCTGTAGCCTGTTATTACGCCATCCGTATTTCCAATGGTATCAACAACGATGTTGTTGCGTATGGTTACATCGTGAGCCGGCGTAGAGGACAGGCTGTTTCTGCCATAGACATGTATCCCGCCACAGTCGCCCTTGGAAAAACACGCATCCTTGACATAGTTGTTCTCAAGCAGTTCGTTTGAACCAAACACCATGATACCCGAATATCCCGTCCTTAATACCCGATTATACCTGAGGGTATTGCTGTGGCTTGAGTAGGCGGCGTTATCGACCCGGAGCCGGATGCCAGTGCCACCTTCGCTGCAAGCCCCTTCGCCGCCGTTGTATCCGCAACCGATTCCGGACCTGCCGGCATTTTCAACCAGCCCGATGTCTCTTAGCTCGTTATCTTCAAAGACGGTGCCATAGGCATAGCTGCTTATGCCGTAGTGATTTGCGCCATCTATGACATTACCCGTGATGGTCTGGTTGTGTCCACCACGCCAGCCGCTTGCGCCATTTGAGGCCTTCCATACCCACGTGGAGAGATTCAGGCCTATTGAATCAACGTCCTTGATGAGGTTGTTTCTGATGACGATGCGGGTGTTGTCGTCCGTTTCGAGGTTTATTGGCAGCGTAATGCCGTTGGCGAACCAGTTCTGTATCGCAAGGTTTTCTATGACCACATCCGTTATGTGCGTTTTCAGGTTAAGGCCCAGGATGATTGCACCCATAAACTCCGTATCGCTGTCAACAATTACGGAGCCTTCCATCTCCGAATCGGCAGGTTTGCCGGTGGTCGAGTAGAGATACAACTTATTTGATACGCTATCATAATACCATTCGCCGTCCTGGTCCAGGGTAGCCATGTGGCTGTTGATAAAGTACCCCCACCCTGTGCATCCATTCCAGCAATCCGTGTCAACGGCCAGAGACAACGTAGTCCCCGACGAACCGGTTACCTCACGATTGATGATATACCACCGCATCCCCTTTATGTGGACAACTGCATTTGTCCAATCCGCATTTGGAAGCTCTTTATCGACAATTGTCTTTAGATCGGGGGCACCATCGATGGTGGAATAGCCGTTGTCGGCCTCGCCTGTGTTTGGCCAGCGGCCAAGTCTCAGACGTTTGCCATTTTTGAATAGCTGGTTGATCCCCCTTGTAAACATTCCGGAGTTATTGCCTTTGGTCAGGTCGGCGACATATATGTTGCCGTTATAAGGCTCCCATCCGCTGATTGGTCTGGAGCCTGAAAGAATTGGCTTATCCTTGCACCCCTGCGGATATGAGGAGTACGTGACGGGGTTTGTCTGCGTGCCGGACTTTGTCACGATCAGGGTTTCGACACGCCAGGTATCACCGCACTTAAACAGCACCTGATCCCCGGCAGTCAGGTTGAGCGAGTTCACCTTCGTTACGGACATAAACGGGGTGGTTTGTGTCAGTCCGTCATTTGAATCCACTCCCGTGGAACTGGAGACGTAATACGTCTGTGCCCACAGCGGCATACTCAGTATTATGCCCAGGACAATCGTAAAAATAATAACCCTTGTTCTCATGGTCTGATGTTCCTCCTTAGTTTTTTCTGCATCCATTAACTTTGGGTAGCACTTCAGTCCGGTGTGGTCTCATCGCTTAAGCACAGTAACAATGCCATACTAAGAAAATATAAAAGTGGCTTAAATACTGGCAACCACGGTTGATTGTGGTGCTACCGTTCCCTCCTGTTTACGGTTTGAATTAAGATTTAAAATATGCTATAAATATTAGGATGGTTTTGTCAAGGAATTTTTTTGTTTGCAGTCAGTAGTAAACTTTAGTTTTGACTGGAGATATTTAAGATTGTCCTGGAGAATAAATTTACCGTGAGTTGACATCCGTTTGCCGCTTGTGCTAAATTAAATAATGGATGCAGCTATAGATACGCTAAAGATTTACGACCGACTTAAAAACGCTAATCTCGACAAGAGAGCGGCCAGGGAGATTGCCGAGGTCATAAAAGACGTTACCGAATCCTCTTTGGCAACAAAGGGCGATATAAACAAGCTGCAATCCGAACTACAAGCCGAAATAGAAAAACTGCGCATAGAGATGAAAGCAGAAGTCGAAAAGCTGCGGGCTGAGATCGAACGAGCCAAGGTAGATACGCTAAAGTGGGTGGCTGCAATGATGGTGGCGCAGGCTGGTTTCATCGTTACACTAATGAGGCTGTTCATCCGGTAAGGATTGAGAGCAGGACAATAGTCTTTGACCGTAAGAAAAAAGAAAGGGGCGGCTCCGCTTCTTTTTCGCTCCAGGACGCTCTTGGCCCCTTCAGAACCCCCTGCAAGGGGAGGGGCGAGGCGCCCTGGCCGGAAAGAAGTCCCCTTGACCCCATTATTTCACACTCAATTATCATGTCTGAAAAAACCCGTGTCATTTTAGTATATGTACTTTTGCAAGAGGCTCCATTGGTATCCTCTTTATATTTCATGGTAACTATACTTTTACGCATCTTGGATTCCTGGTCAAGCCAAGAATGACACACTTGGAAAACGGCTGTAACTGTCATTCCTGCGAAAGCAGGAATCCATGCCTTTTAAGCGTGAAATAAAAATTACCCTGCTTTTTAAAGAGGATACCTCCATTGTTAATTTGACATTGTCAAAATAAGATGGTATAATAAATACAGAGATGGACGAACAAGGTGTAGCTATTGAAGATACGAGATATTATCTGATTGGATGAAGTAATTGATAAGTTATTACGAAAACATAATGTTAGGACTAATGAAGTAGCAGAGGTTTTATTGAATAAACCTCATTTTAGATTTGTTGAGAAAGGGTATCGCATTTCTGAGAGTGTTTATTCAGCAATGGGTCAGACAAGCGATGGGCGCTATCTTATAGTCTTCTTCATATACAAGAAGGGTGGTAGTGTTTTGGTTGTATCGGCGCGTGATATGACGTCTTCTGAGAGGAAAAGGTATGAGCAAATCTAAGAGTTCGGTATCAGGGGCAAAGTCTTACAAGGCCATTGGTGAGTTCTGGGACAAACATGAGTTATCTGATTTTTGGGATAAAACCCGTAAAGTTGATTTTGAGGTAGACATTGACTCCGAAGTTATTTATTATGCCATAGAAAGAGAGTTGTCGGAACATCTCCAGTCTGTTGCGCTAAAACACGGCATCTCTGCTGGTAGCTTAATCAACTCGTGGGTGCAGGAAAAGCTCAATGAACAAGAAGTTTAATCCTCCTTGTAGTGTTAAGGCAATTGCCTCAATCCTTTTTGGGAAACGTAATCCTGTATGCGGTACCGGCGCTGTTATCTACGGTGATGGTGCCATCCTGTTGCATGGTTAATTCGTGTACGAGCTTCAGGCCAAAGGATTTGCTGTTGCTGATTCTGATATCCCCGGGCAATCCCCTGCCGTTATCGCTTATGGCCAGGACGTAGTTGTTGTCAGGTGCGAGGTGAAAGTCTATCGCAATCACGCCCGTGGTATCCGCTGCAAAGGCGTACTTTATAGCGTTGGTGAGCAGTTCGCTTATGATCAATCCACAGGGGATGGCCGTGTCAATGCCCAGTGAGAGATGGTCTACGTTTATCTTTACGCTTACGGTTTCCGTGCAGACCCCGTAGGAGTAGAGCAGGTCGCTCGTTAATATCTTGATGTACTGTGCAAAGTCCACACTTGCCAGGTCATTGGACTGATACAACAACTCGTGCACAAGGGCCATTGATTTCACGCGGTCGCGGCTCTCCTTCAACTGCTCCGAGACGCACTCGTCCTTGACGTACTTGCCCTGGAGAAACAGCAAGCTGGAAATTATCTGGAGGTTGTTCTTGACCCTGTGGTGTATCTCTGCCAGGAGCAGTTCCTTCTCCTGTGCCAGGGCGCCCAGTGCACGAGACCTCTGACGACTTTCACGCAACATGACCCTGTCCATGTATGAGCGCAAAGAGGCCGCTACAACGGCAAACAATCCCCTGCCCCTCAACTCCTCCACCATCCGGCAGTCATGTATATCGTAGCTGATAAAGGCATCCTCATCGGGAAAACGTCCACGTTGCGTAGTGCAAAGCACAATCCGCACGTCAGGGTTGCCCAGGCCCTCCCTGATATGCCTGACCACACACAGGCCGTCTGAGTCCTCACCCTCCAGGGCCACATCCGCCAGAACCAGGGCCACGTCAGGGTGCGTTTTTAGCAGTTGTCCGATATCCCTCACGGAACAGGCAACGACAAAACTCACCCCCTTGTCATAGAAGCGATATCCGCCCAGCTCATGTCTGATCGCCCTGCAGATACCCTCATCGCTACCGGCAATCACTACCTTCCAGTCCGCTGAATCACTCATCTCTTCATTAACTATCGG
The DNA here is from genome assembly GCF_000714715.1 of Candidatus Magnetobacterium casense. Taxonomy (GTDB): domain Bacteria; phylum Nitrospirota; class Thermodesulfovibrionia; order Thermodesulfovibrionales; family Magnetobacteriaceae; genus Magnetobacterium; species Magnetobacterium casense. The sequence continues at coordinate 49,068 of NZ_JMFO01000008.1, forward strand.
CAACCGTCAAACTCCCCGTATGCTACATCGTCAAGCAATTGTCGGATATGTTTCTTGAGGGGATATGTTCATTGTATCCTCTTAAAAAAGCATGGTAAAATGGGGTCAAGGGGACTTCTTTCTGGCCGGGGTGCCTCACCCCTCCCCTTGCGGGGGGTTCTGAAGGGGGGCGGAGCCGCCCCTTTCTTTCTTGCCTTACAGTGAGGATACTGTTCCTGGTATCTTTTAATAAACAGACCGCCAACGGATGCACCTTCGTTGTTGCCATAAACCCGTTGAGTAATCTGTTATGCCTGTCGCTGCCCTGCCAGGGTGTAATATGCGCCGTTCTGACACGCCCTGCACAACACCTTGCCATCAACAACGCCCTCCCTGGCATCAGAGACGTGTTCGCCGCATGCGCTGCACACAACCCGTCTGAGGGGTTTGCCGGGCATATCCTCCTGCCTGACGCTCAGAGATACCTCCATCCACCGGAACAACTCCTCATCCGCCATGACCTTGTAGGCCTCACACTGAGCCTGCATCTGGTCGTCGATATGGGGGAAACGACTCTTGGCAATATCCCTGGCCTCCTCAAGGGCCAACACCCTGATGGCACGCCCCGTTGTGAGGTTCAAAAACGTTGCCGCCATCTTGCCGTAGTCAACGTACTTTAACGTCCTGTGCCCCAGGGAACATCCCGTTACCGATGTAATGGCATCAGTGGCACACCTGTCGATCTCCACATAGACAAGCAGATTCTTTCTGTCCCTGCCCTTTGGGTCCTCTATGCCAATCAGCGTAAGCCCCAATATGGACATCCTCACGCCAAGCACCTGACCGGCACACAAATGACCGTGTATCCTGGCAGACTCGGTCAACAGTAAATCAAAATTATAAGCCATCCTACTGATAGATTAAACCACACAAGACAGATGTGTCAAGCATAAAAAAAAAGTTTTCAAACGACCCACTTTGTGCTATAATAAACTCTATGGTTGATAAGGCTAAGACATCGCGGGCACTTGCGATAAACCTCGCCGACTACAAGGTCGAGGTTACCATTGACCCAAAATATCACCCAATCCAGGAGGTGATGGCCAAGTACCACGGCCTCCAGGATGGCATCAATACGTACCTCAAAGAGCTATGCCACCCGTACAAGAACCGGCAGTTCATTATCAAGGAAACCTGGACGTATTGCCTGGCACACTTCTACGACCTCACCGTCCACCCACAAGGGCAGGAGGCCGCATCCCTGTACACCGATATCATAGTGGACGTCATGACAAACGCCAAAGACTATAGCACTCGCTCGGATGCCTACAGCCTGTTCTACCTCTTTATGCAAAAACTCATACGGGATACGGGTAATGCCCTGCCAACGTTTTTGCCCGTCATAAGCCACGGACTCAGGCTGGTGGACAACCTCCCGGATGAACTGTTTATTATCGTTGCAAAGAGCTACTACCAGATAAACAAGCTGGCCAGGCATTTCTACACCACCGCCACGCAACTGACGGATGTTGACCACGCCGGCAAACTTGAGACTACCTTCAAGGTCTTTAACTCCCTGCTGATACACTTCCTGAGATATACATACGACTACTGGCTTACCGAAAAGGAACCCAAGGATTGGTTGACGCAGGAGGTGGGGCAGCAAATACCGCCTGAGATAATCGCAATGTTTGAGCCGATATCCCTGGACAAGTTCAGGGCGTGCCAGGGCAGCCTCAACGCAATCATACAGGACGGTGATGCAGTCCCCGTCAACACACTCAAGGCGCTGATTGAACTGCCAGGATACGGAGACATCGTTGCCCTCTTTAACGATATCCCACCTAAGATTGCTCGTGCCAATCTTGATGAGAAAATCAAGTACAACTACGAAATCATGTTCCTGTTTCACATAATGAACACCCCTGGCCTTTCAAACATCCACGAGGAGGCCATCAGGGAGATCAACCGCATCATAAAGCTGATGATAAACCAGCAGGATTTTGATCAAAACAAGGCGCTCATCAAAAAGACGCTCACGATCCTCAAGGGCAGCGTACAACACTACCCAAGCACCGTGCTGAGATGCGTCCTGAACATGGGCAAGGGCGTCTACGAAAGCAATGACAGCGACCTCATAAACTTCCTAAGCTACGGCATTGACCCCCTTGGATTTCAATCGCCCGACTTCAGGGGGATCAATAACGACTGGCAGATACAGAGCAACGCCGCTCACATAGAAAACATACGCACGTGGATGGAGCTAATCCGTTTAAATCCGATAAGCTCGAAAAAGCTGCTCTCTTCGCTGATCATCCACCTGTCGCTGTGCGGGGTACTCGTCAAGGACACGGACCTGTTTCCACGCAATATAACGGAATTTCTAAATGCTGATATAAGGCCGGTATACAATCTCGTCAAGCAACTGATGCGACTCTTCCCCACGTACTTTAACGAGCTTGGGGCCGAAGGGCTGCTGCGGGACATCTCAACCCGCATGGACGACTCCTGCAAACGCAACGATGCCCTGGTCCACTTCCTGAGAAAACAGAGCCACGTCGAAAGCTCAAACAAGATAACCGCCCTGGCCGAGGCAACCCTGGAGTTCTGGAGAACCCGCAACAAGGAGGTACTTGCACACTACCTGCCACCGGATATCTACAACCAGGTGCAAACAACCGGTCCACTCATAGACGGTCTGCACGTCGCACTCAAGCACATCTTTGAGACCAAGGGCCTGACCAGGGTCTCAGACCTGCTCCGCTTTCAGGAGGATTACTTTGGTGAAGTCCTCAGGGAGCTTGGCGATACCTACGCGGCAGACGTCGAAAAGGTCGCCCTGACCATATCATTCTACAGGCTCCTGGACCAGAAATACAGCACCAGCGCACATGACATAGAAAGCTACATAAGCCAAATACACTCACCCGTATTTCCGGACTCAGCCCCCCTGCTGCGTGCCCTGTCGGGGGAGCACACAACCAGCAAACTCTCCGCCATCCTGACATACCTCGTCCAGCTCAAGGAGCTGATCCTCTCCGATCAGGTCTATGAGGTCAGGGAAGACATCTACAGAAAGCGCCACATATCCACGGAGATACCCTCCATGTACGGCAGCTATCACGAGACCAAGTTTGACGCCCTGGGACTGACCTTCCGCCTGGAATCCCTCGTAAACGTCCTGTTTGAGGAGCTGATCGAAGGCTTTGACTTTAAACTCATAACCCGTACCGTCCTCACCAAGATACACGAGTACCTCAAGCTATACAGACAGGCATTGAGCGTAGACGCTATCCCGCTGCGGGGGTTTGACAAGCAGCTCTATCTCCTGGAGAGCGCAATGAGGATAAGGGGGTTTACATTTACGCAGTTCCTGGACATCTTTAAGGGCTTTTCACAGGTGGTCAGAAACATCGTAAGCGATAATTTTAACAACATCCACAAGGAAAATCTAAAGACCGTTGTCGAACACACGACACCGGAGAGCTTGCTGCCCAAATACCTGATGCCCGCTTCCACGCCGGAGCAGAAGAGAGATATGCTCCACAGGGTTTCAGAGATATTCCTCAGAGACACCATTGCAACGTCCCTGGGGCTGCAGAGTCTTGACCTGTTTATCACGAAAATACTAAACAGCCTCCACACGGAGGCAGAATATATCCCCGAGGACAAACACCACCTCCTGATCAGCTATAATCCCGTAAAGGCCGTCTGCTCGATTACCAATCCCACCGGTAATACCTCCGACATAATCCATCTGGGCAACAAGGGGTTTAACCTGGTGAGAATGAAGACCCTTGGGCTTCCTATCCCTCCGGGGTTTATCATTACCTCGGATGTATTCAGGACACGGGAACTGTTTGACCTCTACCGGCCTGCCAATGAGCAGTTCAGGGAGAGGGTGGACAACGAACTTGCAAACTTGGAGAGGCTTACGGGAAGGTCTTTTGGTAATCCCGACAACCCCCTGCTCGTATCGGTGCGCAGCGGCTCTGCCATATCGCAGCCCGGCATGTTGGACTCCTACCTCAACGTGGGTATCAACGAGGCCGTCGCTGAGGGGTTGATCAAAAAGACCGGCAATGAGTGGTTCGTCTGGGACTGTTACCGGAGGTTCCTGCAACACTACGGGATGTCGTTTGGGATAGAACGAGACAGCTTTGACTTCATAATAAATGATTACAAGAAAAAATACGGCGTGGCCCTCAAAAAGGACCTCACGGCGCGGCAAATGAAGAGGATAGCCATTGCCTACAAGGACCGGGTCATAGCAAGTGGTGTTGCCATAGAGGAGTCGCCCAGGGAGCAGCTCTACGTGGCCATAGGCAAGGTGTTTGACTCCTGGAACACTGAAAAGGCAAAGGTCTACCGTCGCATAATCGGGATATCCGATGACTGGGGCACCTCCGTCACCGTCCAACTCATGGTCTATGGAAACATCAGTGCCAACTCCGGCTCCGGGGTGTTCTTTACGCACAGCCCGCGGGTGTCGCAGTATCTGCTGCGGCCATGCGGGGATTACGCCACCAGCGTCCAGGGTGACGACGTGGTTGCGGGTCTGGTGCAGACCTGGCCGATATCCGCCCTGCAGGCGATTACCGAGGACAGACCGGTTGAGATGTCGCTGGAGAGGCGCTATCCGGTGGTCTACAAGAGGCTCGTTGACGTCGCACACAAGCTCATCTATGACCGGCAGTGGAATCCGCAGGATATAGAGTTCACGTTTGAGAGTCCCACGGTCGATGACACATACATATTGCAGAGCAGGGACATGGAGATATCAGAGAGGCAGAGCGTCAAGGGGTTTGTCCTGACCCCGGAGATTTCAGCGAAATTGCTCGGTCACGGCATTGGCGTCAGTGGTGGTGCGTTGTCGGGTCGGATTGTGTTTTCGATGGCGGACATTGAGCGTTTTCGCAAAAGTGAACCACAGACAGACCTCATCCTGGTCAGGCGCGACACCGTCCCCGATGACATCCGTGAGGTATCGGCAACCGACGGCCTCTTAACGGCAAGGGGCGGGGCCACCAGTCATGCCTCCATTGTGGCCGGAAGGCTCGGAAAGACCTGTGTGGTGGGCTGTGCCGACATGGTCTGCATGGAGCGTGAGGGCAGGATGGCATTAAAGGGCAGGACGATGAATGCCGGTGACATTATAAGCATAGATGGCTACAGTGGCGCTATTTATGATGGCCCGATAGAGATAAGAGAGGTGGAGGGTTTATAGGAATCAGCAACATGTTCAGATTGTTTGTTTGATATCCTAACTGCATGGCATATAAATGGAATTCCCTGTTATCATAAACAAAACCGAATACGGTTATGACGCACATTGTCCGCTCCTCAGAGGATGCCATAGCCAGGGGGATACCCTTGAAGAGGCACAGGAAAATATTAAAGATGCCATAAAGACTTACCTTGCAATGATAGAGACTGAGCTAAAGGACAATACACTCAAGCTCACACAACAGCCATTGCTTGTTCGTTTTGGATTATGATCTTAGGATTGGGATTTATCTGTGGAACTGGGAGCCCTTCTTCTTCCAGCAGGGCTACATGCTCTTTCATACCACACTTAGCCTTGTATATGCAGTCTTCAATAGAATATCCTATTCCAGTGAATCCCTCTAAGTCAGGGGAGTAAAACCCGAAATAATCCGGCTCATCCGTCGCTTCAATTACAATCGTGTAGTCTAAGTCTATCATCTTTTACCTGCAATATTTGATTCAATCTTTTATGCCTGCCGCCTTTAATATGGCATCACAAGTACCGGTTGGAACTTCTTTTGACCCGTGATAATCGACTCTAATTAATCTTTCCCAACCTGTTTTACCATAATACCTTACTGAACCTTTTTCTTTTATCACCCTAAAACCGTTTACTTTTAAAAGCCTTGTTAATTCGCTGAAAGTCATTTTTTAATCTTGCTACGTTTAATATTTCTTGATACTCAGATTGTATGCCAATATTTTAACAAATAACTTTATTTTTTTATCCCTCCTTATCCTAAGCTTCATTTGGTTCCTTCTCATTTCATATATTTTATAACATAAGAAAAGTAAAGTCAATAGACCCTTCTTGCTGTGACAAGTGCCTTAGCATGTAGTTGACAATGTTTCCATTCTTATGATAGCTTATTATTGTTTTCCTATGGAAGAAAAAAAGGACCGTGTATATGTGGTTGGGGCACTCAGGAAGTGTGGTGAGTCTACCGGTATTGGCTGTATACTGCGAGAGATATATGGCAGTCGTCTGGTCTTTGAGACAGTTTGGGATATACGGGAGTTACAATCTTATATTGCCGGTAATCAGAGGGATATCCGCTATGATCTGGTGGTGTTTGACCGGTGGCCGGTTGGTTTTGATGGCGGGATGCTCGGTGCAATGATATCAGACTGGCGTGGTGTACCCTTTGTAATGATAGTAGACGACGCCAATGATGTGCGTATTGACAGGGCACTGCGGGCGGGGGTCAGTGCAATCCTCAAGACCCCGTTGACTTATGAATCTGTGGCTTTAATGATTACACCGCTATCCAGGAAACTTGATCGCAGAAGACATGCCATGGAAAAACTCCATGAACATGTCCCGGGTGACAGTGCTTGTATGGAAAAGCTCTATGCCCTGCTGGAGCTGTCACGAGCCATTGGTTTTGAGATAGAGATCGAAAACCTGCTCGATGTCATTGTTAAAAAGACAACGGATGTGATGGATGCAGAGCGCACCACGCTGTTCATATACGATGAGTCCCGAAACGAACTAAAGAGCAGGATCGCAGAGGGACTGGCAGGTATCAGAGAGATTCGTCTGCCTGTGGGTCAGGGCATAGCCGGGGACGTGGCCAAACACCGCAAGACCGTAAACATCCCAGATGCGTATTCAGATGAACGTTTCAACATCGAGGTTGACTGTCGCACGGGTTATCGTACACGTTCGGTGCTCTGCAGCGCCATCGTTGGCAGCAATAAGACCCTGATGGGCGTCATACAGGTGATCAACAAAAAGGGCGACAACGGAACAAACGGCAACGTTAAAAACTTCGGCGAACAGGATGAACGCCTGCTTGAAATACTGTGCGGACATGCGGCAGTGGCCCTGGAGCGGATCAAGCTCACGGAGGCATGCCTTGAGAAAAGGCGCATTGAGGAATCCCTGCGTGTGGCACACGATATACAGATGAACATGGTTCCGAGGGTTTCCCTGCCCCTGCTCAACCGTGGCATAGACCTGCATTGTTGCATGAAGGCGGCACGGGATGTGGGCGGTGACTTCTACGACTTCTTCTTTGTTGACCATGACAGACTGTGCCTGACTATTGGTGATGTATCAGGCAAGGGGGTACCGGCGGCGTTGTTTATGGTAAAGGCCATGACGCTCTTAAAATCCACCGTACAGACCGGTGTGACCCCTGAGGTGGCATTGACTATCGTAAACCGTGAGCTATGCACGGACAACCGCTCATACATGTTTGTGACCGTGTTCCTGGGCATCTTTGATCTTGGCACGGGATATCTCAGGTACTCCAACGGCGGTCATAATCCACCCTATTTGCTCTGCAACAACGGCATATCGCCAGTAACTGGGGCAGTAGGCCCGGCCTTGGGCGTGCTTGAGGATACCCTGTACGAGTCCTCTGAGGTGGAAATCGCCCCGGGAAGTTCGTTGTTTATGTACACCGATGGCATTGAGGATTCCAGGGATACAGAGGGCGGTTTTTTTTCCATCGGGCGGGTCGAACAATTGCTGTATGAAAACCGCACGTTGTCAGCCGAAAGACTCGTTACCGCCATCCTTGACGCCGTAGATGAGTTTTCGGAAGACGCCCCCCAGGCTGATGACATCACGGTGCTGGCCATGAGAAAGCTGTCATCCCCAAAACGCTTCGAACTAACCCTGACAGGCGGACTTGAAAACATACCGGCAATCGTGGACTTCATTGCGGAGTCGTCCCAATCCCTTGGCCTGAGCGAAGACATCGGGTTTGACTCAAAACTGGCCGTTGAGGAGGCATGCACAAACATTATAAAATACGCATATGATGACCCCCAACAAGCATGGATCAATCTCAGCGTTGCACTGACGGACGACAAACTCGTAATCACCATCAGGGACAAAGGACGTCCCTTTGACTATGACTCCGTGCCTGCCCCGAACCTTACCTCTAACCTTGCAGACAGAAAACCTGGTGGCATGGGTATACACTTTATAAGGCAAATAATGGAGGAGATGAGTTACGAACACAAAAATGGCATAGGAGTGCTGACACTCATCAAAGACCTGATGCAATAACTATCAAAATGGAGGAAATATGGAAATCCTGACCAGTAAAAAAAACAACGCAACGATTATGGCCATAAAAGGTAGTCTCGACAGCTCCACCGCACGACAGTTCGCCAGTACCATTGAGCAGTGTATGGCCAATGGAGAGACGCGCTTTATAATTAACGTAAGCGGTCTGAAGTTTATCTCCAGCGCCGGCCTCAGCAGCTTTATCGCACCGGCAAAAAAGCTCCAGGGGCAGGGGGGAAAACTCCTCTTTGTTGCCATGACGGAACGCATAGAGAGGATATTTAAAATGGCCGGCTTTTACAACACCCTCTTTAGTGTCTACGACTCCGAGGAGACAGCATTGAAATATCTTGAATAAGCTCAGAGGCTGGTTTGGGGCTTAGGAGTCCCTGAGTTGATAGCGTGTCGTGGTTACTGATACAATATAAAAGTTGATATATCTTATAATAGTCCTGTTGCTTTTGCTGTCTGCGTTGTTTGCGGCTTTAACAAACGGTCTGCTGGGTTTAAGCGCAACCGAGTTGGAACGTAAAATTAAGCTGGGTGACAGGGATGCAAGGAAGGTTTATGCAGTAAGAAAGAAGGGCAATCAGTTGTTGTGTACCTTGGTGCTTGGCAACGTTGCCGTTAACAGTGCGCTTTCAATATTTTGGACTACGGTAGTGAATAGTTTTATTGCCGGAGTTATTGCCACTTCTTTGATTGTAATCTTTGGAGAAATTTTGCCTATAGCCATGATCACACGGTATCCATTAAAGATTGGGGCAAGATCAATATGGCTGGTGAAGGTCTTTATGTTTATTTTATACCCGGTTGCCTATCCGCTTTCGAGGCTGCTTGACAGGGCATTGGGTGCCGAGGTGCCAACCGTGTGGAGCAAACAGGAGCTTAAGGAAATCATCAAGTTTCACGAGGACCGCCCGGAGTCCAGCGTCGATGCCAACGAAGAGCGAATCATACTTGGGGCGCTTTCGTACTCGGACAAGATCGCTGCCGATATCATGACCCCACGCTCCATCCTGTTCAGCCTCGAAGTAAATGCCATCCTGGATGACAAGACCCTTTCGGAGGTCAAGGCAAACGGTTTTACCAGAATCCCCGTCTACAGGGACAAGTCCGACAACATAATCGGTTTGCTCTATGCCAAGGACCTCATAGCCGTAGAGCCTGACTCCAGTGTCTCAGACGTCTACAGACACGACAAGGTGCTGATCATCCCCGAGACCAAAAAACTCGGCCCCCTGATGAACGAACTAATACAGGGCAGAAATCACCTCGCCGTCGTCTATGACGAGTACGGCATGTTGGTTGGCATCGTCACACTTGAGGACATCGTCGAGGAGATCATGAAGGTGGAGATCGTCGATGAGGCAGACAACATCGTTGACCTGCGTCTGGAGGCCAGCAAAAGGGCACAGAAATACCTCCACAAATAACTGCAAATAATGAAATCAACGTATTCTCTTTATATTTCACGGTAACTATACTTTTACGCGTCCTGGATTCCTGGTCAAGCCAGGAATGACCCCTGTTCGAGCCAGGGGCAGGCACACTTGAAGAACGCCTATAAATGTCATTCCTGCGTAAGCAGGAATCCATGCCTTTTACCGTGAAAATACATTTTCATGTGCGGGGGTGAATATGCTCCCTATTCATGAGGGTTTAACCGGGAAATAAATTTTACCCTGCTTTTTTAAGAGGATAATGTCATATTCCAATTTATGCAACTAAAGATGTCTGAACCACGATTTAGCGGCTTGGCGACTGTAAGGAGCGATTTGATTATCGGGGATTATCAGGATTAGGATAAAGGCATTCCTTAATTTTTTTCCTGTAAATCCTTTAATCTGCCCTGCGACCGTCGGAAGCAACGTGATCAATCCCTGGTTCAGACAATCCCTATGTTTACTTAAACGTGATATTGTCAAATTACATAGGCGCCTTAGTACAGTTACGGTTTGTCAAAAAAAATTCGACAGGGCTCCGCCCTGTACCCAAATAACCAAATGACCCAATCATCAATGTCCGGAACGAACTGGCCATACATAGCTGAGGTTGGACCTGTGGTTGGCGCCGACGACGCCGACGCCCATGTAGACGAACCAAGCGAGGGACGTATCGCTAGCGACGGTCGTAGATGACCAGTAGCCGCCCGATGGCACATTTGTAAAGCCAGCATTAACAAGCAATGATGCAACATCAACAGCCACACCGTTACAATATCCCCTTTTGCCATTACTCAACATTTTATCTAAACCCACCTGAGACCCGTCTTTCCTACAAAGGGTATACAACTCTTGGATAGTAGGCAACCGCCAGTCTATGTAACCATACGTACCAGCCCCGGTGTTCATCGAGGCGACATAGTCTAACGCCCCTTGCCAAGTCTTCCAACCTACAAAATTAGCGTCTTTTGTCCACATCAGTCCGGTTGATGTATCAGTTATTGTTTGGTCGCCGTTGTCCACAAACCTTGTGGGTGTGCGCATGGGCTGTGGTTTAACTGCTTGCTGGGTGGATGCGGATACACTCATGCTGGTGCCGCAGTAGGGACAAAATTTACCCGGCTTGCTAATGTCTCTGCCACATTGGAAATTAGGACACTTCATCTCTTAAATCCCTCCAATATTTATCAGTGCTTTAAATTCTATCTCTCCTAAAGCATATTCTCCACTTTTGTTCTGCATCCCGGGCAAAATTCAAAGTCGGGTTCCAACCTCTCACCACAGACAGTACAGAATGATATGCCATAGATTTTCGCACTCTTCTTTAAAATTGGAGGAGGGAGTGTGACTTGGCTGCCTATATTGCCATTGCCGGGGAAGTAGTCTTCCTTTATACTGCACCACGGGCAGGATTGCAGATCATAAGCAAAGTGGTGATTTGTATTATTGCCGCATTTCTTGATTCGTTCGCTCTCCATCTTGAGGGCATAGTACCAGTCCTGCGCCGTAGGTCTTGTAAATGGCATTTTATGGCCGCCATCGAAACAGTCGGCAAAGAGCTTCTTTATGCTGGAAGGAATGATTTTATAAGGGGGAGCATACGCAGGCGGTTTGATACTTGAGTAGTTGACAGTATACGGGAAAATCCCTTTTTTTATCTTATCCTCCGTCGAAGGTGCATCGTCAACAAGTATCCCCATGGCCTGGTATGGGTGCACTCCCATCATCAGAAACTTGAAAACAATGACGCCCAGCGCAAAAAGGTCAGAATAAAGCCTGCCGAGGTTGTTGTTGAAATTCGCGGATTGTAACTCCGGTGGAAGGTATTCTCCAGTACCAACCCTGGTGTAGTAGGTGGTTTTGGAAACGCTGTCGAACACCTGAAATGAATCACAATCTACAAAGGTTATCAACGTCTTTGGAGACACCAGTATGTTTTTCTCTCTCAGGTCGCCTACACAGTGACCCTTTGCGTGAATGGCATTTATGGCGCTGGATATGTTCATTGCGGTCACCATCAGGTACTTCCAGGTGAAACCACCTCCGAATAATTGCCTTCTATCGTCTGGGTCATAGTATTTGTGACTTTCCTGAAACCCACCGGTCCCGTTGGTGTCAATTAGCGGCATAGTATATCCCGCAAGTCTGGTCCTGGCGTAGTCGTAATACAAGACGTTCAAAGGCCAGGCAATAGACCTGTGTCCGAGTGTTTTCACCGTTGGGTCATCGGGTGGATTGTGTACCATTACCTTTAATTTGTCGGCCAGCTCACGGTTAACCTTGGCATTGTGATATATCTTTGCCACCTCGTTATTGTTACCATGTACGAAATACAATGTACCTTCCCCACCACTCTTATTGCTTTTCCGGAGATTCAGGGACGCTCCGTTATGATTATATACTGTCAGAGTACCCATCGGTTGAATTGCCCCTCACTGTTTTTAAGATCGCTATAACCAATGTCTTGTCATCATCTGAGTGCTCATTCATCTTTGGTGAAGACAGAAGCGCTTTGATTTCTTCGTTAGCGCTTTCGATCTCTTCAATTTTGATAGCGTATGAACAGACGGGGTCGAAAAATCCATTAAACGGTTCGTAGCCAAGCGGGGACTTTTTAAGAGCCGCCCTCTGGCATCCATCAGTAAAAAGCGCTATAAACGACGCGTTCTTTATGCTGCTTGTGTGGGTGTGTTCGTTCCACTTGTTGCTTGTAAGCGGTACGACCTCGTTTGCGTACTCAGACTCTTCAGGGGCAGAGGCTAGTATTAAACCCTTGTCAGTTTTCGCTATGACCGCGCCATCACCTATATGTGCTATTGACACACTGCCTCCTACAAACGCACTAACGATAAGTGTTGTTGCCAAGTCTCGTAGTTTATAGCCATCTTTCTCAGCAGTTTTTTCAATCTGTTCCCGTGCAGATAAAATCATCTTTCCTGTAAGTTCACCAAGGCTATGCTCACCGTTGTCATTTGCCACTAAGTGTTGTTTTGCTGCCTCAATTGCGGCATCGACCGCCTGTCTTGAACCGATATCCGATTTCGGGGCGCTGCCTAATCCGTCGGCAACGGCTATCAAACCGATATCTTTAAATACTTCGTAAGCACAGGCATCCTGGCAAGGAATCCCCATTGGGACATGGAGAGGCCCAATAACTGAGGCTCCAAATATGTATGGTGGTTTTAAAGCTTTTGTCATGTCCACCTCATTAGATAGAACCCCACCCGGGAGGGGCCAAGGCAACCTGCTGACCTGGTTTTGAACCAGATACTGCCTGAACGCTCTTGGAAAGCCAGCTAAACATGTCTCTGAACTTGCCCTGCTGGAGTTTAAGGGGAGGTCTTGTTGGACTGGCAATTGCTTGCAATGTCTGCATGTCGGCACTATCAACCCCTACGGCAAAAAACATAAATTTTCCACTCTTTTCGCCATCGTGAACCCTCTGCACAACATTGTTCCACTTTGAGTCACCGTAATTCATGTCGGTGGGCCCACCGTCGGTAATCATAAAAATCCAGGGTCTATAATAGTCTACGCCCGTGTTCTTATACTCCTTTTTTCGCTGCTCTACCATGTCCATAGCCAGGAGCAAGGCGTCTCCCATGGGGGTTAAGCCATTGGCATCCAAAACAATGTCAGGCAGCATAGTTACCGATGAAAAATCGTGAACAACTTTTATCTCTGCACCAAATGATATTATGGCGATATCAGCACGTTTACTTGCCAGTTCATCTGCAAGCACGTCTTCTTTAAAAAACCTCACCCCATCGTTTAACTGATTGATGTTTACACCGTCCATAGAACCGGAAGTATCTAGTACGAGAACCGTTGCGCAGTGGGGATGTTGCGGGTTAGCTATACCAATTGCATCCTCTAGTTTTGACATGTTACCCTCCTTAGTTACTTAATAATTTTGTAATACAGCTATTTTAATAGTAGCATACTCTCACGATGTGGGGCAATGACCATCTCTCCCTCACTCGAAGTACCCCTCCAACTCCTCTACGGAGGCAGACGTCTTTAACAGCCCCTTGAACCTCTCCAATGCCTCTATGGTTCCAAGCCCCCTGACACGCCCCATAAGGGCAGTCCCTCTGTCTCCGTACTTCATCTCAAGCACCATCTCTATCCCCTCAAGCAACCCTTTGCGCTCCCCCTCAAGCAATCCTTCGAGCTTGCCCTTGCGTTCTCCCTCAAGTAATCCTTCGAGCTTTCCCTTGCGTTCGCCCTCAAGTAATCCTTCGATCTTGCCCTTGCGTTCGCCCTCAAGAAATGAATACTCTATCGCACCCCTCTCATCCTGCAATCGTATCTGCCAATAATCATAGATTTCAAGCTCGTCCTTACTCCAGAGCATCATGGTCGCTGTATCGTAGGCCGCTTGTATCTCATCAAAGTCTGCACTCTTGGGTATCATCTCCAGGGAAACAGCGTTTTTGATGAAATGTATCCACTTGTCTACTACGCTCTCTAATTCATCCTCCGTCTTCTTAAACTTGGGCAACTCTATAAAGTTGAACTCAAAATCTTTCAACTCCTGCTTGAGAGTTTTAGTGTTTAATATCATATGCCTTGTAATATAACTATCGCCCTCAAAGATGTCAAAATCCAGGATGCCTATATATATCACCTGATTTAAAGCAGGATAATCCTCACCTTTTGACAACTGGGCAACATAGGCCTTACTTGTATAGTACAACACACGCTTTTCAAAGCCGCGCCTCTTTTGAAGCTGTATCTCTACGATGAATGTTATACCACGCTTGTCTACCGCACGTATATCAAGGATAGTCTCTTTCAGGATCGTTATCTGTGGTGTCTGATACGGATTCAGAATAGACAAGTCTTCTATTTCCCTGTCTCCGCTAAGGTCTAATACTGCATTTAAAAACGATATGAGTATCCCCTTTTGGGCCTCATTGCCAAATATCTTCCTAAACGCTATGTCGCTCCTTACATCTGCAAACTGCATGTTTTATTATATACCAAACTAAATGGAGTTTACAAGAAGAATAATAGCTCAACCGCTATAGACACTTAACGTATCCTCTTTAAAACGTATTTGCCTCCAGAAAGGCAATTGCGGGGGCATAATCGATAAACAGCTTCTCCCGCTGATTAAATTCACGACAGTGGACGCGCCGTCTGCCACTACAGGGGGCAACGTTAATCCTGGTGTGGAGCATCTCGTGGTAGACCACGTACTCAAGCACGTATCTTGGAATTTTGATGCTATCAAGGACGGGACTGATACGGATCACGTTGGTGGAACTGTGGTAGCTTCCAAGACGTCGTGTCTTGACACGCATTTTACGGGTGCGCTTGCCCCAGGTTATGACGGCATTGATGCTGCCGCCAAAATACTGATCGTTTATCTTGTTGTAGATGTCAAGCAGGTTATAGTATTTGCCCTGGTGGGTGATAAATATTGTCCTGTGGGTGGTCTTTTTGATGCGATTTGAGTTATTGCGTATATATTGTCTGATAAGGGGGGTCTTGCCCTTTGTGTTTTTCAATAAAGAGCCTATTTCGTTTATGACATCCGGCTCTGCATCCAGGAACATCTTATTGATGCGTACAACCACCCCCCTGACGCCTGGTCTCACTGAGAGCATGGAGGTGACATTATCGGTAACCTTAACGGTCACTGCCTTACCCGAGACCTTCTCCAGATAGGTCTTTAATGACGCAGGATCATTTATCATTTAGTATAGGGATATATTATAGCATATTACCGTGAAAATTCTATTGAGTTAAGACACAAAGCTCACCCCTCCCCTTTCTTTTCGATTACGGTCAAATGCTATTGCCCTAACCTATCTAAATCAGCTATAATTAAATTAAGACCAATATCTCTGAACTAATACGGATAATGTGCAACTTAACGTAACAACGCTATAAAAAACAACCAACAGGTTAATCACGGTATCATTGTTCCTGAGATATTCTATAATCTTTACGTGTTTTTCAAATACGATGTTCTTAATGATTACGCTCTGATTGGATATTGCAGTGTTATATAGCAGTAGCATCAACAGAGGAAACACGGGGATAAAGTATCTCCCCTGAATCCCGTCTATTGAATCGGCTCCAACCGGCATCCAGAATAAATAACCTATTGTGCTAATTACGAGTATGGTTGAAAGCATGGTGACAAAAATCAGAATCTTTTTGAGCTTTGATATAACGCACAGTTTATCTCTTTCGATAAGCGAAACAACTACAAGCACCATAAAATACGAGTATACGATAAATGTCGGCATAGGCGTATCCAGCCATCCCAGGACTCCGATTAGTTGATCTGCATAAAAATGACGTCTCATGAATGTATTTACAATTGTGCTACAATAGGTTAATGGGTGAGAGAGGATAAAGTTCATCTGTTGATGGGCTGACATGTTGGGGGCATAATTAAGCGGTATCATCACTATGTCTCTCACTACGGATGACCAGAACGCCGCTACAACCAGGTTAACCGATATTAAAGCAATAAAGACGGACAAGTATTTTATGTGTTTGTATTTTCCGGCTTTGATGGTCTTCATTTTATCGACAGGAATCAGAAAAAATAGGAACAAAATCAGGCCGTAACCTTGTTTTGAAAGAGACAGGAGTATGGATAGCGCAAGAAGGATGAACATATCATTGGCTTTGATCTCCTTGTCGTTATCGCAGGCATAGCGAATGAACACTGAGATGATAAGAAACGAAATAGCGTTTGTGAAAGCGTCAGCAGAGAGGGTGGAGGCTATAAACAGAGACATGGGGGTCAGGGCCAACAAGAAAAACACCCGCTTCAAAATCGGAATGATTTTTATGGCAAGAGCGACAAGACAAATCCACGCGAGTAAATTAAATACCCTGGCGACATAAAACAGTAATATCGGCGAGAGGTTAAACAGTCTTCCGAGCATAAGACCCAATTGGTGTGGCAGATATGGTATGGGACTGTAGGATGCCGTATTTGGAAAAGCCAAAAACACCCTTTGCTGACTATTAACGGGGAGTTTGAGCAAAGATGTAGCGTCGCTCAGAGTGAGTTTTTCATGTTGATTAAAATGGGCATCTACCGAAACTCCCATTGCAAAAGGATAGGGAATCCCTTTAGAGAGGCCCTTTGCAGTTGTCAGCAGACTCTCAGGCAGGTAACCTCCGATGTAATCATACTCTATTTCTGCAACCATGCGACCTTCAGAAATCTGATAAGCCCTGTAAAAATGGGCGTATTCATCGGGAGACTGAAACGGCGGGACCAATAACAAAAACAGCACGCCAAAACAACTTGCGAAAAAAACAAAAACTCGTTCCGGATATTGTAACATCCAAAATGGTTTACGAGACTTGTCTTTCAATTCATTATTCTTACATTTCATAAGTTAAGCAGAATAGTATAAGTAGCTATAACAACAGAAGAAAAGAAGGAGGGCGGAGCCGCCTCTTTTTCGCTCCAGGTCGCACCTGGCCCTCCTCAGACCTCCCCCGCAAGGGGAGGGGCGAGGCGCCCCGGCCACGAAGAAGTCCCCTTGACCCCATTATTCTTAACCCTAATGTTCTAAACATTTATGCTCCGTTATTTATCTTCCAGTAGCGAGTAGCTGGTGCTGCGACCTCCAGTGGCATCTTTTTTCAGGATGTGGCGCTTGATCAGATCGTAAATGTCTCGCCCTGCGGTGTCTTGCGAGCACTTGGCTATTTTAGCCCATTTGGATGACGTCAGCTTGCCTTCGAAGCCTTCCAGCAGCCGGTTAATGATGTTGCGCTGACGAGCGTTAAAGTTTTCTCCACTATGGCGTTGCCAAAAGTCGGCTCTTTTTAGAACATCCCTCAAAATGATTTCGGCGTTGTCAAAAGCGCGATCCATGCAATCGAGAAACCATTCCAGGTGCCTGGTGATGTT
Source organism: Candidatus Magnetobacterium casense (assembly GCF_000714715.1). Lineage (GTDB taxonomy): Bacteria > Nitrospirota > Thermodesulfovibrionia > Thermodesulfovibrionales > Magnetobacteriaceae > Magnetobacterium > Magnetobacterium casense. The sequence goes on from NZ_JMFO01000008.1 coordinate 66,679, forward strand.
GAGATCACCCTTTTGGGCATCTTCGAGATAGTCATAATATTGGCCGCGTTCTTTGCGGATTTGCGCTGACATACTGTAGAATCGCTGACTGCTCTGTTCCGAGCGCGCCAACATCATATCGACAATGGCCCTGCCGATACGCCCGTTGCCGTCCTCGAACGGGTGAATGGTAACGAACCATAGATGTGCGATAGCAGCCCTTAAAACCGGATCGATGTCGGTTCCGTTTGCCTTGCCGTTGAGCCATTTAAGAAAAGTAGTCATTTCCTTGGCAAGTCGTTTAGCAGCCGGTGCCTCGAAATGAATGCGCTCCTTGCCGACAGCGCCGGAAACAACCCTCATCGGCCCCGATTTCTCCGTGCGCCATTTGCCGACGGAGATTTTGTGTAAACCGCTATAGCCGGTTGGAAACAACGCTGCGTGCCAGCCAAACAACCTTTCGACGGTCAAAGGACTGTTATAATTCTGCGTTGCATCAAGGATCATATCGACGACACCTTCGGTATCACGATCCGCTTGCGTCAGCGCACCGATGTCTATACCAAGGCGTTGGGCGAGCGAGGAGCGCACTTGTTCACGGTCCAGGATTTCGCCTTCGATTTCGCTTGACTTGATGACTTCTTCCGTCAGGGTACGGAATGAGGCCTCTTTGCGCAGATTGATCCCTAAATTTTCCAGACGACCTATCATTCGTCCTTGTCGGTGGCGCACGGCGGCAAGCTTTACGGCAAGATGCTTTTCGTCCCATTGGAAACGAGGCCAGTCAGGTAATTCGTGAATGTATGTAACCATAATCTCCGCTTCTCATGCGGATATTATAAAGGATATTCTCCGCAAAAGCAACAAGATTTATTCCGAAACATTCACGTCATTTTTCGATTGGCTTAAATACAATATACATGGCATTTTTAGCGGCAGGTAGAGGGAGAAATGAGAGTGGGCCACAACTAAAAAAATGTAACGATATCCCTCATACCATGCAGTACCCTGACAATCTCAAGACCATCGCTAATTGGTACATAGAAAATAATATATTTACCGACAGGGAAACTTCTCAGTCCGGGATAGATTTCATCCCTGTTTCTACCCATGTTTGTAAACAGTGCGAGCTTCCGGCTTGTTTCTTCAATTTCATCAAGGAGTTTGTCAGCCTTGTCAGGGTTGTCCTGAGCCATATAAAGCCAGATTTCTTTGAGGTCATTTTCAGCCTAGGGGCGCTTTAGGATTCTCAAGATCAGCCAGTCTGTTTATTTTTATTGAGCAGCAAGTCGTTCACGGCTCCGCATTTTTATGGCTTCCATGTCTAAAGGAGTTGACTCACCGCTATCCAAGCCCTTCTTTATTTCAACCCTTAGCTCTTCAACTCGTAAAGATTTTATCCTGTCTCGTTCTTCGATAAGGCGTAAGGCCTCACACAAGACTTCGTTTGCGGAACCATAAAGTCCGCTATCTACTTTTGCTTTAACCAGCTCTTCAAGTTGTGGCGTAAGTGAGATGTTCATAAATCTATAATCCTACCTTATATATTCTGCCCCTACAATAACATGTTCCTTAACTGTTTGGCAACCGTGTTGTGGGTGAAGCCACGGCTATCACATTTGACCGGGCAAAAAGAAGGGGGAGGCGCTATGGCCATTGTTTTGTCTAATGTTAGCCGATCCAAACACCACAGAAAGCGGTGTCAACGCTGGTGTACCGTTTCAGATACCAGACAAAAGGACTCCTTCTGGCCAGTGTTACAGATGCCTTGCTACTACAAGACCTTTTGAGAAAGAACCGGTTATTGAGTATGTCCATTAAGAGAAAAGCCATTTGAGAAATATGAGAAGAAGGGTGATTTGTATAATAGCCACTAATATTTCATTCCACATGTCTAACAACTTATAGATTATATAATATGATATAATAAAACTGACAATAAATCCCATTAGTTTTTCTCCGGCGCCTAATGAACTGTTGCTTAATATATAATCAGCGCCAGGTATCAAAAAACATACAGTAGAACAAAAAACAAGAAACTTAAAGAACCAACCTCTTTTTTTAGAAGAAGACTGTGAATCGGATGATGAAATTGTAGAGGAGTGTGAAATATTTGAGTTAGATGACGAATTTGAAGTAGACTCCATTGTTTCTATCAATGATAGAGCAACATCGTCATTACCATGATCAAGAGCAATATTTGCGGTTTTATAATCCTTCCAATGCCCATGAGATTTTTTTAACTTAGCAAGTCTTAAAGAGAGTCCGACATTTCTCATGCGCTTTTCTAATATTTCAAAATGGATTACTTGAGTGAGTATTTGCCACATTTAGGACATTGAGTGTAACTGTATCCACACTTTGAGCATAAATGAATACCGCACTCAGGACAATACTTTGCCCCCGGATACGACGTGTCGTAATCCTTCCCTGGTTTCCCACATTTAAAGCATGACATATCTGTGTGTCCCATTTTGTACCTCCTTTTTTTAAAACACCTAAATTATAAATAATAACATACCTCATATGTGTAAATACACATGAGGTTAAACCGACATACACAACAGATATCTTCTTTATATTCCATGGTAACTATGTTTTTGACCTTCTGGATTCCTGCTTACGCAGGAATGACATGTCTGGTAAAACGCCTGTTATTGTCATTCCCGAGAAAGCTGGAATCCATATCTTCAAAGAATAAAAGAAACTTTACCATGTTTTTTAAAGAGGATACCACAACAGGACTCTTTTGTCTAATGTTATTAAATCCCGACACGCACAGTTGATTGTGACGTTGCCCATCACCTGCCCGTGTAATCCTGTACAACATTCATAAATTCTCCTTCATTAAATATATTTTCTATCCTAACAGAATATTCATTATGCTGTCAAGAGAAATTTACTTTTGAAAAGTTTACTTCACATTCCAAAATCCTTATATGTAGGATATATTAAAAAACGGCAATAGATTACTCCCAACCACACTACAAAATAAACCATAAGTTCTAGCTAAGGACGGGGTCAAGGGGGCTGGCCCCATATGCGGGAGGGGTCTGAGGGGAGGGCGGAGGGGGTGAGGCACCCCTTGCCGTAAACCGCTCCCCTTCTTTCTTTTTAAGGGTTGATTTAAGGATTCTCTTTTGGGGGGACTTCTATGTAACTTCCACCAAAGTAAGTAAAAATCAACGTACCGGCATCCACCAGTTCTCTCAGTGCTGCCTTGACTTCGTCTTTTTCCACGCCCTGGTCGGCAGATACCTTCTTGAGGATATCGGTTTGTTTGAGTTTTTTCTTACCGGTTGAGGCCTCTACCAGGTCATAAATTACCTTTTTGAGTTCTTCTTTTTCCATATGGTACCTCTTATCTTCTTTGTAATCTAAAAGAGAGGCAGGGGCAGGTGTGGGGGATACTTTTCCACCCCACGACCCATTCCCTGCACTGAATCTTTCATTGGTTTTTGTCTATGTTGTCCACTTAAAGGCTGCCGTGGTTCTGAATGTCTCACGAGCAAATGTGAAGTCGTCCACGTGCTGCATCTTGAACTCGAGATCGGCCTCCTGGAAGAACTTCTCCCATCCGATCCTGCCTATCCATTCGCCAACTCTCTCGTGCTTCTTGGCGCCTGCGATGTAGGCGTTGAGGATTTTCTTGACTGCATCGGTGACCTCTGGCCATCTGGGTGGATTGTTTGGTATCCAGGGAATGGCCAGCTTGGAGAACGTCGGGGCGCTTCTGAGGTTTGCGACCTTGCCGCCAACGACGATAGCGATGCCGTCATTTTCCGGATCGGCTATAGGCATGGCAGGGCAAACGGAGTAGCAGTTACCGCAGTACATGCACTTTTCGAGCTTTATCTTGACGCTCTTCTTTGCGGGGTCGGGGCTGATAGCGCTGGTTGGGCATGAGGCTATCGTGGAAGGCACTTCGCAGAAATTCTTGACGTTGTTGTCGTCTATTCTCGGTGGAGTCTTGTGGACACCCACGAGGGCTATGTCTGAGCAGTGAACGGCTCCGCACATATTGACGCAACAGGCAACGGCTATCCTTACCCTGTTGGCCAACTGTTTTTCGGTGAAGTACTCGTGCAGCTCGTCCATGATGACCTTGACCAGACCGGAGGCATCAGTGGCGGCTGAGTGACAGTGTATCCAACCCTGGGTGTGAACAATGTTGCTGATTCCCGGTCCGATACCGCCAACCATAAAGCCTCTGCCCTTGAGATCGGCAATGAGGGGAGCAACCTTGCTCTCCGCATCTAAAAGGAACTCCACATTGTTTCTTGTGGTAAAGCGCAGATGTCCGTCGCAGTGTTTTTCGGCTACGTCTGCTATGATACGGAGCGTGTCCGTTGACAGGAGCCTTGGCGAGGCCACTCTGACTGTATATACTTTATCGCCGGTTTCGCTGACGTGAACCATTGACCCTGGGGTTAGTATCTCGTGGTACTTCCACTTGCCATAGTTCTTCTTTATCACCGGTGGTAAGAACTGTTCGTAATTGGGTGGACCGATATCCGTTTGTCTCTGTGGTAGCTCTGACATAAGTATAAAACCTCCTTATCAAAAAGTTGTGATTGATTTATCTTTTAATGTCTTCCTCAGACCAGAAGAAGAACGGATCCCTGCGCGGCTCTTTAACCATTGCTGCAACCGGTGTAATGTTCAGGTCTTTCAGGAAGCGCGGGAAGCTGACTCTTTCGATAAGCTCGCCGATTCTCTCACGGTTCTTTCCGTTTTCATCCCACCATTCCCATATCTTGCCAACCAGCTCATAGAACTCCTCATACGGTGGCTCCATCTTCATAAATGGTACGATGACCCATGACATCAGGGCTCCGGTGACAATGGGGGCCTTGCTGCCTAAAAGGATTGTTGCTCCTTGTTCTTTGCCCGGTCTCAGTGCCTTTGGCATCCTGGCAAGACAGTGCATACACCTGCTGCAGTTGGAGTTATCGATCTTAAGCTCGTCGCCGGCCATCTGCATACAACCGGTTGGACACAGGTCAATGACTTCGCTCTGGATGTTGATCTTGCCCTTGTAGTTTTTGACTTCGGCCTGGTCTATCTGTATGTCACCCTTCCAGGTTCCAATGATGGACATGTCGGCACGTGCGATAGAGGCGATACAGTCAACGGCGCAGCCTGCCACCTTGAACTTGAACTTGTAGGGGAATGCGGGTCTGTGCATCTCATCCTGGAAGTGGTGGGTGATGTCGTTGGTCAGGTGCATGGTGTCAATGTTGGCCCACTCACAACGAGCCTTGCCAACGCAGCAACTGGGTGTTCTCATGGCCGAACCGGAACCTCCGAGGTCCCAGCCCCTTGAGGAGAACTCCGCAAAAATCGGCTCCAGGTTCTCCGTCTTGGTGCCAAGCAGAACCATATCGCCCGTGGAACCGTGCATGTTGGTCAAACCGCTTCCGTACTTGTCCCATATGTCGCATACCTGCCTGATGGCAGCAGACGTGTAGAAGAATCCCGATGGACTGTTAATTCTGACCGTGTGGAAGTGTGCCACGCCGGGGAATTTCTCCGGGATGTCGGAGTATCTGCCGATAACTCCACCGCCGTAACCTCTCACGCCAACTATTCCGCCGTGCTTCCAGTGGGTCTGCTTTTCCTTGAAAGAAAGTTCCACCAGACCGAGCAAGTCGGCAGCCATGTCCGAGTGTCCGGCTGCCTTTTCCATCTCTGTGACGAAGCTTGGGAAGGCACCCTTTTTCAGCTCGTCCAGTAACGGTGTTTCGTACTTCTTACCCATGTAATACCTCCTTATTTAAATGTATATAGAGATTCCGCCAAAATCCCATTTCCTAATGAGACCCTTAATCTACCTAGATCATGATAGTTGCTTTTAGCAAGTACATATGATATATACTACTACCTTGTCTATATATTATAATAATCTATCCACATGAGATTTTAGCCACATGAGTATAACATAGTTTATGAAAATTGTAAAGTTGCAATTAAATGGTTTCAAGTCTTTTGCAGAAAGGACATCTTTTACCATGCACTCGGGGGTCACCTGCATAGTTGGTCCAAATGGCAGTGGCAAGAGCAACGTCGTGGATGCCTTCCGGTGGGTGCTGGGTGAGCAGAGCGCAAAGACCCTCAGGGGGGATAAGATGGAAGAGGTCATCTTTAGTGGCACCTCCGACACGGCCCCCAAGGGCATGGCCGAGGTCACCCTGTCGCTGGCCGACATCAGGGGCACCGAGGCATCCGGCATCGAGGTCTCCGGCAACGGCTCCGGTAAACCATCCGATAACGGCTCCGGCAAACCGTCCCCCGACAAATCGGACATCGTCGAGGTAACCAGGAGGCTGTATCGCTCCGGTGAGAGCGAGTACTACATCAACAAGACAAAGAGTCGCCTCAAGGACGTTCGAGAGTTGTTCCTGGATACCGGCCTTGAGGTAAAGAGTTACTCCATCCTGGAGCAGGGCAGGATCAGCGAAATACTCAACGCAAAACCTGCCGAACGCCGGTTTCTCATAGAAGAGGTAGCCGGGGTCATGAAGTACAAGGTGCGGAAGTCCGAGGCGGTGACAAAGCTGCAGCGGGCCGGTGCGAACCTTGAACGGGTAAACGACATCGTCAACGAGGTAAAGCGTTCGGTGGGATCGCTTGAGCGTCAGGCAAAAAAGGCCGAAAGGTATAAGGCCCTCGTTGACCGCCTAAGCTCGATAGATTTGCGGATTGCCAGGCGTGACTACGAGACTCTTGACAACGCTTACAAGGCCCTCGATCTGCTACATGCCAAATACTCCGCCAGACTTGCCGAACTCGGCACCGAAGTTGCACACAACGAAGAGCTGAAGGTCAAACACGGCGCCATACTCAGGGACAAGAAACAGGTGCTGGATAAGACCCTCACGGCGATATCGGAGATGGAAAAACGCCTCTCCGGCACCGAAAAGGACATGGCCGTCAAGGACTCTGCCCTGAGCAACATCCTCAGTCACATCGAACGCCTCAGCGCCCAACAGACCGACTATCTCCAGCAGCAATACGAGACCATTGACAGGATGGAGGAACTCTCCGAGGTCGAGCTTGAGCTGCAACGTGAGATCGAAATCGTCGAGGCAGAGTATCAGGGTGATAAGGCCAAAATCGATGGCATCGAACAGACGTTTGCCGCCATAGAGGCGGAGGTCAGGGACAAGAACCGGGACTTTTATCAGCTATCCGAGCAGATCAGCAACGTCCGCAACGAAATATCCACGCTCCAGGGTCATCTGGGTGCGTTGCAGCAGAAGAAGGAGTCCTCCGGGGGGTTCTTCAGGGGTGCGCAGCAGACGCTTAACAAGCATGAGGGCGACATCGGGGCCGCACAAAAGGACATCGCCACCACTGAGGAGGAGTTGGCCCTGGCTGCGGAGAGGAAACAGTTGTTGACCACACAGCTCAAGCAGTCGGACATGTCGATAGAGCGTCTGAGGCAGGGGATTGCTGCCAAACGTGAGTCGATTGCCTCCGACAGGGCCAGGCTCAAGTCCCTGCAGGAGGTAACCGCCGGCACGCTGCATGAAAAGGACTTTGGTGGTGCCATTAATACTATAACAACGCTCTCTGCAACCCTGGAAGTGCCACAACAGTATGAGATAGCCATAGAGAGTGCCCTGTCTGACAAGGTCATGGGGGTCATCCTCGGTACCGTAGACGAACTCAAGGGTGCGGTGGCATTTATCAAACAACATGCGTGGGACAGGACGGCGCTGATCTCGCTGGATTTATATCCTCCCCAATCACCCTCCCCTAACCCCTCCCACAAGGGGAGGGGGACAGGACGAGAGAGTGGGCCTGACGTCATGGCGCTGGATGTGATCAGGGTCGATGGCGCATACGGGGCGATAGTCAACCAACTCTTGGGGGACTTTGTCATCGTGAGCGACATTGACAGGGCGCTGGAGTTGTTCAGGGGCAATGGCTATGGCCGGGGCAGGCATTATGTAACGCTCGATGGTGATGTCCTGGACTTTAGCGGGGTGCTCACCACGGGTAAGGGCACCGATGTGCTGAGACATCTGAGGACCATCCGGGAGTTGACGGAAGGGCTTGTTGTCAGCGCCGAGGCACTTGACGGCATTGAGAAGGAGCTTGCTGCTGCCATTTCGGAGCGGGACTGGCTGCGCACGGAACAACAGCAGGTGCAGGAGCAACTGGCGACCCTGGACAAGGAGGTGTCCATATTTCGCCTCAATCTCAAGAAGCTCACAGAAGAACGTGACAGACTCGCCAAAAAGATGCACTACATGGAGGTAGAGGCACAGCAGACAGAGCAGGAGCTACAGGGCGTGGTTGCGGCCATCACGGAAAAGACTGAGCAGCAGAACATGCTCAACACCAGGAAGGATGAGACAGCCGCATATCTCCAGGGGCTTCGTGACAGCCTGTCCTCGCACAAGGCGTTGATAGACACCACACGTGCCTCCCTGACGGATAAGAAGGTAGCCCTGACGGCCAAAAAGGAGCGTCTCAAGTCGGTCAATAAGGAGTCCTCCTCCCTGCGCAGGGCGGCAGAGACCATAGCCGACAAGCTCTCTGCCATTGCCCAGGAGTCCGCCACGCTTACGGCCAACAGGCAGGAGATGGCCAACGACATCGAGGTTGGTGCCGTGGACCTGCGGCGGATATCGCAGGAGGTAGCGGTCTTACGTCAGCGGGCCGCACAGGAGAAGGACGTCATCGATGTCGATATACACGCCCTTGGCGAAATCGACCGGACGCTGACTCGGTTGAGGCGTGACACAGACCTCCTGAAAGAGCAGCTCAACGAAGCCGACGTACAACGTATGCAGCACACCCTCAGGATGGAAAACATCAGGACGTCTGTCTCTAACACATATGACAAGGACGTCCTTGAGGTTGAGCTGCAACCGTTAGAGGAAGGCGAGGAGGGGATGGTCGGCGAACTCAAGCGTAAGATAGCCGAAATTGGTGCAGTCAACATGGCCAGCATCGAGGAGTACGAGGAGCTGAAGACGCGGTACGATTTCCTGTTGGCCCAGCAGGAGGACCTCTTAAAGTCGATAGCGGAGTTGGAGCAGGTCATAGCCAAGATAAATTCCACGACGCGGAAGATGCTCACGGAGTCCTTTTACGAGCTAAACATCAAGTTTAACGAGACGTTTCAGGCGTTTTTTGGTGGTGGCAAGGCGGAGTTGTCACTTACCGATCCCTCAAACATCCTGGAATCGGGCATAGAGATAGTGGTGCAGCCTCCGGGGAAAAAGCTCCAGAACATAAATCTGCTCTCAGGCGGGGAGAAGTCGTTGTCGGCGTTGTCGTTGGTCTTTGCCGGATTTCTGATAAAACCCACGCCCATGTGCATCCTCGATGAGGCCGATGCCGCCCTGGATGAGAGCAACACCCGCCGTTTTTCCGAAACCCTCAAGGCCCTTTCGGACAAGACACAGTTTATCGTCATCACCCACAATCGCGCCACGATGGAGATAGCCGATTACATCTACGGTATAACCAACGAAGCTGCCGGCATGTCAAAGGTCATCTCCATGCAGTTGAGCTGAAGAGAAAGAAAGGGGCGGTTTGTGGCCGGGGTCCCACCCCCTTCGCCCCCCTTGACTCCATAATTATGCACCCGTACACATGAAACATTTATGCACGGCAGTTTGCAGCTTGATTGTTATACTGTTTCCTTTTATGTTAGAATAAATCATGAGTATGTTTTCCTTATCGGACATATTAAAGTTAAGCATCTCTGAGCGTATTATACTTGTTGAGACAATCTGGGATACTATTATAGATAGTCCTGGCGATATAGTATTGACTGACATTCAAAAAACGGAGATAGAACGCAGACTTGCCGCCTACTACGACAATCGTGGTGCCGGGGATAGTTGGGAGAATGTAAAAGACAGAATATTAAATTCTAAATGATTGTTAGACTCATAATCAGTCCTGAAGCCGAAAATGATTTATTGGATGCCTATCGGTGGTATGAAAACAAACGAATGGGATTAGGAAGCGGGTTTATGAAAAGTATAGAGGCATCTCTAAATGCTTTGCAACGATACCCTAAAGCCTATCCGGTAATTTATAAAAATATACAGAGAGTTCTTATACGCAGGTTTCCTTATGGTATCTTTTATATATTTGATAATGAGACCGTTTATATAATTGCCGTCTTTCATATCAAACAAGAACCAAAACGCCTGTTTAAGAGCATTGACGTTAGAACAGCGCTGTAAGTTTGAATGGGGGGCTTTTTCAATTTTTGCACGTTTTTTATACCGCCCATTGCATCTGGTATTGCCGGGCTAAAGATTATTGCCCCATGTTCCGATACAATCCCTATGGTGTGTAGATTGGGGATAATGTCACCGACAGAGATGAGCAAAAAAGATTTAGCTCAGAGGTGCCATGATTCTGGCATGGCTATTGCTCAGTCAGTCAGTCAGTCAGTCAGTCAGTCTTATATGTAACACATATTTAATAGTTTTTCTTCTTGCATGTAAACCTTGTGTTTTGTCTGCGGGGCTTTTTTGTCCGATCCACCGGCAGGCGGCAAGTCCGGCTCTGCGCGCCCCACCGTGATGATCTCCGGCGATAAAGGGATTGTCTGAACCGGGATTAAACGGATTAGAGGATTTACAGGATTGATTTACAGAAAAACGATTAAGGCCTGCCTTTAACCTAATCCTGATAATCTATATAATCCGTGGAGTTAAATTTACTCCCTACGGTCGCAGGCGTGGTTCAGACATTTTTACCGTGAACATGAACCGTAAACCTGGAAGGAGAAGAAAAAGGATGATCAGAGCAAGTAAAAAGTTATTGGCAACAACGAAAATGATTACGTTAATAATAGCCCTGGTGCTGGTGTCGGTGGCAACGCTGATGGCCGGTACCGTAAGCCTGCCGCAGACGGGGCAGACGACGAGCTACGCCGCGGGTGACGACGGGGCGATCAGGGCAGGCGTGGCTTGGCCCAGCCCGAGATTCACGGACAACAGCACCCCGACCGTGACCGACAACCTCACGGGACTGATGTGGACCAAAGACGCCAACCTTGCCGGAATCGTGACATGGCATCAGGCCCTGGACTATATTGCCTCAATGAACAACGGAGCAGGTACGTATGGCTATACCGACTGGCGGTTGCCGAACGTCAACGAGCTGGAGAGTCTTGTCAACGTGGGTCAGGCGAATATAGCGACATGGCTAAATTTGCAGGGGTTTACCAATGTGCAGTCTAGCCACTACTGGTCGTCTACGTCCTGCGCTGTCAATACGTCCGACGCGTGGATCGTCTACATGGACGCTGGCAGCCTCAGCGCCTACGTTAGGTCCAATGGCAGCAGCTACGTGTGGCCGGTTCGTTCTGGACAGGTTGGTAATTCGGCCATTTGGTCATCCGGACAGACGACGAGCTATGCTGCGGGTGACGACGGCGCACTCCAGAAAGGTGTTGCTTGGCCCAGCCCGAGATTCACGGACAACAGCACCCCGACCGTGACCGACAACCTCACGGGGCTGATGTGGACCAAAGACGCCAACCTTCCAGGCACTACCAAGACCTGGCAACAGGCGTTGGACTATATTGCATCGATGAACTCCGGGGCTGGCACGTATGGGTATACCGACTGGCGACTGCCAAACAGGAAAGAGCTTTTCAGCTTGGCCGACCGTGCAACGTATAACCCATCGCTTCCATACGGCCACCTTTTTACCAATCTTCAGTCTGGCTACTACTGGTCGTCTACGTCCTCGTTCGGCGCGTGGGTCGTCAGCATGTACGATGGCAGCGTCGTCGCCAACATTATGACCAACGCTGGTTACGTGTGGCCAGTGCGTTCTGGACAAGTTGATACAGAGGAACAAGGTCCCGGCGGCAACGACCCCAACTACGACGGCAACGGCGACGGTACCCCCGACAGACTACAGGGCAACGTGGAGTCATTTCACGCGGCCAACTCACAGTACATAACCGTGGCAGCCGATCCATCCGTGAACATCAGTACCATCAGTTCAGTCACTACCCCCGACCTCGGCGGCCTTGGCCTGACTACAGGCAACGCGAGCACAAAGCTGCCCGTGGGCACATTGTCATTCACCCTGACAGGCGTCCAGACTGGCACGGTCAACCAGGTGAAGTTCTATCTGCCCCGCGGGGTTGTCGTCAATCACGTGAAAAAGTACGGTACTAGCGGATGGTACGACTTCGACTGCAACGGTAAATTCAGGGGGACTCCCTGCGGTGAGATAAGCGGCGGGAGGAATAATCTGGTCGTGACCCTCTACCTGATAGACAACCAACTGGGAGACATCGATAGCACCGTCGGGACGATCCAGGACCCCGTGGCGCTTTTATCGCCTGCACAGGTGACATACACGCTGCCATACCTGCACACAAACCCCGTCAACGTGACCTATTGCGTCATATCGAACATGACGGCGGATACCTCAACGGTAGGCGTTGAGCTTACAGCAACTGCCGCCGGTAACATGTCCGGCCCCACGAATGACCTGATATCGACAATGACAACGGCTAATAAACAAATCAACGCCTATCAGACACGGATGCTAACCTTCAATGGCAAAGACATCTCACTGGATACAAACGTGATAGGCAGCATACCGGAGGTGGCCCCTAAATCAAGCCTGTATGGTTCCTACGGTGCCTCGATTGTTATCACAAGCGAGAGTACGGTAGACCCGGTTGGTCTGAGTTGTGGCAGCGTTCCGATGGCCTGCTTCCAGGGAAATACGCTCCCCAAACGCAACCTGGTCGGCTATCTCTGCAGGTCAAACAACCTCGGAGCGTTGGGCGGCACGGGTGTGTTCACGTACTAGGCGCTGGTGGCTTTGACGGCAATGGGGATATCCCTGTTGCCGTTGGGCTGAAGGAGGAATAACTTACTCAAAAGAATCCCTTCAAATCTTCTACGGAGGCAGACGTCTTTAACAGTTTCTTAAATTCCTCTAATTTTTCTATAGTTCCAAGTTTTCTGACACTTTCCATAATATCGGTAGCCACATCTGCATACTTAACCTCAAGTATCACTTCTATTCCTTCAAGCAGCCCCTCGTACTTTCCTTCAAGTTTTCCTTCGAGTCTGCCCTTGCGCTCTCCCTCTAGTCTGCCTTTGCGCTCTCCCTCAAGAAATGAATACTCTATTGCACCCCTTTCATCCTGTAAGCGAATCAGCCAGTAATCGTACAGCTCAAATTCATCCTTGCTCCAGAACATCCTGGTTGCTATGTTGTATGCCTCTTGTATCTCCGCAAAGTCTGCGCTCTTGGGTATTATTTGCATGGAACCGGCGTTTTTTATAAAATGTATCCATTTATCCACTACGCTCTGCAGCTCATCCTCGGTTTTGGTAAACTTGGGCAGCTCTATAAAGTTGAATTCAAAATCCATTAACTCCTGCCTGAGAGTGGCGGAGTTTAATATCAGATGCCTTGTGATGTAGCTGTCACCTTCAAACATGTCAAAGTCCAGTATGCCTATATATATCACCGGTTTTAACGCAGGATAATCGTCGCCTTTCTCCAACTGGGCAATATATGCCTTACTTGTATAGTACAGCACCCGTTTTTCAAATCCGCTCTGCCTTTGAATCTGTATCTCTATTATAAATGTTATGCCCCTTTTATCTACCGCCCTTATATCCAAGATCGTCTCTTTCAGTATCTTTATATTTGGTGTCTGGTACGGATTAAGAATCGACAAATCATCTATTTCCCTGTCTCCGGCGAGGCCTAAGACTGCATTTAAAAAAGATATGAGGATACCCTTCTTGCCTTCGTTGCCAAATATCTTCCTAAACGCTATGTCACTTCTTACATCTACAAACTGCATCTTTTATTATAACAAAACATCTTAAACTTTATACAGGGAAATAAAGTATCCTCTTTAAAAAGCAGGGTAATTTTTATTTCACGCTTAAAAGGCATGGATTCCTGCTTTCGCAGGAATGACAATTACAGCCGTTTTCCAAGTGTGCCTGCCCCTGGCTCGAACAGGGGTCATTCCTGGCTTGACCAGGAATCCAAGATGCGTAAAAGTATAGTTACCATGAAATATAAAGAAGATACGTTTTTTAACGCTCCGGAAATTTACTTATATCATTCTGAGGGTAAACTCTGCTAAAATAATACGATTATTTTATATTGAAGGAGTAAGCCCTTGAACATAGCGATAAGCGGACTATCCAATGCGGGAAAAACGACAATATTTAACGCCCTGACTGGCCTGAATGTTGAGACCACCATTTATCCTTCGGTCACTGAGGCCCCCCACCGGGGATCGGTGAAGGTTCCGGATGAGCGGGTTGAGTGGCTTTCGGGCGTGTTTAAGCCCAAAAAAACGACACATTCGACAATCGAGTATACGGACTTCATCGGTCTCACACGCGGTGAGGCCGATAACAACCGTAAGGTGCTGGACCTCTTGAAGGACGCCGATGCCATCCTGGACGTACTGCGGGCCTTCAATGACCCGGCCGTCGTGCATCCGGACAACTCCGTAGACCCGCTGCGCGATGCCAGGACCCTGGAAGTGGAGTGGGTACTGTCTGACCTCGACCTGGTGGAAAAGAGGCTCACCCGGATGGCCGATGCGGCCAAAAGAGGAAAGAAGCCCGATGAGGCCGAAAAAAAACTGCTCACCCGGTGTAAGGATTTCCTCGAAGGCGAACAACCGCTGCGCAACATGCCACTGTCCCCGGAAGAGTGGAAGTCCCTCAGACACCTCCAGTTTGTCTCCGCCAAGCCACGGATACTCGTCCTGAACATCTCCGAAGGCGACGTAGGATCGGACAAGGTGGCAGAGATGGTTGCCGCCATAGCCGGAGAGCTTAGGTGTAAACCCCAACACGTGATCCCCATGTGTGGCAAAATCGAAATGGAGATAGGACAACTGCCACCCGAGGAGGCCAAGGATTTCCTTGCCGACCTTGGGATCGCAGAACCGGCATGTAACCGCCTGATCAGTGTCTGCTATGAGGCCCTGGAGCTGATATCGTTTCTGACGGTGGGCGAGGACGAAGTTAAATCCTGGACCATCAGCCGTGGCAGCAGCGCCGTGCAGGCCGCCGGCAAGATACACTCGGACATTGAACGTGGCTTTATCAGGGCCGAGGTGGTCTCCTGCGATGCATTCAAGGTCGCCGGCAGCATGGCAGAGGCGCGTAAACATGGCTCCGTTACCCTGCAGGGAAAGACTTACACGGTAAATGACGGAGATATTATAAACTTTAGATTTAACGTTTAAGAGGAGTACTTATGAAAGCACTAATATTGACCAATGAGTTTCCGCCATACGTTTACGGGGGAGCGGGCGTGCATGTTGAGTACCTGACCCGTGAGATGTCCAGGCTGATTGACGTGGAGGTGCGATGTTTCGGGGACCAATACGGGCATTTCGGCAACCTGTCCTTCAAGGGCTACAACTGCGACAAAAAAGCCTTTGAGGGCTGTGACAAGCAGCTCAGATCACCCCTTGCAGCCTTCTACAACAACGTCCTGTTTAACATCGCCCCCATAGATGCCAACGTAGTGCACTGCCACACCTGGTACACGCACATGGGGGGCATTATGGCAAGCAAGGCCTACGGTCTGCCACTGATCATAACCACTCACTCGCTTGAACCGTTAAGACCCTGGAAGCGTGAACAGCTCGGCCTGGGCTATGACCTCTCCCTGTGGGTGGAAAAAACTGCCATGGAAATGGCCGATGCCATCATTGCCGTCTCACATGGCATGAAACAGGACGTATTAAACCTCTTTGACATAGACCAATCAAAGATAGCCGTCATCTACAACGGCATAGACACCGATGAGTATACGCCACAGACGTCCCATGAAGCCCTGCTCAAATACGGGATCAATCCCGATAAGCCCTACGTGCTCTTTGTGGGAAGGATCACCAGGCAAAAGGGCATTATACACCTCGTAAACGCCATCAAACACATCAACGATGAAGCCCAGATAGTGCTCTGTGCCGGTCAGCCCGATACCGAGGAGATCAAAAATGAGATGGAGGAGGGCGTGCGACGTCTGCAGGCAAAGCGCGATAATATCCTCTGGATACAGAAGATGGTTCCCAGGAAAGAGATAATTGAACTATACTCTCATGCCACCGTGTTCTGCTGTCCGTCCATCTATGAACCCTTTGGTATCATCAATCTCGAAGCGATGGCCTGTGGCACGCCGGTTGTGGCAAGCGCCGTTGGTGGCATCGTCGAAATCATTGAGGACGGCAAGACCGGGTTTCTCGTCCCGCTGCAGCAGCATAAGGAAAGCCCCTTTGAGGCCATTGACCCTGAGCAGTTTGCGCGTGACCTTGCCCAAAAGATAAACAGGTGCCTCGACGACAATGCCCTGTGCACCGAAATGGGCAAAAACAGCCGCATACGGGCCGAACAGTACTTCAGTTGGAAGGCCATCGCCAGAGACGTTGTGGCGTTGTATGAGAGATGCGTACAAAGCAGAGGTGCAACATGCTGAATAGGGTAAATCCGTTTATCATAGAAAATGTATCTCCGTGCATTGATGGAGGCAGATATCCGGTTAAGCGTGAAGTGGGTGACGTTTTTACGGTAAGGGCAACGGTCTTTAAGGAGGGCCATGACGTCATTGTGGTGTTGCTCAGGCACAGGGAGAAGGCTGCTGGCGGCCCCTGGAGTGAATCCCCTATGACCTTGAAAAATGCCGGCCTGGATATCTACGAGGGCAGCTTCAGTCTGCCAAAAAACACCCGCTATCAGTACACCGTGGAGGCATACACGGACCTGTATAAATCGTGGCTGAATGACACCACCAAGAAGTTTGACAGTCACCAGGACGTCGAAAGTGAGTTGATCGAGGGATACAGCCTTATCGCAGAGACACTTGACAGGGCGGTTTCGGCCCCGGATATATACAAGAGCTATATTCAGAGTTTCCTGACGGCAGTGGATGAGGCATCCTCACAGGCAGAGAAGATGGCCCTCATGTCTGATAGCAAGCTGGTTGAGATACTCACCATACTCAGTGCCCGTGGAGATAGCACGGTGTTTGAGCCGACATTGGAGGTGTTTGTAGACAGGGTGCGGGCGCGGTATGGGACGTGGTATGAGATGTTTCCGCGCTCCCAGGGCAAAAAGCCGGGCGTCAGCGCCACGTTTAAGGATTGCATAGAGCGTCTGACGGAGATCAGGTACATGGGGTTTGACGTGGTGTACCTCACGCCGATTCATCCCATTGGGGTCACCAAGCGCAAGGGGCCAAACAACAGCCTCGTCTGCGGCCCCAACGACCCCGGATGTCCCTACGCCATTGGCAGCGATTTTGGTGGGCACAAGGCGATAGAACCCGGACTTGGAACGTTTGAGGATTTTGCCGGGTTTGAGGCCGCCTGCAAGGAAAAGGGCATGGAGGTGGCCATTGACTTTGCCATCAACTGTTCGCCCGACCATCCTTACGTAAAGGAGCACCCCGACTGGTTCTTCAAGCGTCCCGACGGCACCATCAAGTACGCCGAAAATCCGCCCAAAAAGTACGAGGACATCTATCCCCTGAACTTCTATGCCCCCGGTGACAGTTGGAAGGAGTTGTGGGCGGAGATGCGCGATATTATCCTGTTCTGGTGTGCCAGGAACGTTCGCATATTCAGGGTTGACAATCCGCATACCAAGCCGGTTCCGTTCTGGCAGTGGCTCATTGCCGAGGTACAGGACCAGTATCCTGACGCCATCTTCTTGTCGGAGGCTTTTACCAGGCCGCCGATGATGGAGGTCCTGGCCAAGGCCGGCTTTACGCAATCGTATACGTACTTTACGTGGAGGAATTTTAAACACGAAATCATCGGGTACTTCACCCACCTGACGCAGGATGAGGTCAGCGAGTGTCTCCGCTGCAATCTCTTTGCCAACACGCCCGATATCCTGCCGCAGATTCTCCAGCAGGGTGGCAGACCGGCCTTTAAGATGCGTCTCGCCCTGGCCGCAACCCTGGGCGCAACCTACGGGATATACAACGGCTTTGAGTTGTGCGAAAATACCGCCATCCAAGGCAAGGAGGAGTACCTGAACTCCGAAAAGTACGACTACAAGGTCTGGGACTGGGACAGAGAGGGCAACATCAAGGACTACGTCGCACGTGTCAACCGCATACGGCACGAAAACGTGGCCCTGCATTACAACAAGAACCTGCGCTTTTATAACTCCTATGACGAAAACATCCTGTTCTACGGCAAGACCTCCGATGATGGCAGCAACACGATTTTCGTGGTGGTCAACCTTGACCCGTTTAAGGCGCATCAGTCAAAGGTCTACATCCCGACACAGGAGCTTGGCATAAAGGACGACGAGACCTATGAGTTGTTAAATCTCATTACGGATGAGTGGCTGCTGTGCAAGGGGCAGGAGACAACCATCACCCTTGACCCGGCAGTAGAGCCGGCCTTCATATTCAGGCTGATCCGCTGGGTACACAAAGAAGAAAAGTTCGACTACTTCCATATGTAGGAAAGAAAAGAAAGAAGGGGAGCGGTTTACGGCAGGGGCGGGTGCGACAATTGAGCCAGGGGGCGGCTCGCCCCCCGCTGCGGGAAAATCGTGCCTCACCCCCTCCGTCCCACTTCAGAACATCCTGCAAGGGGGCCAGCCCCCACTGAGCCGGGGGTTGCTGACCCCTTGACCCCATTTTTACATGCTTTTTTAAGAAGATACCAAATCTTTTATAATAGAACCATCTCCAGGATTTACGCCACCGCAAACTTGACGACACTGTTGGCAACACGCAGGACATTGGCCTTATTAGAGGTATCACAGAAATAAATGTCTGACCAATTGCAAATACAATCATGCCCGTGGTATAATGCGTCATGGTGTGTAAGGATTGGGACGAGTATAAGCCGATCAACGCTCTGAACCTCCAGAAGCTGAAGGAGGTCATCAAGTCGGGCAGGGCGATTGCCTTTGTCGGGGCGGGGTGTTCAATGCCCCTTGGGTATCCGTCGTGGAAGGGGTTGACCCAAAAGATGCTGGATGAGATCACCAAAACGAAACCGGCTGCAAAGTCTATGGTGGAGATGCTCAGGCAAGAGAACGACCTTCTTGTCGTTGCGGATGAATGTAAAAGTCTCATGGGGTCGGAATATTATGCCTTTATTGGTCGTCAGTTTGAACCAAAAGCAAAAGAAAACAAGAAACATACCCCGGAGCATGAGGCTATCATTTCACTGCCATTTCATAACTATATCACAAGCAACTATGATGCTTGTCTGGACAGTGCTTATTGTTTCATCACAAGAGAATCAGCCGCCTGCTTTACATACAACAACAGACAAAAGCTCGCTGATTACTGTAACTCAAACAACGAATCCACAAAAATGATATTCCATATCCACGGAAGATATGATACCCCGCAAGATATCGTATTGACTGAGAATGATTACAAGGATGTCTATCATGAGGGTTTTATAAGCTCCTTGCGCAGCATTATAATGACCCGACCCGTTGTGTTTATAGGCTCAGGGGTGAATGACCTGGACTTCCTGACTATAATGAGGTTCATTGATAGTGTATTCAGGAAGTTTCAGGACAAGCATTATGCAATCATCCCTTGCCCGGACAACGGCTATGCTGAAAATGAAGTTCGCAGGCTGGCAATCAAATACAACATCGTCCCCGTTTTTTATGAGAGTCCGGATGGGAACCATTCCAGGAGAGGGGAGATGTTAAATGACATCCTGTGTTATTGCGAAGACGCAGCAGGAAAAAAGCCGGAGACAGTGGAAATATCTGCAACATCAAAAGAAGATGAGCTGACGAAATACAAGGTCAAGCTCACTGCGGAGCTGAGTAACCTGAGAATCCTGGATATGAGCCGACCGTTAAACCTGCTGGATATCTATATCAAGATATGCCTGCGTGAGAAGGTGAACAGGATCGTACAGGAGGGCGATGACAGAGTTGACAGGTTACACATGGCTGTTGCCGACCCGGATAAACTTGGCATCCCACGCCTAAAGACAGAGTACATCTCAAAGTCGATGTTCATTGAAGAGGCACTGAAGGGGCATAAGAAGATCGTCATCCTGGGCGACCCTGGGGCGGGTAAGACGACGCTGCTCAAGCACATTACGCTCCAGTTGGCGGACAAGGGCGTGGAGGGAATTAAAGGCATGCCGATATTTGTCCCGCTTCGGGACTACATCAGCAAGTTTACACCGGACCTGCTGGAATATCTTGACGCTGATCTTTCAAGGCGTTATGGCTTCAACAATGCCAGGAGATATCTGGAGGAGGAATTTGAAGCCGGTAACGTGGCGATCTTTTTCGACGGCCTCGATGAGGTCAGCGGGGGTGCTCAAAAAGAGGCTGGCGACAACTACAATAAAATCGTAGAGGTCATCAACGACATTGCTACAAAGTACAAAGACTGTCACATAGCCGTTACCTGCAGGAGGGCCGGATGGAGGGGGGGCATAAAGGAATCCTTCAGCATCTTTGAGGTGCTTGACTTTACATCTGCGGATATAACGCGCTTTGTAGAGAAGTGGTTCCACGGTGAGGCTGAAAAGGCAAGGGAGCTAAATCGCGAATTAGGCAGGAGGACGGGGGGCAGGTCACTCTTTGGAAACCCGTTGCTGCTGTCTTTTGTCTGCATACTATACGAAAAGTTCAGGACATTTCCAGAGAGGCGGGTCACCCTGTATGAAAAGTGCGTCAATGTGTTGCTCAATGATTGGGATGAAAGCAGAGGGATAGAGCGCAGAGGTCAATTCGGTCAGGACAAGAAGAGGCTGCTTTTGCAAGATATCGCCTACAGGTTTTTTCTTGAAGGTAAGAGATATTTCAAGAGTGATGAGCTTATACATGCCATTGAGGAATGTTTACCGATCTTATATCTGAAGCCGGAAGACGCCACTGCTATTTTAAAGGAGATATCCGCCAATCATGGTCTTTTAAAAGAGCAGGCCGAGGGTTGGTACGGCTTTATTCATCTGACGGTACAGGAGTATTTTGCTGCTTGTGAGATATATCAAAGGCGTGATTATGCTACGGCCATAGCAAACAGTTTCAAGCCCTGGTGGGAGGAAGTGATCCTACTCCTTGCAGGGATAGGAGACAGCACGGAGTTAATAAAGGGGTTATTTACAAAGGCCGATGATATCTTTAATCACAATCTTATGCTTGCCGGCAGATGCCTTGCAGAGAAACCAACGTTGAGGGGCGATGTTAAGCTCAGAGAGACGGTCTTGAAAAAGCTAAGGAGTCTTGTAGGCAAGAGTCGGTATTGGTTAAATAAGGAATTGGCTGTTGGTGTTTTGGCTGAAAATGGCGACTTTGTTTTTTTGTTAAATCGGTTACGCGGTAAAAAAACAGAGTTTTTCTTAAGAGGCAGTATAGCAGAAATTTTGAGCAATTTTGCCGATTCAAGTATTATTGCTGACTTGATGTCTATTTTTTTAGATAAAAAACAAATAGTTGGTTAATATCCCGTATAGCATTTGCCTTGGGTAAGATTGCTGATTCAAGCATCGTTGCTGACTTGATGCCTCTTTTACTTGATAAAAATACAGATAACTATGTAAGAGAGGGTATAGCATTTGCCTTGGGTAAGATTGCTGATTCAAGCATCGTTGCTGACTTGATGCCTCTTTTACTTGATAAAAATACAGATAACTATGTAAGAGGCAGCATAGCATCTGCCTTGGGTGATATTGCTGATTCAAACATAGTTGCTGTATTGATGCCTCTTTTACTCGATGAAAATACAAATTCCCATGTAAGAGACAGCATAGCATCTGCTTTGGGTAAGATTGCTGATTCAAGCATCGTTGCTGACTTGATGCCTCTTTTACTCGATGAAAATACAAATTCCCATGTAAGAGACAGCATAGCATCTGCTTTGGGTAAGATTGCTGATTCAAGCATCGTTGCTGACTTGATGCCTCTTTTACTCGATAAAAATACAGATGCATTGTTAAGAGGCAGCGTAGCAAAAACATTGGGCGAGGTTGCTGATTCAAACATTGTCGTTGACTTGATACCCCTTTTATTTTATGAAAAACAAGGTAACTATGTAAGAAGCCGTATAGTATCTACCTTGAGCAAAGTTGCTGATTCAAGCATCGTTGCTCAGTTGATATCAATGGTGGATAATGTAGAGTCTGTTGCTCAGAGTGATATTATACAATTAGCAGGCAATCTTGGTAACACAAAAAAACACTGCATGGGATTGTTAAAACTCCGCTCAGAAAAGACAGATAAAAATACCCTCGATATCCTCCACTCTGCCCTCTATAAAGTAAGCCGCCGGGTTGGAGTAACCATCGATCAAGACGGCAACATCATCGATATATGAACTACCCTCCAACTTGTCAACCAACCCTTTATGGGGTCAAGGGGACTTCTTTCCGGCCGGGGCGCCTCGCCCCTCCCCTTGCGGGGGGTTCTGAAGGGGGGCGGAGGGGGTGAGGCACCCCTGCCACAAACCGCCACTTTCTTTCCCTTTCCCTTCTTTGGCTTACTTATGCGCAGGGGGTTGGTCTTTTTTGGTTTGTGCGTTGCCTGTGACTACTATCTTTGTGGCCACGACGTCGCCTTCGGAGAGACCTGAGACGATTTCGGTCATGTCCTCACCCCTTATGCCGACCTTGACGGGGACCTTGACGGTGGTTGTCTCGTTGACGACCCTGTAGACGACCTCCGTGCCATCCTCAAACTTTACGGCGCTGTTGGCAACACACAGGACGTTGGCCTTCGCCTCCGCCATGACCCTTGCGTGTGTGGTCATCTCCGTCCTGAGCATACGGGCATCCTCTGGGGGGATGTTGACTATCGCCTGATAATACACGATGTTGTCCTTGACCAGCGGATAGGGGTCGATCCGGTCAATGACGCCCTTGAAAACCCGCTCCGGATAGGTGTCAACGGTGTAGTCCACCTCCAGCCCCACGGTGATCCTGCCAACGTCGGTTTCGTCGATGTACAGCCACATCTCAAGCCTGTCCGGGACGATGACCGTCACCAGATTGGCCACCTGCAAGCCGGCCACCACGGTCTCCCCCTCCTGCGCCGTCACGTCCGATACGACACCGTCAATGGGGGAGACGATGTTCGTGTAGGAGAGCAATATAGCCTCCTTGTCTAACGCAGTCTGTGCTACAACCAAATCCGCCTTTGCAACGGCAAGGTCGGCGCTGAACTCTTCCTTTGTGCGCCTGAGCGTCTCTTCGTACTTGTCCAGGTCGGCAATGGCCTGCCTATGCTCTGCCTGCGCCTTGTCGTAGTTGCTGCGTGAAACGAACTCCCGCCGGGATAGCTCCTCCTGCCTGGCCGCCTCCACACGCGCAAGGTCTGCACGCGCCCGACGATAGGACAGGTCTGCCTCGGCCTCCTGTATCCTGAGGGGATAGGTGCGCTCGATCCTTGCAACGTTCTCTTGGGCTTTGCGCAGGGATGCCCGCAGTTGTTCGATGCCCTTGAGGGTCTCACGGTCGTCTATCTTTGCGATCAACTGTCCCTTTTTGACCGGGTTGCCAACGCGTGCATACATGTGCGTAATCGTACCGGTGGCCCTGGCGCCTATCTTTATCATGGCCCCCACCTGGGGCTTGATGATGCCGGTTTCCACCACGACACTGGCAATGTCTGCACGCTTCACCGTTGCTGTGTCAAGGGGCTTGATCTCAGCCTGCCTGTGGGCCTTGTCGTAGAAATACCACCCCACTACCGCAGCAACGATAACCAGCACGGCAATGGCCGCCTTAACGTACCTGCGCTTCCCTGATGCCATTGATCTGTTGCAAGGCCGCCGCGTATACGTCCCTGACGGCTGCGTTGTGTTTGTGTGCAAGTGCCCGGCAATCCTCAAATTCCGGCGCTACGTTTGTCACACGGCCATCGTGAAGGGCAATCTTTACCCGCACGTCGCCATAGGGGGTCGCAACCGTTGTCATCTGACGCTCAAGGGTCTGTCGCTCCACCCCGTAATAGCGCAGGCCGATTGTGGTCGTTTCGGCAAAGACGATTCCAGTCAGCGCCTCTCGTATATCGGCGGGTGTTATAATTGTCAGTTTGATGGCCGGTCTGCCCTTTTTCATGATAATGGGCGTAAGAAAGACATCCAACGCTCCAGCCTCAAGCAGTCTTGTCATCAGCGGCTCGTACAATTGCGGGGACATGTCGTCTATGTTGGTTTCGATGACGATTATCTTTGGTGTGGCGATTTCCGGTTGCGCAACATCGGGCGCCTCACCCCTGAAGACCCTCAGTACGTTTGGGGTGTTGGGGAAGTCCCTCTGCCCTGCCCCACAGCCGATGGCCGAAACCGTCATCTGCGGCATGTGGGCAACTGCGCTACACTCATGCTTTATGATGGCCGCCCCGGTAGGCGTTGTAAGCTCTGCGTTGATGTTGGTAGCGTAGAGAGGCATCCCCTTGAGCAGCTCTGCCGTGGCCGGTGCGGGGACTGGCAAGATACCGTGCTGTGTCCTTACGACGCCGCTTCCCACGTTTACCGGGGATACGAACTGTCGCTCGATGCCGAGATAGTCAACGGCCAGGAGGTATCCCAGGATGTCCACGAGGCAATCGATGGCGCCAAGCTCGTGCAGGTGTGTTTGATCGTAGCAGGTGCCATGCACGCTTGCCTCGGCGGCAAAGAGTCCCCTGAAAATCCGAAGTCCCCGCTCCTTGATCCCGTCCTTGAGGGTTGAAGCGTTGATGATTCTCTCAACGTCTGACCATTTGTTGGCACTGTGATGGTCATCTTCCATGCAAACGTCGAACTTGGTGGCCTTGAGTCCGCCGCGCAAGACGCCCTTGCAACTGATTCGGTCGCGCTCAATTGGCAGGAAGGACAAGTTGTCTCTGAGGTAGTCAATGGGCACCCCTAAGTCAATCATCGCCCCTACGAGCATGTCACCGCTGACCCCACTGGGGCACTCTATGTACACAATCTTCATACCGGATATTTTAACCCCTGTGCGTTAAAAAAAGATAGGAGCAAAAACTGCATAAGTTTGGTTCTTGTACAATTCAACATGACCTTTGACTATTTGCGAATGTCAAAAAACTCAGCTTTCTTGTGTTCCCCCCTATGCTATAATAATTACGAAGAACTTGACCCAACCTCAAGCCACTGCAAGGAAGGGGTCAAGAGGACTTCTTTTCGGCCGGGGCGCCTCGCCCCTCCCCTTGTGGGAGGGGTCTGAGGGGAGGGCGGAGCCGCTCCCCTTCTTTCTTGGCCTTTGTCTTTCTTATATGCAGGACAACATAGTAATAAAGGGTGCCAGGGAGCACAACCTCAGAGACATAGACCTGAGCATTCCACGGGGGAAGCTGGTGGTCGTGACGGGACCGTCGGGTTCGGGCAAATCGTCCCTTGCCATCGACACGATCTATGCCGAGGGCCAGAGACGCTACGTCGAAAGCCTGTCGGTGTACGCACGACAGTTCCTGGGGGAGATGCAGAAGCCCGACGTGGACTCCATCGAGGGCCTGTCTCCTGCCATCGCCATCGAACAAAAGACCATCTCCAAAAGCCCCCGATCAACCGTGGGCACACTCACCGAACTCTACGACTACCTGAGGGTCCTCTACACACGCATAGGCAAGCCCTACTGCCACCAATGCGCCATCCCGCTGATTTCGCAGGACACCGAAAGCCTCCTGACCGTCATCAGAACGCTTGCCACAGGAACAAAGCTCCAGATACTCTCCCCAATCGCACAGCAACGCAAGGGGACGTTCAAAAAAGAACTCCTCGCCATCAGAGGCGACGGCTACGTGCGTGCCAGGATCGACGGCGAAATGGTTGACCTCACCGAAGACATCAACCTCAACAAAAATAAACGCCATACCATCGAAATCGTCATCGACAGGCTCGTCATCAAAAGCGGCGTCGAACGAAAACTCAAAGAAGCAGTCAACGCTGCCATGCGCTTCAGCAGCGTGGTAATAATCAACCTCATCGAAGAGGACCGGGACATCCTGCTCAGTAAGACGATGATCTGCCCAAAGTGCGGCAACAGCGTACCCGATCTGACGCCGATGTACTTTTCGTTTAACAGCAACCTTGGCGCCTGTCCCCGGTGCAAGGGGATCGGATTTGAGAACCTCGGCGAGGACGACAGCGATACACCCGGCATCCTGACCCCATGCCAGGGCTGCCACGGCCTGCGTCTCAATAAGGAGGCCCTCAGCATCAGGATAAACGACCTCAACATCGGGGAACTTTCGCTGCTGTCAATTGCGGATGCCCATGAGTTTCTCCGGACGCTACCGTTGAGCGAACGGGACGCCTTCATAGCGTCACGGATACTGAGGGAACTTACGGACAGGCTGTCGTTTCTGGAGCGTGTTGGACTGGACTATCTGGCGCTCAACCGTCTGGTTGCAACGCTCTCCGGGGGTGAGGCACAGCGCATGAGGCTTGCCACGCAATTGGGGTCAAATCTGTCCGGTGTGCTGTACGTCCTGGATGAGCCAAGCATTGGGCTTCATCCAAGCGACTGCTCAAAGCTCCTGGACAGCCTCAGGGAGATCAAGGACGCCGGTAACACGGTTATCGTCATCGAACACGACGAGGAGACGATTCGGTTTTCGGATGTGATCATAGACATGGGACCGGAGGCTGGGGTACGAGGCGGTCTGGTCGTGGCCATGGGGACGCCGGAGGAGATCGCCGCAGATGCCAAGTCCCCAACCGGGCGGTTTCTATCCGGTGCTTCTGCCATCGGGGTACCTGAGCGTCGCAGGACTGCCAAGGGTCACATCGTTATCGCCGGGGCGTCGGAGAACAACCTCAAGGACATCACGGTGTCTCTGCCGCTTGGTGTTTTTGTATGCGTGACGGGTGTCTCCGGCTCCGGCAAGAGCACGTTGGTCATCGACACCCTCTATCCCGCCCTGATGAACAGCCTCTACGGCAGCGGACTTGCCGTTGGCAGGCACGAGGCCATCTCCGGCATCGACGCCATCAACAAGTGCATCAGCGTCGATCAGTCCCCCATCGGCAAGACACCACGGTCAAATCCATCAACGTATGCCGGGATGTTTACGTACATCAGGGAGCTGTTTGCCAACACCATGCAGGCACGCAGCCGTGGATACACCACATCGCGGTTCAGCTTCAACATCACGGGTGGTCGCTGCGAGGACTGCAAAGGAGCCGGCATAAAGAAGTACGAAATGCACTTCCTCCCCGATGCCTACGTCCAGTGTGAGGTCTGTGGCGGCAGCAGGTTCAACAGGGAGACCCTTGAGGTCGTATACAAGGGCAAGACGATTGCCGAGGTCCTTGCCATGTCCGTCAGTGAGGCCAGGGAGTTCTTTCTGCCGATAACGCCGCTGCGTCAGACGCTGTCTCTGCTGGAAGAGGTGGGGCTTGGCTACATACATCTTGGACAGGCTGCCGGCACACTCTCAGGTGGGGAGGCGCAGAGGCTCAAGTTGACACGGGAGTTGGCCAAGCGCTCATCGGGTAACACCATCTACCTGCTCGATGAGCCGACCACGGGGCTACACTTTGTTGATATCGACAGGCTGTTGCAGATCATCCACCGACTAGTTGACATGGGCAACACCGTGATTGTCATCGAACACAACCTCGATATCATCAAGTCAGCCGACTACATCATCGACCTCGGCCCCGCAGGAGGCAATGAAGGTGGATACGTCATAGCAGTTGGTACCCCTGAGGAGATCGTAGCCAACAGCACATCGTTGACAGGCAGGTTCCTAAGGGTCAAGCTGTAGGAAAAGAAAGAACCGTAATCACAGGTCATTTTGCACGGTGGCTATCGGAACAATGGCGGGGGGATTGACATACGTCTCCTCGATAATGTTAGGATATCAGTATATGGATACCTTAACACAAGTAGATAACGACACGCTTGCATCCCGTGCCCTCTATGAGGTTGATTTTTATCAATGGGCGTTTCATAACGCCGACCTGTTGCGGCAGGGCAGGTTTGCAGAGATAGACCTGGAAAATATAATCGAGGAGCTGGAGAGCATGGCCAGAAGAGACAGACGAGAACTCTTGAGTCGATTAAAAGTGCTAATAATGCACCTGTTAAAGTGGCAGTACCAACCAAATCGGCGTAGTGATAGTTGGCGTACAACAATAGGTAATCAAAGGGACGAGATAGAGCATCTACTTGAGGACAGCCCAAGCCTACAGCATAATATAGAAATAGTTATAGCTAAAGGATTTATAGAGGCTAAACGAATGTTTGAAGATGAGACGGGAATTAGCTCCAATACATTACCTGAGGCTTGCCCCTATACCTTTGAGCAGTTAATGGTTCGTAGTTTCTGGCCCTAATAATATGGATATCCTAACTCAAGCACATAACGATACGCTTCCATCCCGTGCCCTCTATGAGGTTGATTTTTATCAATGGGCGTTTCATAATGCCGACCTGTTGCGGCAGGGCAGGTTTGCAGAGATAGACCTGGAAAATATAATCGAGGAGCTGGAGAGCATGGCCAGAAGAGACAGACGAGAACTTTTCAACCGATTAGCGGTATTAATAATGCATCTGCTAAAATGGCAGTACCAACCAAAACGCCGTAGTGAAAGCTGGCGTACAACAATAGGTAATCAAAGAACAGAGATTGATTCTTTACTTGAGGACAGCCCAAGCCTGAAATACAATATAGAAACCGTTATCGCTAAGGGATTTATAGCAGCTAAACGAAAATTTGAAGTTGAAACAAAAATTAGCGCCAGTGAATTACCTGAGACCTGCCCCTACACCTTTGAGCAATTAATGGATTACAGCTTTTGGCCCGAATAACACGGATACCTTAATGCAAGGAAATAACGACACGCTTACATCCCGTGTCCGATGTCGCATTTGCAAGAGGCTCATATAGAAGACATCTGCGCTATGTTACTTGTTCATCGGCAGGTGGATCAAGAAGGACGCCCCGGCATCGGGCTTGTTTCTGACTGCGATGCGACCACCCATCTTCTGGATAATGCCGCGGCTTACGGCAAGGCCGAGGCCTGTGCCCTTGCCCTCGGGTTTTGTCGTGAAAAACGGCTCAAAGATCGTATCGAGGTTTCCCTCGGGGATGCCCGGCCCTGAGTCGGTAAACTCGATCTCTACCAGGTCGTTGTCATCTTCGCTGATACGCCTTGACTTGATAAACACCTTCCCTTTGCCCTCCAGGGCGTCGGCCGCATTTATCAGGAGATTGATGAAGACCTGTTCCAGTTGTGAGGGGTCTCCGGCGATCCTCGGCAGGTCAGGGTTAAGCTCCTTTGTGATGCTCATGTTGTGGAACCTGGCCTGGTTCTGCAGGATATTCAGTGCGCTGTCGATTGTCTTGTTAACGTCGAGATCGACCTTCTCCGATGGGATCGCACGCGAATAACCCAAGAGTACCGCTATGATGTTTGAACATTTTTCGGCCTGCTGGATGATCACCTCCAGGTCGTCCTTGTCCTGTTTGTTCTCTGCCGGGACGCGCTTTAACAGGAGCTGGGCAAAGATGATTATACCCGTCAAGGGGCTGTTTAACTCATGCGCAACGCCGGCCACCATCCTGCCCAGAGAGGCCAGTTTTTCCGTATGCATGTACTGCTCCTGGGTCTTTCTGACCTCACGGGCCTTCTGCTCCATGATTTCGGAGAGTTTCCTGGTCTTTTCCTGCAGATCGGATTTTTCAAACTTGAGGCTCCGTGTCATTTCGTTGTAAGCCCGTGCAAGGTCGCCGATCTCATCCTCACTGCCCTCCGCAAGCGAATGACTGTAGTACCCACGCGAGACCATCTTCAGCCCCTCGTACAGTAAGACCGACGGCTTGGTCACCAGCTTTGACAACATCATGTACAGGGATACCAGTATCAACGCGGCAAAGATCGTCCCGTAGATAACGGCGTCGATGTTGCGTGCCCTGATCATGTCATAGGTGCTGCCCAAGGGCAGTTCCGCCTCCAGGATGCCGTTTATCTTAACTCGCTCATCGTGGACGTGACAGGGGGCCGTGTAGCAGCTCTGTTCGTTCTTGATGGGTATAAAGGCGCGCAGATGCTGACTTTCATCGGTGATGTACCAGTTCTGCCTAAGCTCCTTGAAACTGTATACGCCTTTGATATCGTTTGTGTGACACTCCTGGCAGATACGCGCCTTATCACCCACGGTCTTGCCAAGCTCGTTTTTGTCGGAGGAGAACTTGATGTTGCCATGATGGTCCAGGAGTCTCAGCGTGGGTATCTTTTTGATATTGCCCACGTTTTCAATAGTTTTCTGTATCTGCTCCTTGTGGCTGACGAGCATGTTGTAGTTGATGCTGCTACGGATGATCTCAAGGTAGGACAGCGTCTCCTCCGTCTTGTTGCTGATCACTTCACTGTTGGCACTGATTATAAACTTGTACCAGAACACCACGCCCCACAGCAACAATAGGGCGCTCACTAAAATTATTGTCTTCCAGCTCAATGAGCTGCGAATCATTCTTAACAACATGGCTCCATTAAATACATAATATGTTTGCAATCTATTATACAACTATTCTTACAGGTTATGTCGATATTTTTTTCTTGCCGTAAGAAATACCGGTAGCACCACAATCAACCGTGGTTACTTGGAAGGCTATACATATCTTATAGTTTCCGGCGCTCAATACCTTAAAGAAGTGAGGTATTGCAAACAACGGTGGGAATGCTGTCAGAGTCAGGTTGATATTTTCAGCGATTATAGTTTAATATAATTATACAGAGAAGCAAGGAGGTTGCTATGTTAACTACAATTAAGGCAAGATTTATCCATGGTGTCTTTGAACCCTTAGATGATATCGAGCTGCAAGAAGGTACTGAAGTAAACATAACTATCGAAGATATAAAAGATTCCCGCTCATATTTCCGGATTAACCAGTGGCAGGAAAGAGAAAGAGAGGCTGATGAAGCGTTGGCAAAGGGTGAGTATGTTGAATTTGATAATGTCGAGGATGCCTTTGAATGGCTAAGGAGTCCGGACTCTGAAAAGTGGCTAAAAAACTTAAATTATCAAAATACTTTATAATCGATTACTCTAAACTCCCAACGGAAATACAAGACAAGGTGGACAAGCAACTTCGCCATCTACAAGAAAACCCTGCCCATCCATCTCTAAACGTACACTTACTTCAAAGGGCTGCCGGAATATGGGAAGGATATGTTGACCATCAATACCGATTCACTTATCAAATAGAAGGCGAGTTTTATGTCCTCAGAAGGGTTGGCAAACACGATGTGATAAAAAAGCCATAGTGCATATTTCTGCTACATTCTCTTTGTCAAGTAAGAGGATGGGGGGCGGCCCCTCCCCGTGAAAAGTTTATGCACTCATGAAAAAAATAACTATTGACAAAAGTGTTTTTTTTATGTACCTTTTAACTATATAAGAGTAAAATGATCTATAGATTATTAGCTATCATAAACAGCCAAGTTGCAAATACATAAATAAAACCTGCCAATTCTTTTAAGGCATAAAAAAATAACCACAATGGGGTATTTAGGACATAAATATCAACAAGGGCTGCGTAACTGCGGCAGCACAGAAAAAGGAGCTATTTTATGAGCAACATAGCAATTGCAGAATTGCAGGAAAAAGACATCGAGGAGCTGACTAACGTAGCCGAAGGCCTCAATGTCGAGGGCGCTTCAAACATGAGAAAGCAGGATTTAATTTTTGCGATCCTGCAGGCACAGGCGCAGATGACGGGAAACCTCTTTGCCGAAGGGGTGCTTGAGATATTGGCCGACGGGTTTGGGTTTTTGAGGTCGCCCGACTACAGTTATCTGCCCGGTCCGGATGACATCTACGTTTCTCCATCACAGATACGGCGATTCAGTCTGCGCACCGGAGAGCTGGTATCGGGGCAGGTGCGACCACCAAAGGAAAACGAACGATACTTTGCCCTGCTCAAGGTCGAGGCAATCAACCACCAGAGTCCCGAAGAAAACGCAAGCAGACCGCTATTTGACAACCTCACGCCATACTACCCCACCGAACGCCTGATCCTCGAATACGACAGCGGGGACTACTCCACGCGGGTCATGGAGCTGATAACCCCCATCGGTAAGGGACAGAGAGGGATCATCGTGGCCGCCCCACGCACTGGTAAAACGATGCTCCTGCAGTCGATAGCCAAGGCTGTCAAGAAAAACCACAAGGAAGTACACCTCATTATTCTCCTCATAGACGAGCGTCCCGAGGAAGTCACCGACTGGAAGCGACAGGTGCAACAGGCAGAGATCATCAGTTCCACCTTCGATGAGCCACCCAACAGACACTGCCAGGTGGCCGAAATGGTCATCAACAGGGCCAAGAGACTCGTCGAAAGCAAAAAAGACGTCGTCATACTCCTGGACAGCATAACGCGCCTGGCTCGTGCCTACAACGCCGTTATCCCAGCCAGCGGTAAGGTGCTCTCAGGCGGACTGGATGCCAACGCACTACAGAAACCAAAACGATTCTTCGGTACGGCCAGAAACATAGAAACCGGCGGCAGTCTCACCATCATCGCCACCGCACTGGTAGACACCGGAAGCAGGATGGATGACGTCATATTTGAAGAGTTCAAGGGTACGGGAAACATGGAGCTGCACCTGGACAGAAAACTCGTTGACAAACGCATATTCCCAAGCATTGATATCAACACCTCCGGTACCAGAAAAGAAGAACTACTCGTCAGCAAGGATGTCCTCAACAAAATGTGGGTCCTACGCAAGGTACTAAACCCTCTCAGCAGCGTAGAAAGCATGGAGTTCTTAATGGCAAAACTCAGAAACACAAAGGCAAACAAGGATTTCCTAGAAATGATGAATAAATAGATGACGAATAAACTGGCGAACACGTAGCATCAACGCCGTCCGCACAGGACTATCTCCACCGTAACAGAGACCCTTAAAAAAATGATGTTGACAATTGACAGGCAATTAAGGTATAAAAAATAACTTATGCCTGGGACATATTTACCAGAAGGGTACTTGGCCATAATGGTCTTTCTGATGATAGCCTTTGCCTTTGCGCTTGGCAGTCTGATGTTTGGCTACCTGGTAAGGCCACGGAGACCCTATGCCGAAAAGCTATCTACGTATGAGTCAGGGATCCCCCCTGAGGGTGAGCCGCGACAGAGGTTTTCGATCAAGTACTACATAGTCGCTATACTCTTTGTGGTCTTTGATGTAGAGGCAGTGTTTTTGTATCCGTGGGCGGTGGTGTTTGACAAGATCGGTTTATTTGCCTTTGTTGAGATGGCGATCTTTATTGCCGTGTTGGCAGCCGGGTATGTGTATGCCTGGAAAAAAGGGGCGCTCGATTGGGAATAATAATTTATTTGGACAAGGATGACTTTTCTTGTATAACTTGTATAATTTAGGTAGGCTATGGCGGATTCATCTGTACCACTTGTAGAGGTAGAGGATGGTATTAAGGTAATACCCGGGGCAAATGTCATCGTTGCACAGTTGGAAAAGCTCCAGATAGACAAGCTGATCAACTGGGGCAGAAAGTCTTCGTTGTGGCCAATGACTTTTGGCCTGGCCTGCTGTGCCATTGAGATGATGGCAACGGGGGCAAGCCACTACGACCTGGACAGGTTCGGTATAATATTCAGGGCCTCACCACGACAGGCCGACTGCATCATAGTGGCCGGAACGGTTACCAAAAAAATGGCGCCCATTGTCCGAAAGGTCTACGATCAGATGCCCGAACCAAAGTACGTCATAGCGATGGGCAGTTGTGCCTGCTCCGGTAACGTCTACCGTACATACAGCGTGGTGCAGGGCTGTGATACCTTCCTGCCCGTAGACGTCTACATACCGGGTTGTCCGCCACGACCGGAGGCCCTTATGCACGGCATCATCAAGCTGCAGGAACTCATATCCAAGGAGACAATGCGATGGACCCCGCTGAAATAGCAGCAGAACTCAAAGAACGATTTGCCGATGAGGTCGTCCACATAAGCAAGTTCAGAGGGCAGGTGGGCGTGTATCTGAAAAGGACTCGTATCGTCGATATTGCCCGATATCTGCATGATGCTCCACAGTACAGCTTTGATTACTTAAAAGACCTCTGCGGGGTTGACTACATGGATATAAAGGTGCCACGCTTTGAGGTGGTCTATCACCTGTACTCCGTGCGTCATAGGCATATGCTGAGATTAAACGTGCAGGTGTCTGAAAACGCCCCCGATATAGACAGCGTAGTGGACATATGGACTGGTGCCAACTGGCACGAGCGTGAGTGCTACGACATGTATGGTATAGTGTTTAATAATCACCCCGACCTCAGAAGAATCCTCATGCCCGAGGACTGGGAAGGTCATCCGCAGCGAAAGGACTATCCCACGGCGGGTCCGGAAGAGGAATGGCGCGGATTTAAAGAGGTCGAAAGAAAGGCCGAGGAGTTTAAGAAGTACCAATGGAACCAGACAAAGACCTGAACACACGCGAGATGGTCATAAACATGGGACCGCAGCATCCCTCAACACACGGCGTGCTGCGACTCAAACTCAAGGTGGATGGCGAAACGGTCGTCAAGTGTACCCCATACGTGGGATATCTGCACAGGGGAACCGAAAAACTCGCCGAATCCATGACCTACATACAGGTGATCCCGCTGACCGACAGACTTGACTACATCTCATCGATGACCAACAACGTCGGATACTGTCTTGCGGTTGAGAGGCTTTTTGACATAAACGTCCCCCTGAGGGCAAAGTACATCCGAACGATGGTCAGCGAACTGTCGCGGATATCGAGCCACCTGTTGTGGCTTGCCACACATGCCCTTGACATCGGGGCGATGACCGTATTCTTGTATGCCTTCAGAGAGAGGGAGTGCATTATCGACCTCTTTGAGATGCTGACCGGGGCACGTCTGACGGTAACTTATCCGCGCATAGGCGGGGTAAAGATCGATGTGACCCAGGAGTTCATAGACACGGCCTATGCCTTTGCAGAGGGCTTCCCGGAGAAGATACAAGAGTATGAGACGCTTATAAACGTAAACAGGATATGGCTTAAGAGAACCGTAGGGGTGGGCATTATCTCACCGGAGGAGGCCATCAGCTGGGGCTTTTCCGGGGCAACGCTCAGGGGCTGCGGGGTCAACTACGACGTCCGTAAGCACTTCCCATACGATGCCTACGACCTGGTTGAATTTGACGTCCCCGTCGGCAAAAACGGCGACGTATATGACCGTTACCTCTGCAGACTCGAAGAACTGCGGCAGTCAACGAGGATCGTCAAACAGTGCATCGAGGCACTGCCTCGTGGACCGATCATGGCCCCGGATGCACCAAAGTTCACGCTACCGGCAAAAGACAAGGTCCTCGGCGACATGGAGTCCCTCATACATCACTTCATGCTCATGACAAAAGGCCCCATGACGGCCCCAAAGGGTGAAGTATACGTGGCAATAGAGGCCCCAAAGGGTGAACTGGGATTTTACATCGTCAGCGACGGTACCGGTAAGCCCTACAGGATGCGCATACGCTCACCATCCTTTGTGCATGTCTCGGCGTTGCCGCGATTGTGCGAGGGCAGGCTGTTGGCCGACGTGGTCGCCAATATCGGAACGATTGACGTGGTGCTGGGCGAGTGCGACAGATAGTTTGGATTCAAGGATTAGACTCAGAACGAGAGGTTGCTGATGGATTATAGCGAGGTTTTTGAGAGATTTGATATATTCGAGGGCCTTGACGGCGATGAACAAAGGATGTTAAGTGCATTCTTCGTCAGAGGCTCATATAAGACCGGAGAAGTAATATACGATGAGGCACAGGAGGGCGGGACGCTATATCTGTTGATGAAGGGGCGGGTTAGGGTCTGTCGTCGAACAAAGGACTCGGAACTACTGCCCTATGCAACGGTGGCTGAAGGTGAGACGTTCGGGGTGATGTCGTTTATAGACGGCACCAACCACGCAGCCATAACAATGGCCGATAATGACGTTGAGGTCGTAAAGATTAGAAAAATAGACTTTGAATCACTGTCCTTAAACGACCCCGTGATGGCGGCAAAGGTCTATAAGCGGATCGGTGTGCATTTGTGCGAAATCATCCGGGACATGAACAAACAGTACATGGACCTGTCAACGTATCTGTTTTCAAAGGGCAGGTAGGCCGGCAGCAGGCAGGGCGGCAGGCATGGCAGGTGGGCTATTAGTAGGCATGAACGCAAGGTAGGAACAACAATGGACGATACAAAGAGTGAGGCCCTAATGGGCAGGATCAAGGAGATAAAGGGGCGTTATCCAACGCACCAGGGGGCGGTTCTGCCGTCGTTGTATGCGGCAGAGGAGGTCTATGGGTGGCTCAGTGATGAGGCCATGCGTGAGGTCTCAACACACACGGCCGTGCCCGCTGCCGAAATCAAGGGGGTTGCGACCTTCTATGCGATGTACAAGACCAGACCAATGGGCAGGCATGTCATACAACTCTGCACCAACATTTCGTGCATGATAGCCAGGTCGGATGAACTCGTTGAGGCGTTGAGGCAGGAGTATGCCCTGGAGCCTGGCGGTACCACCGAAGATGGCCGCTTTTCGCTCGTAATCATGGAGTGCATCGGAGCCTGCGGCACTGCCCCGGCCATGTTGGTTGACTCCACGCCATACGACAGCCTGACCAGGGAAAAAATGCTCGCCATCCTCCAAGAGTACAGGTAGGTTTTTTTATGCTATAGTAAAAGCACAGACGATAAATGAGACATAAATGTATATCAACTATAACGACAGAGGAGACATCCTGTATCTCAGGCTGGACGACAGACCGCAGGATGTTATAAATAAACGTATTTCAGAAGATATAGTCCTTGACATCGGCTCGGATGATAAGATTGTTGCCATAGAAATTATAAACGCGTCGCAAAAAATACAGTTAGACCGCTTGTTGCCTGTGAAATATGATTTATTAGCGACATAAGGCAAAACACAGGAGGTCTGTTGGCATAGGAGTTAAGCTTACGTAATGCAAGAGAGAGAGTTTGATTACATAAACGTCATACCGCTGGTGGATATCATGTTGGTACTGCTGACCATCGTGCTTACGACGTCAACGTTTATAGCCACGGGGGTCATACCGGTTGAGCTTCCGGTTGCCTCCAGGGGCAGCGAAACCACGCTCAAGACCATAACAATCGATATCGACAAGGCCGGGGTCATATACGTTGACTCCAGGCCGCTGTCGCCGGATGCCCTGCGGAACAGACTTGCAGACGTTGGCAGGGAGGTGCCGGTGCTCATCAGGGCAGACAGGGATATCAGGCTTCAGGTCTTTGTCAGTGTACTTGATGTTGTAAAGCAGATGGGATTTAAGAAGGTAAGCCTCCAGAGTCAGGACCAGGGGCAGGGTGCCGCAACCGAGGTGAGAAGATGAGCCATCGGCTTAAGGGGTTCAACCTCTCTGTAGTTATCCATGCCGTTGCGTTTCTGGCCTTTGTTTGGGCAAACTCCCTTGTGGTGTCGCAACGACATAAACCGATTGTGATAGACTTCAGCATAGAAAGACCGGTAATAAGTCCCGTCAAGGACACAGCCCCCCCCGCAGTTGCGCAAGGTGTACCTGAAAAAAAGCCCGTCGTTAGCGCCGTCAAGCCAAAAGTCGCACCGCCGCGGCCACAAGAATCTCCAAAGCATGCCGTTGCCACACCTGCCAAGCCACCCGTTGCGCCGATACCGCAAAGTGCCCCGTTGGAAACCGTTGCCGGGCCATCAGAATATGCACACACGCAAGAGACATCCACGGCGGTGGTGCCTGCTCATCAGGGTGAGGTTGCAACTGCTCAGGGTGCAATGACATCCACCACTGATACTGTGGGCGTTGCTTCCCCTGCAGGAGGCGTCAAAGAAGCATCCCCTGCCCCTGTTGGACATGCTCCCGCTAAGGAAATTGCCCCGGAGGAGGCTAAGAAGCGGTATCTGAAAGAACACTTTGCCTACATCAGGGACATGATATTAAAGAACATAGCTTATCCACGTATGGCGCAAAAGATGGGCTGGGCAGGCAAGGTAACGGTATCGTTTGTAATAATCGCCGACGGACATGTTGAAGACGTAAAGGTTGTTGAGAGTTCCGGCTTTCGTTCCCTGGATGACAACGCAGTTGAGACCATCAAAAAGGTCGCACCATTTCCCAAGCCTCCCGTTACGGCATATCTTGTGATTCCGGTAACATACAGATTGAATTAAAACGACTTGATAGAGAGAGCTAAAATATCAGCACGTTAGGAGTTTTGCAAGAGGCTCACATGTCTTGAGTAAAAAAAAATGCGACTGGAGTGAGGTCCTAAGACCTCTCTGAGAGACGCGTGGCGACTCCTTCCAGACGCATTGTTATTATAGCACGATAATATCTTGTTGTCAAATGCATATTTACAGTTTACAGTAACTAAAGTTTCCAAAGCGTTCTCCGGTGTGGTAAAATAATTAGTCATGGATATTCTGACACGCAACAAGAGACTTGAGGAGCTTGACGGGGCCTGCTTGTGGCATCCCTTTACGCAGATGAAGGAGTGGGTGCAAGACCCTCCGGTCATCATAGAGCAGGGGCGGGATTGCTTCATACGAGACATATACGGGCGATGGTACCTCGATGGTGTCTCCTCTATGTGGGTCAACATCCACGGCCACGGACACAGGCACATCAACGAACGCCTCAAGGTACAAATCGACACCCTGGCACACAGCACACTACTTGGCCTGGGCAACGTCCCGGCCATCGAACTGGCTCACAGGGTTGTCCAACTCCTGGGCGATACCCTTGCCGCAACACCGCACGACCTCAACAAGGTGTTCTTTTCCGACAACGGTTCAACCGCCGTAGAGGTGGCCTTAAAGATGGCCTTCGGTTACTGGAAACACATCGGCGAAACCACACGCAACAGCTTTATATGCCTCAACAACGGCTACCACGGCGACACACTCGGGGCGGTCAGCGTGGGTGGGATCGACGTCTTCCACGCCCTGTACGCCCCCCTGCTGTTTAAGACGCACAGGAGTCCTTCGCCGTACTGTTATCGTTGCGAGCTTGGTCTGAGGCCGGATACTTGCCACATGCGGTGTCTTGGACAGATGGAGGCCATACTGAGCACCCGAAGTCACGAAATAGCCGCCGTGATAATCGAGCCGCTGGTGCAGGCCGCCGGGGGGATGATCGTGGCCCCGGAGGGGTTCCTGCGCGGGGTCAGAGACCTCTGCCGCAAGTACGACACGCTGCTGATTGCCGATGAGGTGGCAACTGGGTTTGGCAGGACGGGTAAGATGTTTGCCTGTCAGCATGAGGCTGTGGTGCCCGACATTATCTGCTTGTCCAAGGGGCTGACGGGCGGATACATGCCGCTGGCCATGACCGTGGCCTCACAGAGAATCTTTGACGCCTACCAGGGAGAATTCAGCCAACTGAAGGCATTCTTCCACGGACATTCCTACACGGGCAATCCACTGGGGTGTGCGTGCGCCCTTGCCTGTCTGGATGTTTTTGAGACCGAGGGTACGCTTGAGGCCCTCAAGCCCAAGGTCGAACTGCTTAACGGTTGGTTGAGGGACATCGCCGCCAAGTCCGCACGCGTAGGGCAGGCACGGGGGATTGGTCTGATGGC
The DNA here is from genome assembly GCF_000714715.1 of Candidatus Magnetobacterium casense. Taxonomy (GTDB): domain Bacteria; phylum Nitrospirota; class Thermodesulfovibrionia; order Thermodesulfovibrionales; family Magnetobacteriaceae; genus Magnetobacterium; species Magnetobacterium casense. Next base: position 106,225 of record NZ_JMFO01000008.1, read on the forward strand.
GGGGGTTGAGCTGCTCCAGGATGGCACACCGGCGCAGACCTGTCAGTACGGGCAGAGGATCGGGTGGCAGGTGGCACAGAAGGCACGACAGAAAGGTCTGATTATCCGCCCCCTTGGTAACGTCGTAGTCATAATGCCTCCGCTGGCCATCAGCATGGAAAACCTTGGCACAATGCTGGCAATCATTGAGGAAGCTATTTATTGACAGCGAAGGTGTAGTTGTGGTATAAAAGTATGGTGAATTTTTTTAGAGAAAGAAGAATGCGCGCTGATTGAAACGCTCTTATTGCTTTACAAGTGTTTGAAGATTTAAAAGGAGACTTTGGTTTATGATTGACATTACCATAGCCAGGATAACCCATGTAGAGTGGGAGTATCAGCTTGAACTGGCGTTACAGAAAAGAAATCTGGTGATTAATATGAGGCCGTACAATGAATGTGAACTTGGCATATGGCTCTACAGTACGGCGTTGAAGATGTACCAGGAAATACCCGAAATTGAATTGTTGGAAAATGAACACAAGTTATTTCATATGGCAGCAGATAAGGTGGTCAAATGGCATAATTCGCCAAAAATAAGCCCACGGTATGATGCCCAGGCACAGATAGATTTTGAAGAAGTGCAACAAAAAAGTAAAGAGATAATTTACCTTTTGACTATGCTTGAATTTAAAATGCTGATGAAATACCAACATGACAGCTCAGATCAACTGTTGGACTTTAAAAGTATTATAAAAAACCCGTTAAAGACATTAACCAATATGGTAAAGGGTAAGGACAAAATCCACAATGTATCTCAAACCTCATTGGATATGTTAAAGGCTGATCTGATAAAGAAGGGTTTGAAATGAGGCGTGAAAGTGCTGTATGTTTAAGACAACTGCGGTATACCAACCAGGTATGAAAGATATGCCACAGTTATTGCCTTGAAGTAAAAACATTAAGAGTAAGAGACAATGCGATGAGTTTAAAGGATATAATCATACAGGAGCTGGAAATTATCCCTGCTGACTATCTTCCCGACGTGTTGGGTTTTATACGTATGATTGAAGCAAAGGCACTGAATGAAGGTTTGGCAACTGCAATTGCAAGTGAAACTTCGCTGAAGAAAGACTGGCTGAAACCTGAAGAGGATGAAGCTTGGCAAGATTTGTAAAAGGAGATGTCTTGGTGGTTCCTTTTCCATTTTCCGATATGAGTCGTTCTAAAAGACGTCCTGCCTTGGTTATTGCAAAATCAGAAAATAATGATTTGATCCTTTGCCAGATAACCAGTCGGTTAAATGCTGATGAATATGCTGTTGAAGTTGACGATAATGACTTTGACAATGGCACTCTTAAGCAGATTAGTAATGTCAGACCTAATCGCATATTTACGGCAGACCGGCATATTGTCCTATACCGTATCGGTTCTCTCAAACCAGGAAAAATGAAAGAAGTAATTGAAAGGATAGTGGTTATTTTAAACAAATGAATTACAGTGTATTTAAAATGAACCGTTTAAGGATTAAATAGCCTCACGTGAAGGTATTAAATTACGACAGGGTAGTGCGCGGCGTAGGTGGCAGAAAGGCTGCCAATAAGAGGGCACTGGAAGCTGCCCAATCCCCAGGCACGACGATCATCCACAAGGCCAACCAGAGGGAAGAAAAACCAATTGTATCAATAATCCTTCTGGACTGGGAGTGTCGTGAACACTACAGCTCCCTGTACTGGCTCAACAGACAGGACGTTGAGCGTAGTCAGTACGAGCTTATCTGGATCGAACTGTACAACCAGGTGGTGCCCCAAGTGACGGCACAGGTCGATTGCCACATCACGTGCGGACAATCCGGCATGTATCACAAGCACCTGGGCTACAACACGGGGGTACTCAATGCCCGTGGCGATATCGTGACCATCTGCGATAGCGACGCCATATTCCCGCCCGACTTTATAAGCTCGATAACCGAGTCCTTCGAGTACGACGCCACCAAAGGTTGTCAACGTTCCCTGGTGCTGATGCACCACGAAATGAGGTCGTCCTTTATGTTCCCGGAGGGGCTGAAGGAGATCGACGACGTCAAGGACAAGCGGTGGAAGTGGTGGCCGGTAAACCCCAATGCCGGGGCCTGTATGTCCGTCAGAAAGTCCGACGCCATCCGCTATGGCGCCTTCGACGAGCACAGCTCCTACCGGGGATACCTCTGTGGCCCCTACGATCTGGGATGGCGACTGGTCAACGCAGGGATGCCGGAGGTCTGGTACGACCACACGGTTACCGCCCTGTGGCACTACGCACACCCTGACCCCGTCGGCGTTAACGGACTGAGGGCCTCCATCAACATCATATTTGAAAACACATATCCGCACGTAGACCTGCACGCCATAAGGGCCGTAGAGGCGTTTTCTGCCGGCAAGATGCTGCCCCTGCAGGAAAACCCCATAGTATTTGACATGCGCATGAAGGACAGGGTCATTGGCACCAACTTCGAAGAACGCTACGCCGACATGACAGGTCCGGAGGGCTTTCCTCAGTGGCTGCTGTGGTTAATGACTATCGAGCTGTTTATCTCGCTGTCAATGAAGGTCATCGTGGTCAACATACTGAAACCGGCAATGATAAAGTCCCTGAAACTCTTGTTGGGCAAGAGACTCTACAACTTTATCAAGACCCTGATCTACGGAGACTATCAGCCAATTGACATCAATGCCATGCCCGAAATCATTGAATCATACCTGACATACAATATCATTGAATTCAGGGGCATCATTTACGGCATCCCCATGTCCCTGGGAAACGTTGACTTCAAAAGTAAAAAACAACTCAACCGCAATGAGATCATCAAAGGCTCTACTACTGAAGAGGTCAGGGTAAAGATCGAGCAGTCCGGTCGTTTTGACCCGGAACTGGTACACTCCGTGGAGGGCTACAATGTTATTAAATACGGCAAGATGTTTTATGCCCTGCCCATGTCCCTGGGACAGATCGATTTCACCAATACGGCACAACTCAATCAACCGGAGATACTCAATGGCATCAACTTCGATGAGGTCACTGCCCGAATTGAGGAAGTCAAAAACCTTGTCCCGGTCTATGTATGCCCGCATGAGGCATATTATATTTTAAGGTACAGACACGGCTTCTATGCCATCCCTATGTTGATGGAAAAGACCAATGACAACGGCGTTGTCAACTACCAGGACGTCCTTAGGGCAAAGACAACGGAAGACCTCCTGCAGTTGCTGGAACACAAAGAGGTGATCAAGTGCCCGGACCTGCAACAACTAAAGGGCATCATTGAAGACACTGGCCAACTTCATCCCGTTTTGACGTATACGGTTGAAAGCTATAACGTAATCAAATATAACAAGCTCTTCTACGTCGTACCCACCTCCATTGGCGAAATAGACTTCAGCGACGAAAAACAGCTCCGACACGATGAGATAATCAAGGTCGCTGCCTACGACGAAGCCGTAGGTATCGCCAAAGACAGAAATGACCTCTTACCGGCACTGCTCTGCTCGCATAAACATTATAACGTAGTCAAGTACAACAAAAAAATCTACGCTATCCCAACATCAGCCGGCAATATAGATTTTACCAACCAGGGACGACTAAATCACGACGACATCCTCAAAGGCGATACACAACAAGAGGTCATCGCCCTCATAGAAGAGGTTTGCCGCTTTGTCCCTGAACTGATCGATACAATAGACAGCTATAACGTGATCAGGTACGACAATGTCTTTTATGGTCTGCCTGCCTCCCTGGGCAAGATCGACTTCAACGACAAGACCCAGCTTGAACACGCAGAGATAATCATTGCCACCAACCTGAAAGATGTATTATATCTAATCCGTGAAGCTATTCACGTCGTCCCGCTTCTTTTGTGTTCTTGTGGGCACTATAACATTGTCAAATATCGTTCCGCTTTTCATGCCATACCAAAGTCCCTGCAACGGGCAGACTTCATCTACAAGTCCAAGATCAACTATCACGACATCCTGCGGGAAAAAACGGAGGAAGAACTGCTAACACTCCTTCAGCATAAGGACGTCCTCCATGCCCCCTCGGAGGAAGGGCTAAAGGCCGTAATCGTAGAGATTGGTCGCTTTCAACCGGTGTTGGTGGATTGCCTTGCAGGTTATAACGTGGTAAAATATAAAAAGCTGTTCTATGGTCTGCCAAAATCCCTTGGAGACGTTGACTTCACCGATGAAGCTCAGACAAACAACGACAGAATAATCAAAAGCGCCCTCTATGACAATGTGCTAAATGCAATCCAACAACGCGACGACGTCACCCCGGAGCTTCTCTGTCCCTATGAAAACTATAATATCATCATGTACAAAGATGTCCTCTACGCCGTCCCAAAATTCTTGGGAGCAGTGGACTTCACCAAGAAATCTCAGATCAATCGCAAGGAAATCCTGAAGGCAAAGGCAAAGGAAGAACTACTATACTTGTTTGTACAAAATCTAAATAGGCAATGGCATTTGGATGAGTACCAGGATTGAGTGTTACAAGGAGTTGGGTTTCCACGGTGAGTACTGGAATAGTGCTCATGGCGGATACTTCTCTGATCCGACTGTAGCCGGCCCATTGATTAATAAACTCGCGGATGTCATCTACAGGACTGCCCCGGATGTCGTGGCAGACCTTGGCGGTGGTACAGGCTATGTACTACAGAGACTGCGGCAGACCCTGACAGACCGGAACATAAGACTTGTCAACATAGAGACTTCCGAAAAACAACTGCAGGTAAATCTTGACTCTGCCATCCTGACACTAAACCGATGCCTCAGCAACGTCAAACGTGAGGATTTGCTCACTGACGATGGCTCATTGCTTTTTACCATGCGCAGCGTGCTCCACTACTTTGGGGCTACGGGACTGGTACCACTACTGAAACACCTGCGTTTGCAGATGAAATCCGGCGAGTTCTTTATCCACCAGAGCGCCTGCTTTGAGGACGAACAGGGCAAGGAGATCATGAACGTCATCTTCAGCCACTTTGGGGTTGACAAGTGGTTTCCCACGGTTACAGAGTTGACGGATACCCTGCAGGGACTGGGGTGGGCCGTGCGCTGCGTTGAACAGGCCGACAGCCTGCTGATGACCGCAGAGGAGCTCTCCAGACGATATCAACTTGACGCAGTAGATGTGGAGGTAATTGTCAGCGACATCACGACCTGCTATGGCGATAAACCAAGTGTCGGCAACGTCTTTGTACGCAACGAAACCGGCTTTGACGCCTTTCTGCACTACAAGGTCTTTGAATGTCAGGCAGTCTGAGGCAATGGTGGGACCAACACGTTGAAGACAAGGTGTTCCCCGCTATTATGCAGTGGGGGATGTATGTCTTTGTTGTGCTGATGTATGCCGGTAAGTTTGGGACTTTTAAGGCACTGGCATTTTACATTCCCGCCTCAGTGTTGTTTATCAGGTGGATAATAAAAAAGGAGGCCGGAGTACGGTTGTATGACCCCGTGCTTGTCTGCCTGCTGCTGTTTACGCTCTCTGCCGTTGTATCATCCCTGTTAAACGCCAATCAGACCTCTTCACTCGTGGTGATCAAGAAGAATTATTTCAAGGTCATCCTGCTCTACTGCATCATCGTGACAACCTTCAGCGATACCACCAGGCTAAAGAGGCTTGCCCTTGTCATGGCCTGGACGGCTGTGGCGTACATTATCGCCGCATTTTACGAACTAACCATCGACCTCATCACAGACGGACGGATTGCTTATCTCGATGTCAGATACTTCGCAACGATCATCGTGTACTTTTTCCCGTTTGCCCTCATGAAGTACATAGAAAGCCAGGGACGCAAACGAATGTTGTGGATTATGCCAGTGATAGCATCGATCATAGCGCTGATCATTATCAGCGTTCGGGCGAGCTGGCTGGGCATTGCGGTGGTGATCGGTATCTGGATGTACTTTCTAAGGGACGTGTTTTTTAAGAGGGTCAATCTTATAGCGACTTCGGCGGCAGTGTTATGTCTTGTTACGGTAGCACTGGTAGTCTTTCCAAGTCAGTACAGACTCATAAAGGGACACACAATGGAGACAATCCAGATGTCACAGCGGTTTGCCCAGTGGCAGGTGTTTCTGTCGATGTCCAGCCAACGACTGCTCTACGGTCACGGCCTCAACCAGGACGACGCCACAGAACACTACCGGCAAGCCTTCAACCACCTCTACGGCAGATTCCCCACAAAGGACGAACGCACCACGGCGCACAATCAATTCCTCACCATCTTGTATCAGCACGGGATTGTGGGGATTGTCATCTATACGTTTACTATCGGCATGGTATTGATACGACTATACAGGCGGATTATCACAGATGGAGCCGGGACTGATTCATACGTGGGGATAGCCGTATTTTCGGCAATCATCGCCGAATACGGATTGCGCACGCTCTTTGAGGACAGAAACATTATCCCATTTGGCGTACTGGCTGGCATGGCAGGTGCTTTTACCTCGGAGAGTAGAAAGTGACGGTCTTCTATCCCGTGCCTGAGTTCATATGTGCAACGCAGGCCAGATTCATACAGATCATGAACACCGCCAACTCCATTGCCAAGGCTGGACATGTAGTCAAGCTGCTCTGTGGCAGGCAGCTCGGACAACACGCCAATGACATATTCAGCTACTACGACATGCACCCACACCCAAACCTTGATATGGTGTTTCTACCGGTCATGCGCAGAAACATATCGTGGCTGCCATTTTCTTTTGGGATGTTGTTTAAGGTCACGCTGTTTTTTTACCTTCTGGTGCGTGCCGGCAGCGGGGTAATCTTTGTCAGACACCCCAAGTTGGCCGCCTTTCTGCTCAGGATCAAGTCTCTTGTGAGGCTGCCGGTTATATTTGAGGCACACGAAATATTTCACCTCACCACGGAGAGACCCAAAAAACAACATAGGTTAAAGAAAACAGAGTCCTACATATACGCCAACGCTGACGGCGTCATTACGATATCAAACCTCCTCAGGGAAGAACTCCTGCTTTTGTTTCATCTGCATGGCAAGCCAATAGTGACGATCCCCAATGCCGTCAAGAGCGAACTCCTCAACACTGCTGCTGCCGTGGCTGTGGGGGCAGACGCTGTTGCCAGGGAGGGCCTGCTCTATGCCGGAGGGCTTTATCCGTGGAAGGGCGTTGACGTGCTAATAAAGGCGATGGCATTTATTCCAGGTGAGGTGTTGACAATCGTCGGCGGTGGCGACAGATTGGACGAATTGAAGCAGCTTGCCGCAGACATTGGTGTTGCAGGACGGATTGTCTTTACGGGGTACGTAGAGCAGAGTCAACTGGCGGGGTATCTGTCCCGTGCGCGGATTGCCATAATCCCCAACATCCTGCACAAGCCATCGATACACTCTTCGCCGTTGAAGATGTTTGAGTTCATGGCCCTGGGACTACCCATTGTGGCATCCAACATCCCCGGCATAACGGACGTACTCACGGACAAGGTCAACGTGTTGCTGTTTGAACCGGGAAACGTCATGCAACTGGCCACATCGGTCAGGCATCTCATCGACAATCCCGCCTACGCAGCCGAAATTGCAGCCAAGTCCAAGGCCCTTGCCGGCGACTATACCTACGACAAACGTGCCACACAGATCATGGACTTCATCGCAAGTATCGTTGAGCGTGGGCAACCTGGCAATGACTGACAAGCTGCCTGTATCCGTTGTTATCGTTACCAGGAACGAGGAGCTTAACATCGCCGGTGCGCTTGAAAGTGCGTGCATGGCACAGGAGATCGTAATAGTCGATGACTACAGCACGGACAGGACGGTGGACATATGTCGGGGATACAACGCCAGGATATACCAGAATCACTGGCAGGGATTTGCACAACAGAAGCAGTTTGCCATAGACCATGCAGCGGGTCCCTGGGTGTTCCTCCTTGACTCCGATGAACGATTGACCCCCGCCCTTGTGCAGGAGCTGGGGCAAGTGCTGGCAGATGCAACATATGACGGCTTCTACGTCCCACGCAAGAACTTCTTCCTGGGCAAGTGGATCAAACACAGCGGCTGGTGGCCCGATAACACCCTGCGCCTCTTTAAGAAGGACAAGGCACACATGCACCAGCGTCAGGTACACGAAAAGGTGCTCCTCGATGGCAGGGCTGGTAATCTGCGCAATCCCATCGAGCACTACTCCTACAGGAGCATATCGGACTTCATCAGGAGGATGGACGTCTACACGACCCTTGCAGCCGAGGAGCTTGTCAAGGCGCCCGTAAGGTCGTACGCATTTGCCTTTACACTCAAGCCCCTTGCAATGTTTCTGAAGATGTATGTCCTGCGTCTGGGGGTTCTTGATGGCGTACGAGGGTTTATCCTGGCTGTGCTGTATGCCATTTATACGTTTTTGAAGTACCTCAAGGCCTGGGAAAAAGAAAGGGGTGGTGAAAAAAACTTGTAAAAGAACCTGAAAAATGCTATACTTAATAATATATATGAGGCATCAGAACGACTTTATACTAGCAATCCTTTGCATGACCGACGATATAGACGGCGTTATCAGAACAATAGTGAGCAGACTTTCAGGCTTATCACCAGAGGACGCAAAGGACTATGTCTTCAAGCTGTTAGGTCTTTCAAATCTGAACAAAATTTACAATAAAGTCAAAAAGGAGGTAGAGAACATGCCTATAACATTCGACATAAGAGAGAGCGAGATGTTTTTAGATGGCAAACAAGAGGGTTTGCTTGAAGGTTTGCTTGAGGGAGAGAGAAAAGGTTTGCTTGAGGGAGAGAGAAAAGGTTTGCTTGAGGGGATAGAAATGGCACTTGAGATTAAATACGGCTATACAGGCATTGGGCTTATGGGTATGATAAGAAATATTGGTACTTTAGAAGAACTTAGCCAACTAAAGGTCATTATAAAGAGGTCTGATACCATAGATGAAGTAAAGGCAAGCCTTATTGGTATGATCAAGTAAAACTACTTTTTGAGTGTATACTATATATGAGGCATCAGATATACGACAAACTCCTTAAGGAGTTAATTAAGAATGTACCACCCAAATTTATGAAGATCCTTACTGGATACGAAACAGGAAAATTCCTGGATATCCAGCTTCCAAGCGTACAGATGAGACAACCGGATTTATTGGTTGATGTGCTGGATGGCAACATCGTTCATATTGAGATACAGTCTACAAACGACAAAAATATAACCGCACGAATGTACGAATATAGCGCCTTGATACTTAAGCAGTATGGAATATTACCACTTCAAACGCTTTTATATATCGGCGATAAACCTATCAATACAACCAACAGATTAATCGGCAGGGATGTGAATTACTCATATAAAGTTCGTGACATGAAGGAGATCAATTGTTATGAGCTTCTTGAAAGCTATGTACCGGACGACTTTATACTAGCAATCCTTTGCATGACCGACGATATAGACGGCGTTATCAGAACAATAGTGAGCAGACTTTCAGGCTTATCACCAGAGGACGCAAAGGACTATGTCTTCAAGCTGTTAGGTCTTTCAAATCTGAACAAAATTTACAATAAAGTCAAAAAGGAGGTAGAGAACATGCCTATAACATTCGACATAAGAGAGAGCGAGATGTTTTTAGATGGCAAACAAGAGGGTTTGCTTGAGGGAGAGAGAAAAGGTTTGCTTGAGGGAGAGAGAAAAGGTT
>NZ_JMFO01000009.1 GCF_000714715.1 Candidatus Magnetobacterium casense
AATAAGTAAAAATCAATCTTTGACAATAGACGATATTATCAGTGAGTTAGACATGATTCAAGAAATTATGGTGGAAATTGAAGAGATCAAAATTCCTGCAATTCAAACTCCATCTCCATTAGCCCAACGTATTCTCGATATCTTAAACATAACATTGCCACAACCTAAAACTGCTTAAGTTACTGTAGTGTCTACTGCTTATGGTGTGAACTTACTCTAACTGTTTGTTTTTTAAGCATTACATTGAAATTACGCTACCCTCTGTGCAGAACATCCGATATAGATAAAAGGTTTGCACGCATAATCAAGAAGTGCTTTCCCCTGTTTGGTGAGCAGATAGGTTATAATAGCTGTAATGATAGCTAAGATGATAAAATCCCTTAAATTAGTTGCAGGCGCCTTAGGCAACTCAAACACCTACGCTCTTCTTTGTGGTCATACTTATCTCCATACACTATTGTAATCACAGTGAAAAGAAAAAATCCAGTGAACAAAACTTCACATCCTGCCCCTCAAACTACCCTACCAGCCCATTACGGGGTCAAGCGGTTGATCCGGTTTTTGGACGTCTGCATGGTCAGCAACAAGACATGATAAACGTACCGTCCACAATAAGGATAGCCTTCCGGGCGCTGCGTGTGAACAAGATGCGTTCGGCCCTGACGATGATCGGCATTGTGATCGGTGTAGGTGCCGTGATAACGATGCTTGCCGTGGGCACGGGGGCACGTAAGCGAATTGCCGAGCAGGTGGCCAGCATGGGGAGCAATCTGCTGATCATACTGCCCGGTTCAACAACAGCCGGTGGGGTAAGGGCCGGCGGGGGGAGTCAGCCAACGCTTTCGCTCTCCGATGCCGATGCCATCCTGAAGGAGTGCCCTGCGGTGGACAACGTTGCCCCCAGGCTTAACGGAGTAGCCCAGGTGGTCTATGGCAGCCAGAACTGGTCAACGGCCGTGGAGGGCACAACCCCGGGCATCCTTGAGGTACGTGATTGGCCACTTGTTGCCGGACGCTCATTCACGATGGATGATGTCAGGGGTGCTGCAAAGGTCTGCCTGTTGGGTCAGACGGTGATAGAGAACCTCTTTGGCAGTATCAACCCTGTTGGTCAGATCGTCAGGATAAAGAACATCCCATTTACCGTTGTAGGGGTACTTGACAGGAAGGGGCAATCGCCAAACGGTCAGGACCAGGACGACGTCATATACATCCCCGTCACCACGGCGCAGAAAAAGGTCTTTGGCACGTCCTTCCCCGGAATGGTACGAACCATCATGGTAAAGGCAAAGGGGGTTGAGGAGTTGTATCAGGCCGAAAAACAGATAACCGATCTGTTGCGTCAGAGGCATCGTACAGGGCAAAAACGCGAAGATGACTTCACGGTGCGCAATCTCACCCAGGTGATGCAGACCGCACAGGAGTCCACTGACGTCATGACCCTGTTGCTGGGCGCCATAGCGTCGGTGTCTCTGCTCGTGGGGGGAATCGGGATAATGAACATCATGCTGGTGTCGGTTACGGAGAGGACCAGGGAGATTGGCATACGCATGGCAATAGGGGCCAACACTTGGGATATCAGGATGCAGTTTATCATAGAGGCCCTGACGCTGTCTCTCATTGGCGGTATCCTGGGGATTGCCGTGGGGTTGACGGCGGCTGAGGCAATCTCAATGATTGCGGGATGGCCAACGATTGTATCTGTCGTGTCGATAGTGCTTTCATTCTGCTTTTCCGGGGTAATCGGGATATTTTTCGGATTTTACCCCGCCTACAAGGCATCCCTCCTGGACCCCATCGAGGCACTGAGGTTCGAGTAAATCGAAAGAGAAGGGGGCGGCTCTGCTATGTTGAATTTTCTTATGGGGCTGTTGTACCATAAGAAAAGATAGATTGCTATGGAGGATAATTATGAGAGATACAAGTGGAAAAGCCTATGATCTGAATGCCTTGGTTAGTACATACAATATTGATAACGTCTATGAACAATATAAAAGGCTTGAATTTATTGAGAAACTGAGCCGCTACATAAAGTTGGAAACATCGCGGGTTATAGAATTTGGTTCAGCCATGGGGCATATGACGGCTCTTCTGTCGAGGATTGCCAAGACGGTTGTTGCCGTTGACGGCTCAGGGGATTTTATTGAGATAGCGCGCAGACGAATTGGCAACCCTGAAAATGTTAAATTTTACGAATCTTGTTTTGAAGACTTCAGGATTGACGAAACGTTTGATTGCATGATAATGCATCATACCTTAGAGCACATAGAAAGCCCTGCTCTTCTGCTGTCTGAGATAAAAAGTTTCCTTTATGATGATAGTCTGGTGGCAATTTCAGTCCCTAACGCTCATGCACTCTCACGACAGTTGGCCGTAAAAATGGGGTTATTGTCTTCCGTCTATGAGCTGACGGACAACGACAAGTGTCATGGGCATTATCGGGTTTATGACTGGAAGACATTGGAAAAACAAGTAGCAGAAAGCGGCTTTAACATTATTGGTAGGCATGGTCTTTCATTTAAACTATTTTCAGACAAACAAAATATCGAGATGTTAAACGCCAATATTATCGGAGAAGAGCAAATAAAAGGTCTTTGGCAACTGGGGGATGAATACCCTGATGTTGCCGGTGCAATTATGATAGTGGCGAAAAAAGACAACGTATGAAAAACGTATTGGTATTCCCTTGTGGTTCGGAATTGGGTCTGGAGGTCAATCGTGCCCTGGCTGATTCAAGGCACTTTACCTTGTTTGGGGCAAGCAGCGTTGATGACCACGGGAGATATGTTTATAAGAATTACATTGCAGGGCTTTCCTTTATAGACAGTGCTGATTTTATTGGTGAACTAAATAAGGTTGTAGAGCAATACGGCATTGATTTTATCATACCGGCTCATGATGGCGCCGTATTAAAGATGGCGGAGAATCAGGATAAAATCAAGGCCGTTGTGATTACCTCTTGCCGGCAGACATGCAGGGTTTGCAGGTCAAAGGGAAAGACCTATGAGGTCTTTGAGAAACTTATCCCGACCCCAAGGGTTTACACGGTAGCCGAAGAAATGACCTTCCCAGTGTTTCTGAAACCCGACACAGGCCAGGGAACAAAGGGAACTCATAAGGCAACCACAAAAGAAGCAGTTGACTTCTACCTAAGACAAGACCCGACATTACTCGTCCTGGAGTATCTGCCCGGAAAGGAATATACGGTTGATTGCTTTACGGACAGAAACGGAATCCTCCGGTTTGCCGCAGGACGACAACGAACAAGGATTTACAACGGCATCAGCGTTAATTCAAGGCAGGTGCAGGATGCCCGATTCCAGGAGATTGCAGCAATCATAAATGAGACGTTATCATTTCAGGGAGCCTGGTTTTATCAGGTCAAGGAGCGGACAAACGGCGAACTTGTCTTAATGGAAATTGCCCCGAGAATTGCCGGAACAATGGCGTTATTCAGGGTAGACGGTGTGAACTTCGTACAATTAAGCCTGTTTGACAGAATGGGACTTGAGGCGACTATCTTGTGCAACAGACTCGATATGGAAATAGACCGTGCCCTGTTTGCCAGATTCTCACCCGGAATAGATTATTCCTGTGTATATGTTGACTTTGATGACACCATCATTGTCAACAATTCAGTAAACACAAATATTATGAAGTTTCTTTATCAATCAAGAAATATGGGAAAAAAAATAGTCGTAATCTCAAAACACAAACATGACGTAAAAGAGACTCTGAGGAAATTCGCAATCAGCGAACTGTTGTTTGATGAAATAATCCTGCTTAATGAAAGCGAACACAAAAGTGACTATATCACGGAGATGAATTCCGTGTTCATTGACGATTCATTTGCAGAGCGAAAGGCAGTGCATGATAAATTGCATATCCCCGTTTTTGCATTGGATGCCGTGGAAGCATTATTGAGCTGGACAGTGTGATAAACTTTGTGTTGTTATTATATTGACATATCTATAAAGAAAATGCAAAACTATAAGTGGTATTTTAAAACCTGCATGAAGGAGGCAATAATGCCGCTTGATTATCGGGATGCAGCCCAAAGACACTATGAAGACGCCGAGTATCTTTTGGCAGATGCAAGATTGGCAAATGCAGACCACTTGTTCGGCTTTTCCGCTGAGTGTGCACTGAAGGCTGTTATGCTTTCATTGGGTATGCAATTCAAACAAAACAAAATACCTGTGGAGGAAAAGTACAGAGTTCATATAAACAATCTATGGGATGAATTCAGAGATTTTGCCAATAACAGAAATGGTGCCCATTATGTATCTATGCTCCCTGGTGGTTCCAATCCTTTTGCAACATGGGATGTTAGCCAGCGTTACGATCATCGTAGCGATATAATCGAAACTATAGTTGGAAATCACCGACAGGCTGCGAAGATAGTCAAACAAGTTCTTGATAGCGCTGTTTCAAATGGAGGTGTTATATGAGCACGGTATTTTTTAATAGTGCTTTGAATATTGCGCTCAATAAGATCAAGGATAACGTCGATAGCGGTAACATCATTCTGGTGCGAGACTTGCGCGGACGCATACGGGTATTAGCTGATGGACATGAGAGTGATCGGAAGGCAGCGTTTAAAAAGTGCAGCCAGGATTTGACAGATGCCCTTGGCGCTTACGGGTTTCCACAGGACAGGGCGGTGCTGTATGCAAGTGACATGGAACAGGTCTTTTCTCCTGCTGATCTGCAACTCATATATGAAAAAGGTGCCTTGAAGGTCTGGCTTCTTGACAGGCAGATCATTGGCCAGGACTGGATACGTGAACCGCTCAAACGCAGGACTACAAACCGGCGTGTTACGTTTTTCGGGATCAAAGGCGGCGTTGGTCGTTCAACCGCTCTGGTAATTTGGGCATGGCGGTTGGCCAAGCAAGGGAGAAAGGTACTGATTTTCGATCTGGACTTAGAGTCCCCGGGGGTAAGCAACACGTTACTACCTGATGCGTCTCTGCCGGATTACGGAATCGTGGATTGGTTTGTCGAAGACGGCGTAGGACAGGCCAATATCGTAGAAAATGCGATTATCGCCTCAAGCCCGTTGGCAAAAGACCTGCAAGGAGAAATCAGAATCGTACCGGCCTTCGGACAGGATAAGGAAAATTATCTGCCAAAACTCGCCAGGTGTTACGCAGAGTTCAGTGGCAATGAGCACAGGGCTTGGGGTGAGCGTCTGCAACAGATGGTTGAGACGGTGGAAGATAAAGAACAGCCTGACCTGGTTATCCTTGACAGCCGTGCCGGTTTGCATGATATCGCTGCAGTCTCTGTTACCAGAATGGACGCAGACACTTTTCTCTTTGCTGCTGACTCGTTGCAGACATGGAACGCTTACGCTTTTTTGTTCAAACACTGGCAGAAGTATCAACCAGATATAAGGGATTTACGAACAAGGTTGCAAATTGTGGGGGGCATGACACCGGAGACGGGGAGGGCAGAATACATCAATCGATTCATAGAGAGATCTTGGGATTTGTTCCGGGAGTATATTTACGATAAGACAGAAGCACAAACAACAGATACCTTCAGTTTTGATATGGACGATGAAGAAGCGCCACATTATCCGCTACAGGTAAATTGGCATCGGCCGTTGCAGGAGTTTGATCCCTTGCAAAACAGAGAGGTACTTGAAGAAGAGACTGTTCAGGCGGTCATGGGTAAGTTTATGACCGAAGCTGAACGTATAGTTTTTAGAGAGGAGGATCCCCTATGAAAACAGGTTGCAGATTCCCTCAAGAGATACGAGATCTGATAATAGATGCCTTGCCACAGGATACAGCGGTTTCAGGCGAGCCTCCGGATATTAAATATACCTTCATACCCAGGGGGCATTCAAAGGCATTGCAGCCTGATGCCATGCTGGTCAGTGGAATCCGAGGGGCAGGAAAGAGCTTTTGGTGGGCTGTCCTGCAACATGAGAAACGTCGCAAAATGGTAGCTCATCTCCTGCCTAAATCCAATATAGGTGAGAATACAAAAGTGTCATCAGGGTTTGGAGAGACCTCCAACACGAATAATTACCCTGGTAAAGATAAACTTGTGCAATTGAGTCAACAATTTGATCCCCGACAGATATGGCGTTGCGTTGTATTGCTCCAGGTTATCAAGGATACGGATGAAGGCATGTCATTGCCTGTTTCAGATTGGCCCGATAAAGTCCAATGGGTGATCGATAACCCGCAGAAGGTAGAGGAACTGTTGTATAGTGCCGATCAAAGGCTTGATCAAGCCGGTGTTTATCACCTGATTCTCTTTGATGCCCTAGACAGGACCGCTGATGATTGGCAAACAATGATAGCGATAATACGTGGCCTTTTGCAGGTTCTCCTGGAGTTTAGAGCCTACAGGCGTATCAGACCCAAGGCATTTGTAAGACCGGATCATATAGAAGATGCAAGCGTCTTTAGTTTTCCTGACGCATCGAAAATTCGTAGCCAAATGGTAGAATTACGCTGGCCTAGGAAAGAGTTATACGGTATGCTTTGGCAATACCTTGCAAATGAACCCAAACGAGGGGGGATTTTCAGGGAAGGCTGTCAAAATATCCTCAATCAATCGTGGGAACAGTATGAAGGTGTGTGGACGGTTCCTGAAAATATGCGAATCAACGAAGATATACAGAAAGAAATCTTTCATGCTATCACAGGCCCTTCGATGGGTAGAGGTAACCGCCGTGGTTTCCCATATACATGGTTACCGAACCACTTGGGAGACACCAGTGGGCAGGTAAGCCCAAGTAGCTTTCTCTCTGCCATCCGCAAAGCCGCTGAGGATAACCCGCGCTCAGAGTATGGATACACCCTTTACTATGAAAGTATCAAGAAGGGAGTTCAACAGGCCTCGCAGATTCGTGTTTGGGAAATGCAGGAAGATTATCCCTGGGTAGACAGATTAATGGAGAAACTGTCCGGTTTAACGGTTCCCTGTCACTCTGAGGAAATCACCCGTTGTTGGGAAAAAGACAATACACTAAATCGTCTTCAATCTGATATTGCCAAAGATCAGGATAAGGTTAAGCTCCTTCCTAAGCACTTGGACGAAGGACCCAATGGAGTCATGAAGGATATGGAATCACTGGGTGTCTTCAAGTTCATGCTGGACAAACGAGTTAATATTCCGGATGTCTATCGAATCGGTTATGGTTTGGGACGCAAGGGTGGTGTTAAAATTGCTGTCCGTGAATAAAAATTACCGAAATAATAAATGTATGCGATAGATACAAGTATGGAAGCCAAAAAGGTCTCGGTCCTTATGCCCACGTATAATAACGACGCATTTGTAGCGGAAGCCATTGAGGGCTGTCTTAGCCAGACGTACAAGAACCTCGAGATATGTATATCGGATGACTGCTCCACCGATAGGACTGTCGATGTCGTCATGGCATATAAGGAACGTTACCCTGACATCATAAAACTATTCGTTCAACCCTATAATATGGGCGTATACTCTATAGCGATAAACGTCAACAAGTCCCTGGATATGTGCCAGGGTCAATACATCGCAATTTGCGAGGGGGATGATATAATGCTGCCTGAGAGACTCCAACACCAGGTGGGGTTCCTTGAAAACAACCCTCACTGCATAGCCGTAACACATAACTGTGAGGTCTTTGACTCCGGGATGGGAAAGATTGATAACGACTTCTTCGGCTACCTAAACACCGCTGACCGCTCTACCAGTTATCTGATAAAGTTTGGCAACCATGTCCATACACCAACGGTGATGTTCAGAAATCTCAGGGATACCCCATTCAGGACCAATCCATCTATAAAGAGAATGCTTGACTGGTATCTGTTCATAGAGATGTCCATGCACGGCACAATCGCCCACCAAGACCTGACGCTGACACGATACCGACGACACGGTAACAATATAAGCAAGACAAACCTGACGGAAGATATACTCCTGACGCTTTCCCTCGTTGAGGCCAACTATCCCCGGTTTATCAGAGAAGTGCAGGAGGCAAGGGCATACATGTACCTGCATCAGTTCAGGAAAAACAAGATATCAGCCTATGGCAAGGGGCTTTTTTCGTATAACCCCCTGCTGCTGACCTACTCACTGGCAACGGCAGTTGCAGACAAGGTGGTAAAACGATGGCACCATTAAAAAAGCCGGGGGTTACAAGTCCCCTTGTGTTTGCTCTCGTTACAATATTTTTCATATGCTTGTGTGAGTTTATTATCGTTATATCCTTTGACGGTATAGCACACAGGCTTATATATCACAAAGAGCTGGTTGATACCGTGATGTTATCGGTGATGCTTACCGTGTTTCTGTACTACTTTTTGTTTCGTTCGCTGAGGGTGAAGCTCCTTGACAGTGTACGAGTCGTGGAAGATACAGAGAGGTCAAATCAAGAACTCCGGGGGCAAGTCTCCAGGATGCAGGAGACAGAAGTCTTGCACAAGTCCCTTATGGAAGCCATCCCTGATATAGTGTATAAGGTTGATTTGGATGGCAACTTCACATTCATAAACAGTGCCGTCAGGATGCTTGGCTATGAACCGGATGAACTGATTGGCAGGCATTTCAGCACGATAATAGCGCCGGAGGAGGTAGAGTATGTAAGCCGTGTGGCCGTGTTGCCAATGTACATGGGCAAGGCGCTCGGTGAGCATCACTCCCCTAAGCTCTTTGATGAACGTAGAACCTTCAACCGCAGTACACGTGGCCTGGAAGTACACATCATCAAAAAGCGTGTGTCCGATGCCGACAGTAATGCACAGGGTACTGATACAATTGTTGGTGAGGTAAACAGCTCCGGTGTATACAGATTTGACCCGGACAGGGGGCAACAGGAGTTTATCGGCTCACTTGGCATAATAAAGGCTGTTGAACAGTGGGGATCATCCGGGGTGATAAGAGACATCACTATGCGAAAACAGGAAGTAGACAGCCTGTTGAGACTAAAAAAGATGATGGAAGATATAACCCAGGGTGTCTCTGATAGCATGAGCCTCATGACCGATGATTTCAAAATATTGTGGGCAAACAAGGCTACTGAAAATAACACCGGATACACGATCGATGAACTTATAGGAAAGCACTGTTACGAAGTTACACACAACGTAGACAGTCCCTGTGACTCTCCCCTGCACCCATGCCCTATAAAAGAGGTCATGACCACGGGTAAGCCAACCACCATGTTGCACGTACACCTGGACAAGCACGGAAACAAGAGATACGTGGAAGTCACCGTATACCGAATGATCGAAGGAGATGGTAACAGTACCAACAGATACATCTACGTATCAAAGGATGTGACGGATAAAAAGAAAATGGAGGAGAGTCTGTTTGAGTTAAATAAACTCCTTCAAGAGCGGGTACAACAAGAGACCATGTTAAAGCTCGAAAAAGAGCAACTCCTGGTGCAACAGTCCAAGATGGCTTCCATGGGCGAAATGATCAACTCAATAACCCACCAGTGGAAACAGCCGTTAAATGCGATATCCGTTACGGTTATGGAGCTGGCTGAGGCACATACGTATGGAGAACTCAGCAGCGATTACCTTGATACGTTGAAAAACAATATACTGCAACAGATACAGTTCATGTCCAAAACGATGGATGATTTTAAGAACTTTTTGCGTCCGTCGAAAGAAAAAATCCCTTTTGACATAAAGGAGGCAATTCAGGATATAATAGCGATGTTTTCTCCTCTGTTTAAGAAGAGTAATATACTGATAAATCTTAGCGTTATCACGGAAGGGACATTTGAAATATCGGGTTATCCAAATGAGTTCAAACAGGTAGTACTGAACCTGCTCAACAATTCAAGGGATGCCATTATCTCAAAGACAGATCAGACACACCAGGAGGGTCGTATAGACATCAGTATAGGCACTGAAGATGAGAGGCTTATTGTTGTATCAATCCGTGATAATGGCGGTGGAATACCACCGGAGCTACTCGACAGGATTTTTGAGCCTTACTTTACAACGAAATCATCGGATAAGGGTACGGGCATAGGGCTATACATCTCAAAGACTATTATAGAGGACAGCATGGGGTGGCGACTTACGGCAAGAAATATTGAAGGTGGGGCAGAGTTCAAGATAGAGATACGTAACTTCTCAAAAAGTTGAGGTAACAGCCTTTTGACGCATGATTACATCCAAAAAGAGTAACCCACCACTGCCAAAAACCTACGCCTACGCAGAAAGGGGTCACAAGGGGACTGGTCCCCTTGCAGGGGAGGTCAAGGAGGGCCAGGTGCGACTTTTATGGCAGGGGTGCCTCACCCCCCTGGAGCGGAAAAGAAGCTCCGCCGCCCTCCTTGTTCTTCTTTGTTTCTTCTTTAGAATACGCCTTTGACTCTTCCTGTTTCGACGTCCACATCGACACGCCTGTAGGCCGGGTCTGAGGATGTGCCGGGCATCAGCTTTATGTCACCGGCCACGGGAACCACAAACCCTGCGCCCTTGTACAGGAGTATGTCTCTGACGAACAACTTCCAACCGGTGGGCACACCCTTTTTGTTGGGATTGTCCGAAACGCTGAGGTGTGTCTTGACCATGCATGTGCCGAGCTTGCTCAACTCTGGGTCGGACTCTATGTTTTGGGCCTTCTTCAGTGCATCGGCGGAGTACTCAACCCCGTCTGCGGCGTAGACCTTCGTTGCAATGTTGTGTATCCTCTCACGCAATGGCATCTCAAGCGGATAGAGAAACCTGAATTCGTTTTCTTCGTTGCAGGCGTCAACGACGGCATCGGCCAACTCAAGAGCGCCCTCGCCGCCTTTCTCCCAGTGCTTGGAGACTGCCACCCTGGCGCCGGCTGCCTCTGCCATGCGCTTGACGGCATTGATTTCGTTATCCGTATCCGTGTAGAAGGCGTTGATGCAGACAACCGGATTGATACCCGCACTCTTGACCGTCTTGATGTGATGAACAAGGTTGACGCAACCATTTTCAGTCCATCCGACGTTTTCGCCCTTGTACTCATCGGGGATCGGCCTGCCCGGAACCGGGATCGGGGCACCACCATGACACTTGAGCGCCCTCACCGTCGCCACAATAACGGCAGCATGTGGCTTCAGACCGGAGTATCTGCACTTGAGGTTCCAGAACTTCTCAAACCCGATATCGGCGCCAAATCCGCTCTCCGTCACGTTGTAGTCGGCCAGCTTCAGACCCACCCTGTCGGCGATGATCGACGATTGTCCAATGGCTATGTTGGCAAACGGCCCTGCGTGTACCAGGACGGGCTGTCCCTCGATTGACTGCAACAGGTTGGGGTTTAACGCCTCCACCATCCATGCCGTCATGGCCCCGGCAACTTCGAGGTCTTCCGTGGTGATAGGCTTACCGGTGCGGTCATAGGCGACTACGATCCTGCCCATACGTGCCCTGAAGTCCTTGAGGTCCGTGGCCACCGCCAGGATCGCCATTATCTCCGAGGACACGGCTATGTCAAAGCGCGTCTCCATCAGGGCGCCATCCATCTTGCCGCCAAGTCCGATGGTCATCTTTCTGAGCGACTGGGCACAGAAGTCCATTATCCATGCCATCTGGACGTTCTTGGGGTCTATGTCAAGACGCCTGAGTTTTCTCTTGGCCAACTGCTCATCCGTGTAGTTGTTCTCATGCTGCATCCTGGAGGTCAACGCAACCATGCCAAGGTTGTGTGCGTTCATTATGGCGTTGATATCACCCGTCAGACCCAGGGAAAACGGCGTCAGCGGGATGCACTGTGACAACCCTCCACCGGCAGCCGAACCCTTTATGTTCATCGTCGGGCCACCGGATGGCTGTCTGATGACTCCCACAACCCTCTTTTTCCTCTTGCCAAGGCCCTGGACAAGACCCATCGTTGTTGTCGATTTGCCCTCGCCAAGTGGGGTGGGCGTTATCGCCGTGACGTCTACGTATTTGCCATCGGGTCTGCCTGACGTGCGGCTTAGTACCTTCTTAAAGTCAACCTTGCCGACATAGTGTCCATGCGGCAAGAGCTCCTCTTTCTCAAGTCCCAGCTCCTCTGCGACCTGATATATCTGCTTCATGTGAGCYTCAGCCGCCTCGGCTATYTCCCAGTCGGCATGTTTTGTTGGATCCAGTGGCATTTAGTAATTCCTCCTTATGTTTGTTTAGAATCGCTTAACGTCTATCGCTTATCTATACCTTAACTGCCGCAATTTTGACAATGTCATGTTGAAAAGTATATCACATCCTGATGTTCAATTGTCAAGCCCTTTTCCTGATCAATCCGGGTGTATAAATTTTGTTACTGTAAATATTTCTGTGATGATAGAAGGTTACGCATTATGGGGTCAAGGGGACTTCTTCGTGCCCGGGGTGGCTCACCCCTCCCCTTGCGGGGGGTTCTGAAGGGGCCAGGAGCGTCCTGGAGCGAAAAAGAAGCGGAGCCGCCCCTTTCTTTCTTATTTGAGGGCCTCACAGCGTAATGAGGACGGCCTGTTCATCGCAGGCCGGGAACTTGGGACAGTTGATACAATCACCCCAGGTCTTGTGCGGCAGGAGGGACTTGTCGATCTTTTCAAATCCGTGCTTCAGAAAGAACTCCGGCACATACGTCAGGGCAAAGACCCTGTTTACGCCCAACTCTATGGCCTCCTTGAGGCATGAGTCAAGCAACCGTCCCCCGATGCCCCGCCGCTGACTGGAGGGATGTACGGCGAGCGACTTTATCTCCGCCAGGTCTTCCCAGAGGATGTGCAGGGAGCAGACCCCAACCAGAGGCTCCGGCAGGGATGATACTCCAGCCCCCTCTCCCTGGAGGTCCAACAGGGTATCTGCCGCAGTGTCACTACCGCAACAGACAAAGTACTCCCTGATGTTGCCGTATATCGTATGCAACGACCGCGGGAGCATCAACTGTATGGATGCAAAGTCGTTTATCAGCTTGTGCAGGGCTGTGGCATCAGTTATGGTTGCTTTTCTGATCTTCACCTATCCTGAACCCTCTAAGCAGGGCCTCCTTGTTGACGGACATGGCCTGTTCCTTACTCCTGGGCTGGTTGTTTTCAAGTGCGGCAAAGAGCACGTCCTGTGTAAAAAGCCCCGTTATGGCTGAAACGGCTCCGAGCATCACCATGTTTGCAATCCGGGTGTCTCCAAGTGCCGATGCTATGTAGTTGGCCTCAATCCCGCACGTGTCAACTTCGAGGCTGTTGTCTATGGTCATCAGCGATGAGTCGTAAAACAGTATGCCGCCCTTTTGCAGCCGCGGTGCAAACTTCCGCGATGATGCCTCCGTAAACGCTATCAGTATGTCTATCCACGTGATGACCGGTGGCCCTATGGCCTCTTCCGATATGACCACGCTGCAATTGGCCGTACCACACCTCATCTCTGCCCCGTAGGAGGGATACCACGTGACCTCCTTGCCCTCTATCATGGCAGCATAGGCCATGACCTTGCCCATAAACAGGATGCCCTGACCTCCACTGCCCCCTATAAGTACCTTCTTCTCCAACGCCTACTGCCCCGTCTTGTCCTTGAGCGTTGCAGGTCTGAAGACCTTTGACATCTCCGTGCTTATCCACTTCAGTGACTCCGTGGGGGACATGTGCCAGTCCGTCGGACAGGGAGAGAGCACCTCCAGGAAACTGAAACCAAGTCCGTTGAGTTGATTTTCAAAGAGTTTTTTGACGAGCCTCTTGGTGTTCAGGACGCTTTTGACGTTGTCAAGCGATGTGCGGGCGACAAAGACCGAGCCATCAATTGCAGCTATAAGCTCAGAGACCTTGAGGGGGTAGCCATCCGAAACAACGCTCTTGCCGCGCGGACAGGTTGTTGTGCGTTGGTTCAGGAGGGTTGTGGGGGCCATCTGCCCGCCCGTCATGCCATAGGTTGCGTTGTTGATGAAGAACACCGACAGGTTCTCACCCCTATTGGCGGCGTGTATGATTTCGGCCATCCCTATGGCTGCCAGGTCACCATCACCCTGGTAGGAAAACACCACCGTCTCAGGGTTGACTCGCTTAAGGGCCGTGGCCACGGCAGGGGGCCGACCGTGCGCACACTCGATTATGTCAAAGTTGAAGTAGTCATAGGCAAACACCGCACATCCCACCGGTGCTATCCCTATCACCCTGTGGCGAATCCCAAGCTCGTCTATGCTCTCCGCTATCATGCGGTGCAGGAGGCTGTGCCCACATCCTGGGCAAAACCTGAACGCAACATCCCGCAGACTCTCAGGCCTCTCAAATACCTTCTTCATCTATATCTGCTATATTATAGCACACTTTAAAAAATAGCTTGCCACCATGCGAATTGCCTCATCTAAAATCTATACGAAACAATACCCGTTGCCTCACATAAAAATCTAATTGCCTATTGAGTTAGCTCCGGTCAAAATCCCGCTCTAATGTCTGTGCTATCATAATGTGTAAATAACTCCCTCGTTGTTACCAACAGTCCTTTATAGACGGGCACGGTGAATTTATTCTACCATATTTGAAAGCTACCATTGCTTTAGCTTTTCGGTGATGAACTCAATGATCAACTGATGCTGCTGTATTCCCCTGTCTTTTATGTAAATGGGTTGTCCGAAGGCAAAGTATGCTGTTTTTGCCGGGTCTATGGCGCCAAAATCCTTGATTCGCTTTCCATTGCCCCAGACGTCGGTCTTAATGGCCAGGGGGATGACCGGTACATTGGCCCTGAGGGCCAGCTTGATCCCTATCGTATTAAACACCTTGGGGTCGAACGTGACACTCCTGCTGCTCTGAGGAAAGATCACCAGCGACCTGCCCTCTGCCAGGATGGTGCTGCCCTGCGTCAGGACTGCTGTGAGGTCCTCACGCGGATTGGTGCGGCTGACCACAATGGGGTTCATCGACATCAACAGATATCTGAAGACGGGATATGTAGCCAACTCCTTTTTTATGACAAACGTTACGTCCTTATAGGCCCCGATTATTGCCGGCATGGTAAGTGTCTCAAGGACGCTCATGTGGTTACCGATAACCACGCACGGACCACTGAGGTTCATCACGTTGTCCAAGCCTGATATATCAAACCGGACACCGGCGGCCTCAAGCCCGACAAGGATGCCCCTGCTGCTCATACACACCCCCGGATGCCCGTAGAACCGAGCGGCATACCTGGCCAGAAAACTGCCATGACAAACAACCGCCGCCATTGTCGGATAAAACATCAGCGTGGCCAGGTCCCTGGAGACCACTGGCCCGGGATCAGTCCTGTAACAACCGTCTTTTAATGGCAATTCCTTCATAACAGATAACCTGAAATTATTATAACATATTTCGGTAGTCCTGCACAAGTAGTGATGCTCGTAAATTTACCACCCTCCCCTAACCCCTCCCATAAAGGTAGGGGGATGGCAATATCACTATCACTGCAGGACTACCACTGTATCTACTCAAAAAAAAACCCAAGTATTACATACGGCAAACATCGGCCCATGCCCTGGGACTATGTAATCTGCCACCTGCAGGACCCTC
This sequence comes from Candidatus Magnetobacterium casense, assembly GCF_000714715.1. Classification (GTDB taxonomy): domain Bacteria; phylum Nitrospirota; class Thermodesulfovibrionia; order Thermodesulfovibrionales; family Magnetobacteriaceae; genus Magnetobacterium; species Magnetobacterium casense. The sequence goes on from NZ_JMFO01000009.1 coordinate 15,452, forward strand.
TGCCTGCTCTGATGCTGTAGGGCCGGGTCTTCGCTGCACCGGCGCCACAGAGACTCATCCCTGATGTCGTCCTCACACTCGAACAGGTCACCAACAACGGCCACCGTCCCGATTGAGGCATCTACGATGACGCTGACATCCTGCGAGGTATGCCCTGGGGTTGCTATCACGCTGATGCCCGCAGCTATGATATACGGCCCGCCTGAAAAGTCATACACGGTGTATAAGTCCCCACGCGAGATGTCGCGACAGACTATAAACACCGCCTCCCGGAACAGGTTGTTGTTGCCGACGTGGTCGCAGTGGCCGTGCGTACAGACCACGTAATCAATGTCGCCAGTCCCCAGGCCCTCGCCATTGAGACAGTCAAGGATTATCTCCCTGTCATGCGGACTGCCGGTGTCTACGATGAGGTTCTTTGCCCCCTTGACAAGGGTTATCGTCCCATCCGCTCGTATCTGGTTGTTGCCAACATCAAGCGTGTAGCCAGGCTTTAGTACCTTTACCTCAATCAACGTCATAATAGTTCATCCCTAAAAAAAAGAAAGAACGGGGCGGCTCCACCTGGATTCCTGGTCAAGCCAGGAATGACACAATTGGAAAACGCCTATTACTGTCATTCCCGCAAAACATGTCCCTGGCTTGAACAGGGAGCGGGAATCCATGCCTTTGAACCATAAAATAAAGCTTACCATGCTTTTCTTAGAGGATACAATTCCTATACACAAATCCTGAATTCGCACCCGTCGTCAACATTTCTAACCGATATGGTAGCGTTCATGTTTTGTTCGATTAACGCTTTTGCCATATACAGGCCATTGCCTGTTCCACGTGCCTTGTGCTTGGTGGTAAAGTAGGGGTCAAATACCTTGTTTATTATATTCGGCTGGATGCCGCCACCGTTATCCTTGATGGTTATGATTGTATGGCCCGTGGAGTTGTCTTTGTATGCATTCAGCTTGATAACACCATTGATAACGTCTCTTTGTTCGAATACGTCCTTGGCATTGGTCAGGATGTTTAAGATTGCCTGGGCAAACTCATTGGGAAAACCCGGTATCATCAACTCATCATCCAATGTCTTGTCTATCACTATCCCCTTGTCTTTTATATATCCTGATAACAACATTATGGCTTTGTCTATCTCTTTGGCAATGTTGAAATGCCTCTGTTCTTTGTCGTTGACATAGAAGTTTTGGAAATTGACTATTATATCAGACAGTGCGTTAAGCTCAGACATCACGACATCAACATTGCCTTCTATGTAGGCAAGGTCTAATTCGTCATGCAAATAGGCGTCCTTTATGTCCTGGATTAACAGACCGATTGCACACAGGGGCTGCCTCCAGTGGTGGGATATGTTCATGAGCAACTCACTCATGGCTATATGGCGGGATTGCTCAAGCATGATCCTGTCTTTGACGCGATTCCTTTCAACCTCTTCATTGATCCTCTCTTGCAGATTATGGTTTATATCCTTTATTTTTCGTTCAATCTCTTTACGCTCGGATATGTCTATTCCAATGCCGACAAGACATTGTTTACCTTGAAGCTCTATCATAAATCCGTTGAAGTAGTATGGAATTAATCGGCCATCCTTAGTGTAAAGACTTGCCTCCACATTGCCTGCGCCATTTTTATACGTCTCGGTAATTGCGTTAATAACCGCTTCCCTATGCTCCCCTGTGAAGAAATCTGTCGGATGCATGGCAGATATCTCATTGCTCGAGTAACCTGTAACGGTCTCTATGTTTTGATTCCATCGCAAGAACTTGCCCGTATCGTCAAAGAGATAAAACACCCCTGGCAGGGAGTTTATAACAGCATCGGAAAATTTTATCTGCGCCAGAAACTTCTGTTCCAGCTCTCTTCGTTCTGTTATGTCGATATGTACCGCTACCCATACTGTACCATGCCCGCCATGCTGAAAGGTTGACACGGTGGCATAGCACCAAAAATGTGTGCCGTCTTTTTTGATGTTGAGTATCTCATCGCACCAGACACCGTTTTTATTGAGAGATTGCATGATCTCACGGGCCTTTTCCATGGGGTCTATGTCCGTTGGCGCATTCAGGACAGAGACGTGTCGGCCCGCCAAGTCATCCTGAGCATAGCCAAACATCCTGTCAAGCTGAGGATTGGTATAGACAATTACACCATCAGACGCCCTTACAAGTGATACCCCCTCGGCAACGTTGTTTAGTATCTCCTGGGATAACCTGACCTCGTCTTCGAGGAGTTTACGCTGCGTGATGTCGTGGATCGTTGAACATACGTAGTCCTTGCCGTCTATCTTGATTACCCCGGGATATACCTCCACATCTTTGATCTCACCCGTTGAGGTACGGTGACGGTTTGTCAGATACCGTAGCCTCCCCTGCCGGACACCCCTGACCATGTCGTTCAACTCTTCCTGCGGATTAAGTATGATATCGGTCAGTTGCTTGCGGCAAAACTCCTCCCTGTCATATCCGTAAAAGGCACACGCTGCATTATTTGCTTCGACAAAATACAAGATTTCCGGGTCATATATCCACATGATAGCCTGCGAGTGGGTGAATATCTCCCTGTACATCTCTTCGCCATTAAGCATGGTTGCCGACTACTGACAACAACGAAGCACGATCGTAAACTCCGCTCCGCCGTCAATGTTTCTGACCGTCAGATTGCCGCCCATGTTGGTCTCTATGATTGTCTTTGACATGTAAAGCCCTATGCCCGTGCCATCAGATTCCTTGGTCGTAAAATATGGCTCAAATATCCTCTCCATTATACCCTCCGGGATGCCACCGCCATTGTCTGTTATTGCTATTATTAGTTGGTCTCTGTCTTGAGAGTTGCGCAGTTGTATTTCGATCTTGCCATATATCCTGTCTCCGGTACTGCGTCTGTGCATTATTGCGTCTCGTGAGTTGTTGAGGACGTTGAGGATCACCTGCTTGAACTCATTGGGATAGCCTTCGGTAAACAGGCTTAAATCCTGTTGTGCCTGCACCTGGATGTCTATGCCGTGTTTGTTAAAGATATTGGCAAACATCGTCAGCAATTCCTCTATGGCCTGTTTTACATCAAAGCGGGCATTTTTCTTTGTCGGTTTGAAGAAATCCCTGAAGTCGTCGATTGTTTTTGCCATGAAATGGGTCTGACTCGTTATTAAATCAACCGACTTTTCAATATACTCCCTGGTAAGTTCACCAAAGCGATAGGCATCTTTTAAGTCCATGACGGTGAGTGCCACGGCATTGAGGGGTTGCTTCCACTGGTGGGCGATGAGGCCGATCATCTCTCCCATGGTGGCCATCTTGGATTGTTGCGTCAACATATGTTGCTGCCTCTGTGCCTTATCGATTGCCTGTTTTACACGGACTTCGAGGTTTACATTTAAGTCTCTCAGTTGCTCTTCCATCCTCTTGCGTTCAACCGCTATGGCATAGATGGAGGCCAGACGACTTATGATGTCGAGGTCTGTATCCGTATAGTCTCTCCCTGAATTTGCCAGGGCAATCTGACCAATCAGCCTGTCTTGTATGATTGCCGGCACCGACATAAACCTATGCAGCGGGACATGCCCCGGAGGGATACACCCCTTGTATGCCGGATGCCCCTGGGGATTGTTTGTGTAAAACCCCTGTCTGATATTTAACGCATGTCCCCCCAAGGCGTTATAGCCACCCTCACCCTTTGGAAAGATCAATCGCTGATGCCTGGTATCCACCGTGCAAATCCCGTCTTTCATCATATCCGTGAGGGAATGTGCCACCTCATCCTCGGTTGTCCTGTCTACTTCAGATACATACCCATGTGCACTGTCGGTCAACTGCATTGCCTGTCTGTTTACGATAACGGCAATATCAACAATGTCCTTATCCGGCGACAGCAGGGCCTCTGATAACTCAGCAACGGCCTTTTGGAGGTCCAGCTCCCTCTTCATCATCAACTGGGCGTCCTTAATGTCGGATATATCATGGAATATCTCAAACTTGGACACCGTTCCGTCGATATTTCGTATCGGGGTATCAAAGAGTGAGTACGTCCTGTTGTTCTTGTGGGAATACCACTGCCACGTAACGCTTCTGCCGGAGAATACCTCATCGTTCTTGCACCACGGACAGACTTCCGCCCTGCCGTGAAAGTACTCATGGCACTTACGGCCTCCCGGTTGACCAAACTCTTTGATTATCGCATCGTTTACAAACTCTATATCGCAGGCCTGGTTTACAATGTAGATGCCGTCTTTTATGGTCTCCATTATTCCCCTGAGCTTGTCCCTCTCGACCCTGATCTCTTCCACCATACGTTTTTTGTCGGTAATACCCTCTGCCATGGCGATATACAACACAGGTCGCTCATCCCCGATCCACAGCGGCACACATGTAAGACTCACCCACACCACGCTGCGGTCCCTGCGGATGTATCGCTTCTCCATGTTAAACTGAGATATCTCACCACTGACGAGACGCTCCATGCTGTCATGCTCGGGCCGTATGTCATCGGGATATGTTATCTCCTTAAACGTGTAGCTTAACACCTCATCCCTGGCGTAACCAAGAATGTCACAGTATGCCTGGTTGATCTGTATAAACTTGTCGGTGTATAACTCCTTGATGGCAATCCCCAGCGGCGCCTGTTCAAAGATGACCCTGGCCCTCTGTTCACTCTCCCTCAGTCTTTCCTCAATGGCCTTCTGCCCTGTGATATCTCCGGATATTCCGAGTTCATTGTCTACACTGATAACTTGGAGCTTCAACCTCAACTGCTTCAGCTCTGCTATGAGCTGCTCTTTTGTCTTGTCTTCATCTCGCATATAGTATATTATAGCAAATTTCGATTGCAGAAGAACCCTCCCCTAACCCCTCCCATAAAGGGAGGGGTACCCACTAATTTTCAGACACAGCCTCTATCTAAAACATTTGTGAGGGCTAAAAAAACCGCCAGCATTTTTTTATACACCCAAATTATGTCATCAGCAATCCTCAACGCAGGAGTATCTGCCAATCAGGTATCAGAGCTAAATTACCTGGTTTTAATGACCGACACTGCTTGCCACTCATGGCTCTGTATGACTATAACATTTTTATCTTCCGCCTCTTTTAAGAAATCCTTTGTTGCGAAGTGTGTTATCAATATGCGCACGATTTCTTTGGCGTTTCCGTCGGCATAGGTTTCAGCGTCCTTGCATTGAAGACGCACGGCCTCTACGTTCCTTTCCAGTTGTTCAAACACATCGACCATTTGCAAGTTGTCCAACGTACCGGTGGTATAGTATCGCTGGAGTCTTAGCTTTGCCTCGCCGACGATTAACACCGGTTTGCCATGTCTTGTGCCCTCGCCGAGGATATTTATCTCGAAATCTTTTTTGATTTCAGTTCTGATAAGGCTATCCAACAGTTCGATCCCGTACTTTGCCTTTAAAAATCCGGGTAGTTCTCTATATGCCTCATTTTCCAGGGCGTAGCTTACGCTCCTTGACAAGCCGCCAACGTCACGCCTAATAGAGGTTATATCCTTTGCCATCCTCTTCTGTTCAACCCCAACTCTCTCAAGCTCAACCCCCATTCTCTTCTGTTCAACCACAACTTTTTCAAGCTCAACCCCCATTCTCTTTTGCTCAACCTTAATCGAGGTTATATCCGTTGCCATACTCTCCAGTTTCTGCATCATCAACAAGAACATTTCCTTAAGCTCATCGAACTCACTTACACGCACGTAGCCGTTATTGTTGTCTTTAGCTATATCGTTATCTTTCACTGTCTGCTCCTATCTCCTGATTATCACCTTTGCCATTGGCTTTATAATAACAGGCCTTTACGCTCGTTTGCAATAGCACCCATACACATGGCATTTTTACGGCGCGTCAAGGGGACTTCTTTCCGGCCATACCACAACCGCCCCTTTCTTTATTTTGTTCGGACTAAGCCTTAAGGCAGGCTATGAACCCCTAAAGGGTTGAGTTTGTCCTGCAGCGCCATAGGATATAGGACACTACAGCGCCTGCCACAAGCATAGACAGGCTCAACAACTGCCCCATTGTCAGTGGGCCTGCAACCATTCCCAACTGTTGGTCAGGTTCCCTGAAAAATTCCACAATGAACCTGAAAAGCCCATACAGCATTATAAACAGAGCCAGGAGCGTCCCCCTTGGCCTCCCCCTGTCCTTAGCAAGCCACAGCACTGTAAACAGCACAACGCCCTCCAGTAAACACTCATAGAGCTGAGAGGGATGCCTGGGCATAGGTCCGGCAAAGGGGAACACCATCCCCCAGGGCATGGTCGTTGGTCTGCCGTAGAGTTCTGCGTTGATAAAGTTGCCGATCCTGCCCAGGCCCAGACCGACAGGGGCTGTGACAATCAGCAGGTCTGCCATAACCCAAAAGTCCAGCTTTTGCTTGCGGCAGTAGAGCAATCCCCCTGCCAAAGCACCTGCAAATCCGCCGTGGAAGGACATCCCGCCATGCCAGACGGCCATCAATTCCAAGGGGTACTCTGCATAGTATGCAAGGTTATAAAATGCTATGTACCCCAGTCGTGCCCCAATTATCAAACCAACGATGAGGTACAGGTAGAGGTTTTCAACGTCCTCTCTTGAGATAGTGAGCTTTTTCTTCTTTATCTGATGCAAAACCAGTGCGTAAGAAAAGACAAATCCCAACAGGTACATCAACCCATACCACCTGACCTGCATAGGCCCCAACTTAAAAATGTATGGCCTTATCTCAGGGTACTGAAGCATATCATGTCAATATAGCATAATGCAGACTATATAGCTTACCCCTTCAGGAGTTCAGATGCCGTTTTCAGGACATTATTAACGGTCAGGCCGAAGTACTCAAAGAGTTGTTTTGAGGGCGCCGAAATACCAAACCTGTCTATTCCGATCACCTTGCCCCTGAGACCGACGTATTTATACCAGCACAGGGTTGCCCCTGCCTCAATGGCTATCCTGTGTTCAACGTCAATGGGCAGAACCGACTCCTTGTATTGCGCAGACTGCCGCTCAAACAGCTCAAAAGACGGTACGCTGACCACCCTGACGGCAACCGACTCCTTCGACAACTGCTCGTATGCCCCGATGGCCAAATGCACCTCCGAACCGGAAGCCATGATTATCAGGTCTGGGTGCGCCCCGGAGTCGGCAAGGATGTAGGCGCCCTTTGTCAGTCCCTCGTGTGAGTTGTACTTTACGCGGTCAATAACCGGCACGGCCTGCCTGGTCAGGACGAGCGCCACCGGGCCATTTGGATGCTCCAAGATATAGCGCATGGCCGTTACGGTTTCGTTGGCATCAGCGGGTCTGATCACCGTGAGGTCTGGTATGGCCCGTAGTGCCGTAAGTTGTTCGATAGGGTGATGACTGGGACCGTCCTCGCCCACACCAATGGAGTCGTGCGTGAGGATGTACAGCACCCTGGCCTTCATCAGGGCAGACATCCGTATGGCCGCCATCATGTAGCTGGAAAACACCAGGTAGGTGCCACAGTACGGGATAAGGGAGTGACTAAGGGCCATGCCCGTCGTAATGGCTGCCATGGAGAACTCCCGTATGCCAAAGTGGATGTTCTTGCACGACCTTCCCGGTGCAAATATGTCGTACTTGGGCAGGTAGGTCATGTTAGACGGAGCAAGGTCGGCCGAACCTCCAAGCATCTGCGGTATGTAGTCGTTGACGATGTTGAGGACCTTTCCCGATACGGTACGGGTTGCTACCATGGGGGAGTCCAGGCCGTAGAGGGGCAAGGCTTCCTTCCAGCCATCCACAAACTTGCCGGCAATTACATCCTTCCAGCGGGTGTAATCTGCGGGGTATTTAGCCTCGTACTCCTTCAACAGCCGCAACCATGCCTGTTGTAGCTCATGCCCCTTGTCCACGGCAGTTCGACAGTGTGCCAGAACCTCATCGGGGACGTGGAAGGGTTCCGGTGGCCAATTAAAATGCTCCTTGGTCAGACGCAGCTCCTCCTCGCCCAGGGGGGCACCGTGGATGTCGGGGTTGTCCTGCTTGTTGGGACTGCCGTAGCCCAGGTGTGTATCAACTATGATCATAGAGGGCATGGTGTGTTCATTCCTTGCGGCGTCTATGGCCTGTTCAATGGCCTCAAGGTCGTAGCCATCAACGCGTTGCACGTGCCACCTTAATGCCTCAAACCGCTTACCAACATCCTCGGTAAAGGTCAGGTCTGTTGAACCGTCTATGGTATTGCTGTTGAACGAATACAGGTAAACGAGCTTGTCTAACTGCAGGTGTCCTGCCAGAGAGGCCGCCTCATAGGATATGCCCTCCATGACATCACCATCGCTTACTATTGCATAAATGTTGTAGTCTATAATTTTCAAGTCGGGTTTGTTAAAGAGGTCGGCCAGATATTTCTGGGCCATAGCCATCCCTACCCCCGCGGCAAAACCATACCCCAGAGGCCCCGTGGATACCTCTACACCGTGATCGATGTTGTACTCAGGATGTCCCGGGGTATTACTGTCAAACTGCCTGAACGCCTTTATATCTTCAAGCGTAATCTTGTGTCCCGTCAGATATAACAGCGAGTACAGGAGCATCGAGCCATGCCCTGCCGACAGAATAAACCTGTCTCTGTTGTGCCAGCGCGGGTCACGTGGATTGTGTCTTAAAAACTTAGTCCACAACACGTATGCCATATCGGCATCCCCCATAGGCATCCCCGGGTGCCCGGAGTTAGCCTTCTGCACCGCATCTATAGACAGCATTCTGATTGTGTTTATACATAGCTCATCAACCTTGGTCATTTATCAGCCTCCGATATTTTTAATTGAGATAGTGTATCATGGCCATAAGGAAAAATACAATGCTGCCGCAAATGCAGCTTCCTTCCCTTTCTCTTTCTTCTTCATTTTGCTTTTCTTGGGACAAATTGGTTACACTCAAATTAAAGGGCTTTGGAAAATGGGTGATAGTGAAAAGTTTTTAGAGTTAGGGGATAACTCACTGGACTTGGCGTTGCTCAAGGAGATATCCCTTACGTATGCACGGGGCAACCTGGTGCTGCCCCTGAGACGCGACGGCGACGTCCTGAGGGCGCTCGTCAGCGGTACGCAGGGGATGTTCGCCCTGCACGAGCTGGCACGAACGATGGGACTGACACCGGAGGCCATCAAGGTTGAACAGGACCGACTGCTCGACCTCATCAACCACGCCTACGGGATGATCGGTTCCGCTGCCGAGGTGATGAGCGACATGGCCGAGGGCGACTTCGACTCCGTAGCACGGACGTTCCAGTCCCCGCACGACATCATGGAACTCACCGAAGACGCACCCATCATCAGACTCCTCAACGCACTCCTGCAACAGGCCGTAAAGGAAAACGCCTCCGACATCCACATCGAACCATACGAAAAGGAACTCATCGTGCGGATGCGCATCGACGGTATGCTGAGAAAGGTCATCGCTCCGCCAAAAATAATCCAGGACGCCCTCATCAGCCGGATAAAGATAATGTCCGACCTTGATATTGCCGAAAAGCGCCTGCCCCAGGATGGCCGCATCCGGCTGCTCGTTGGTGGCAAGGACGTTGATGTCAGGGTATCCATCATACCGTCGGCGTTTGGGCAGCGGGCGGTGCTGAGGCTCCTGGACAGAAAACGCGGCACTCTTGGCCTTGACCAACTGGGGATGTCTCCAAAGTGTCAGGAGACCCTGGCCCGGATGCTTGCCTCTGCACACGGCATAATCCTCGTCACCGGTCCCACGGGCAGCGGCAAAACCACCACGCTCTATGCAGCGTTAAACAGCATATACAGCGACGAAAAAAACATCATCACTATCGAAGACCCCGTCGAGTACCAGATGCGAGGCGTCTGCCAGATAAACGTCAACCACAAGATCGGCCTGACCTTTGCCAAGGGCCTGCGCAGCATCCTCAGACACGACCCCGATATCATCATGGTAGGCGAAATAAGAGACATCGAAACGGCTGAGATAGCCATCCAGGCCTCCCTCACCGGCCACCTGGTGTTGAGCACGTTGCACACCAACGACGCCGCATCGGCCATCACGCGTCTGGTCGATATGGGGATAGAGCCGTTTCTGATCGCTTCGTCTGTCGTTGGCGTTCTGGCTCAGAGACTGCTCAGAAAGGTATGTCCCGAATGTGTACAGAGGGTTGTCCCCTCTGCCATCGAACTGGATTACTTCCGCTGCGATGCCACACCACCAGAGTTGTTGTCCCGCGGTGCCGGATGCCAACGTTGCAACCACACGGGCTATTGGGGCAGGATTGGCATATTCGAGCTGCTTGAGATGGACTCCGGGGTCATCTCACTCATAGACAAAGGAGTTGACTACACAAGGATAAAGACCCACGCCGTCAACAACGCAATGACCACACTACGGGCAGACGGTCTATCCAAGGTGGCCGCCGGTATCACGACCCTGGCCGAGGTGTTGCGTGTGACCCAGAAAGACCATGCCGATCAACCAACTCTAAGGGGTGAGTTATGATCTTTCGATATAGCGCCTACCGCACGGACGGCTCCAAGGAAACAGGCACCATCAACGCCGAAAACCACGCCGACTGTCTGCGACTCCTGCGCCAGAGAAACCTCTATCCCAGCGAAATCTCCGAAGAAAGCCGGATATCTTCCGGCAGGTTTTCACGCGGCAAGCGGGTGGTCAATCTCAGCGTCATCACCAGGCAGCTCTCCGTGCTGTTGTCCTCCGGTATTCCGATTGTGGAGGCGATCAGGACGCTTTCGGAGCAACAGCGTGGCTATGGTCGCGAGGTGCTGGCCGACATCAGGGACAAGCTCATGGCCGGGATGAGCCTCTGTCGGGCAATGGCAGGGTACCCCGATGTTTTTGCCGAGTTCTACGTCAACATGATAGGTGCCGCCGAAACCGGAGGCAACCTCGACGTAGTACTGGAGCACCTTGCACAGTTTCTGGAGACGCAGGAGGAGTTGCGGGCACGGGTGCGGGCGGCATCGGTCTATCCCATGATCATGCTGGGCGTGGGGTCTGTGGTGCTGTTATTCATCTTTATGTTTGTCGTGCCCAAGATAACGAAGATATTTGAGGACTCACGTCAGGCCTTGCCATTTGTTACGGTTGTCCTATTGTGGGTCAGCAACGTGGTGGAGCGTTACTGGTGGGCGTTGATTGCGCTGACGGGGGGGGGATGGTGGGCGTTGCGGGTCTTTGTTGCACGCAACCGGATGCTTGTCGGGGTGATGCTCAACAAGGTGCCGGTGTTAAATGCGCTCTATCTGTCGAGGTTTCTGCGGATATCGGGGTTTCTGCTAAACGGTGGAATTCCCGTGCTTGCGACACTCAAGCTGGCCGCCGGCTCCATCGGCAACGCCTACCTCCAACATCACATCATGGAGGCAGAGAGGGAGATTGCCGAGGGCGTGGATATGTCCGGTGCGTTGACTCTGCTACCCCCCCTCGTGCGCCAGATTATCGCCACCGGAGAAAAAACAGGTACCCTCCCGGACATGCTCCTGAAGGCAGCACAAGGCTATGAAAACGAATTCCACATGCAGGTCAAACGTCTGCTGACGATGCTGGAACCGGCGTTGTTGCTGCTTATGGGGTTGATCGTCGGCTTTATCGTATTTGCCGTGATGCTGCCAATCTTTGAGCTTAACCAGATTGTTAAATAGATACCGGGTAATAGTTCACCAGATATCACTTGTAACCTGCAGCGTTAAAGTGATATACTTTAGCTATGACCGATCAACTGAAGGACATAGAGGTTCTCTACCGCCGTGCATTTAAGGAATATGGAGCGGTTGCCCTGTGGAGTAGTTGCCCTGTGCCCAATCCGACCCGCGAAGATGCTTTAGCCATCACACGGAGTTTGAGGGTTGAAGGTGACCTTGCGGCACGGCGGCTGGCGGAACAGATCGAGGAGGCTTGTAGTGCCGCTGTCTAAGATTCAGACCGATATTTTGTGCCTTCTGGCAGCGCATCGCGACCTGGAAAGTTATGTTGCGGGCAGCACGCCGTTAAACAGGGATGCACCGCGCTATTCCGACGACATCGACATCTTCCATGACCGCGAAGAACGAGTGGCGCGGGCGTCTGAAGAAGATAGTGCCCTCTTGCAGGCCAATGGCTACACCCTCCAATGGCTACGACGCGAGCCAACCATTTACACCGTCCTGGCATCAAAGGAAGACGGGACAACAAAGCTGGAGTGGGTGGTTGACAGTGATTACCGATATTTTCCGACCGTGCGGGATGATGTTTTCGGCTACGTCCTTCATCCAGTTGATCTTGCTACAAATAAGGTTATGGCCGCAGCCGGACGGCGAGAACCGCGTGACGTGGTGGACTTAATAACGGTCAATGACCGGATTTTACCAATAGGAGCCGTTATCCTAGCCGCCGTCGATAAGTCTCCAGGTTTCACGCCCGAAGGGCTGATCAACGAAATCCGCCGCGTTGCCCGTTATACGGAGTCAGACTTTAGGCGCGTTGCCAGCGATCCGCCTGTTAATGCCGCCGAGATTATGACGCGGTTGCGGCAAGTCCTCAATGAAGCCGAAGCCTTTGTGGCCAGGATGCCGACCGATAAAATAGGGCTGCTCTTTTTGAAGGATGGCAAGGTGGTACAGCCTGATCCCGACCGCTTGGGAGATTATCAGACTCATACGGGGCAAAGACGCGGCCAATGGCCTTCAAGCCCTGAAATCTCAGTGGCCATGTTAGAACACTACAATCTGGCCAAGTCGCTTTAGGGTACATAGTTTTGTTGGCTATTTCTCAGCATTATAAAATAGGGGGACTTTATGAATTTGCATTTAATCAAATAGAAATTTGCTATAATATAATAATGGAACTTAACGAAGCCATAAGCCGATTAAAACAGCACGAAACCGAGTTGAAGCAACTTGGGGTTGAGCATCTTTTCATGTTTGGTTCAACCGTGCGTGGCGAAGCTAAAGACGATTCCGATGTTGACCTGTTTTTCGATCACCCCGAAGGATCAATGGGGCTTTTCCAGTTAATGGATATCAAGTACGCAGCCGCTGCAATACTTGGATGCAAAACCGACATCATGACACGGCGCAGCCTGCACCGTGTTTTGAAAGAGCAGATCGAGGCATCGGCCTTGCAAGTGTTCTGATGACCAGGCATTCGCCCGTACCACGTCTTACCGACAGGGGGGTTTGGGGAAGGAGATTAGAGATACGGCGGCAGATTCTCAAAGAGGGGGGTAGATTAGGGTTCGTTGAAAAATTTCTGGCAGTTGAAATATCCATGCAAGATATTTTAATATAGATCACCAATGCTGTTAATGCTGGTTATAACGTTTGGAGTTGTTTTTATCCCATCGGAGTGTTACGCGTGGGGGCCGTTGACCCACATGTACCTGGGCAGCGAAATTTTGGCCGCATCATACCTGATCCCTTCGGCAGTGTACAGACTCATCAACGCCTACAAGGATGACTTCCTGTATGGAAACATAGTTGCCGACATCGTCCTGGGCAAGAAGTACCTGCCACAGGACAGGAACTCGCATTCGTGGCGATTTGGCTTCTCCCTGCTCGACAACGCCAGAAACCACCAGCAGAGGGCCTTCGCATACGGCTACCTCAGTCACTTGGCCGCAGACACCGTCGCTCACGAAGTGTTGACCAAGGAAAAGAAAAACATCCAGCACACACTATACGAGCTCCAGGCCGACAGCCTCATCCAAAAAAAATACTGGCTCCAGGCAATCGCCATCGCCAAGAGCGTCCAGAGGCGAAACGACGTGTTGCTGGAGAACTCACTGTGTGACATCTTTTTCTCCTTCAAGACCAACAAAAGGATTTTCAAGAGCTTGGTCTACATGTCACTGTTTACATCGATCAGCTTTACGACGGTCTACGAACCAAAGGAGGTTTCCTATGTCCCCAAACGACGAACCATCCGAGAGCTGACGGAACAATCCCTCCTGCGGATAACCGACATCCTGACCAATGAACGCAACTCCCCAGTGGTCAAGATAAAACCTGCCGGAGAGATCGTCCACGGAAGACTGTTTAAGGGCCTGTTCTTAAAGTAACCCCCGGCCCTGCCCGTACCCGGCACATTTTCTTTTCCGTGCTCAAGTAGAATCGTCTACCGTAACGCCCCCTTTAATGCGCCGTAAATATGCTATAATAACAAAAAAAAGGACAATAGAAAAATGGCCAGAAGTCGTGATAAAGCAGTAATAACAGCCCTGCTGGTTGTGTTTTGTGTAATCCCCCTTGGTTGTTACAAACAACCAGCCGAACCGCTAAAAAAAGATGCACAACGCTTGAGACTCGCTACCAGCTCAACCACCGTTGAGTCCGGCCTGCTGGATAGACTTATCCCGGTCTTTGAGAGGAAGTACGGCATCAGCGTTGATATTATCATGGTAGGAAGCGGCGCATCCCTGGATTTGGCAAGAAATGGCAAGGCCGACGTTGTCCTGGTTCATTCCAGAGAGGCCGAGGATAAATTCGTATCGGATGGCTATGGCATCAACAGGATGGATGTCATGTATAACGACTTTGTAATCCTTGGCCCACCCGACGATCCCCTGCATTTAAAAGGGGAAACTGACGCCCTGACCGCCATGAAGGCGATTTACGATAAAGAGGCAACCTTCGTCTCACGGGGTGACAAATCCGGTACGTATGCCAGGGAGAAAATTCTATGGACAATGCTCAAGCTCAAACCATCGGGTAAATGGTATATCCAGGCAAGAAAAGACATACTAACAGCACTCAGAACAGCCTCGGAACGAAAGGCCTACATCCTCTCTGACAGGAGCACATACCTGTTTAACAGGGAAGAGTTAAACCTCGTTGTTGTCGTGGAGGCAGACAAGAAATTATTTAACCCTTACGGGGTCATTGCCGTTAATCCAACCAAAGTTTCCGGAGTAAATTATGAAGGGGCCATGAAGTTTATCAACTTTATCACATCCACAGACGGACAGGAGATAATCTGCTTTTACGGCAAGATGAGATTCGGTAAGCCATTATTTGTGCCATTGGCTGTTAAAAATAGCATCTGTCAATGAAAAAACTGCAAAACTCAATACTGGCTGGTTTTCTTCCTCTGGTCATACTGCCGGCGGTAATTATCGTGATAGCCTGCATAGCCGTACTGGGCAGACAGATCGATAAGAGTTCCAGATTGATGCTCACCAGAAGCGTAAATGGGGCTGAGATGGAGCTTCACTCCATAGGACATGACCTGATCGGTATCGCAGACTCAATAGCCGATGATGAAAGCATCATGAATACGACTAAACTTCGCGACAAAGAAGCCCTGTCAGACATATTACCAAGGATAAAAACCCTCTCAGGGGCAAGTGCCATCAAGGTTCTAACCCCGGACGGGATGGTCCTGGCACATGGATATTACACTGCCTCAACGCAATCATACGTTCACTATAGAGATATCATAAAGCGGGTGATAAACGGTGCAGATGTTACCAGCATGTTGAGTGTTGATACGGCAATCGTGATTGCATCATTTGTGCGAATCAGGGTAAACGATAAAACTGTTGGGGTACTGGAGGTTGCCAGGTCTGTGGATTATGGCTTACTGACTCAAATAAAGGCAAAGTACGGGTTAGACGCAATCGTTTACAGCGGCGACTTCCCGCAGGCAACTACGTTTAACGATTCCGCCATAATCCTCGACGCTGACCTCAAGGTCTTGGCAGATGAGGTTAAAGTCATCCGAAGGCAGACCATTAAAGAGATAACTCTTGGAGGAGCGAGATATTATGTCGTGGCCAACCCCATTGAGTTTGGCAATGAGTTATCAGGGGTGTTGATATTTGCATCATCAATGGAAAATGCCTTTCGTCAGAGGACAATATTAGAGATAGCCTTGCTGGGGGCTATTGCCGTCTTAGTGCTGATTACCGTCTTTATCTCTCATCGCATATCGCTGAAGATCGTGCAACCGATAAAGACCCTGTGCAAGGCTACGCAGGAGATATCCGACGGCTCTCTGTCCGTTGTGGTAGATGTAAAAACTCAGGATGAGGTCGGCGTCCTGGCCAACGCTTTTAACAAGATGGTTGAAGAGCTAAGGATATATCACAACCACCTCAACGATCTCGTATCAGAGAAAACCATGGAATTAGTAAAGATCAACGAGGAACTGACAAACGAGGTCTCCGTGCGTAAGGAGACGGAGGCCGCACTGCAGGAATTAAACTCACACCTCGAAAAAAGGGTGCGAGAGAAGATTAACGAGTTAAGACAACAGGAACAGATGCTCATCCAACAATCCAAGATGGCTGTCATGGGTGAGATGATAGGCGTCATAGCGCATCAGTGGAAGCAGCCCCTTAACGCCATCGCCATGATAATACAAGACTTGCAGGATGCCCACGAGTTTGGCGAATTCACCAGGAGTTATCTCGCCGATGCGGTGGAAAAAACAATGGCGCAAATCATGTACATGTCCGATACTATAGACGACTTCAGGAATTTCTTAACGCCGAGCAAACAAAAAAAGCCCTTTAAGATCAACTCCGCCATAAAGGAGGTAATCCATCTGCTGCACGATCAGTTGTCAAGGGCCGGCATAAGGGTTACCGTTGAGTGCATATACGATACCGTCCGGAGGAAGTGCAACGATGTTGAACCTGAGGTGTGTACCTGCAAGTCGGAGCTTATAACAGAGGGCTACCCCAACGAATTCAAGCAGGTCATCCTCAACATCCTCTGCAACGCCAGAGACGCCATCGTCAACAAAAGACGGCTCAACATCTCCGCCAACTCAAACGAAACCGGAGCTATACTCATCGTATTGTCTAAAACAGATCACTCTGTAACACTGGAGATACATGACGATGGCGGCGGCATACCACCGGAGGTAGCAGAGAATATATTCGCTCAGTACTTTACGACAAAAGGAAACGAAGGCACGGGAATAGGGCTGCATATGGCAAGGCTCATCATAGAGCAAAACATGGGAGGCAGAATTTTTGCCTCAAATGACACAAAGGGCGCAGTCTTTACGATAGTGCTACCATCCGTAGACGCAGGCGAAGAGACTCAAGTAACATCAACGCAAACGGCTATTAATTGATTGTCACACCTTACCCCTCCTCAACCGTCACCTGCTCAAACTCCTTCAGGACACCGTTTAGTTCTTCCTCCGTCCTTCGCAGCCTGCCCTTGCAGTCCTTTATCAGTTCTATGGCGGTCTTGACGCGCTCGGTCAGGACGTCAACATCGATGGTCTCCTTTTCTATGTCGGTGATGATTGCCTCTATTTCCTTAATAGCCTGAGAATAGGTCTTTTCTTCCTTCATCCTTTACCTCTTTGGGTTTATCTTCGATGACCCTCACACGGGTCTTGGGTCGCACGGTGCTGTAAATCACGCCCTGCATGAGCTGTGTGCTCAGGACATCGCCCGTTTTTACCGCATCGGCTGATTTCAACACCTTGCCGTTGACGGAGGTAATGCTGTAGCCACGCTTGAGGATGTTTTCCGGGTTGAGGTGGGTGATGCTGTCATTGAGGGCCTTCAGACGCTCCCCCTGACGCACAATGTAACGCCTGGCGCTAAACATGAGGGTCGTCGTCCTTGTAAACAGGTCGTTGCTGCGACGCCGGATGTCCTTTACGTCCCTGTTCAGCAGGAGCCTGAGCCTGTCGGTCATCGACGCAAGCACGCCCATGTGTCTGGATATCAACCGCCCCGAACCATATACCACCTTGACGTAATTGTTCAGCGCATACTTGTTTTTCAACACCACTGCCCCGGCTGCGCTCTTGAGCGCCTTTGCAAGAGACTCTATCCGTTCTTCAAAGGTCCTCAGACGTTCTATCAGAAATACCGCAGCAGCCGTTGGGGTCTTGACCGTCATGTGCGCCACGACATCAACCACCGTCCTGTCCCTCTCATGGCCGATACCGGATATCACCGGCATGGACATCATCGCTATCTGACGGCCTATGGCATAGCTGTCAAAACAATCGAGGTCCGCCGCCCCTCCGCCACCCCTGACGATGACCACAACGTCAATGTCATCCCTGGCCGCCTCACAGGCAAGCAGCGCCTTTATGATCGAACCCTCCGCAGCATCGCCCTGCATGACGGCCGCAAACAGACTGACCCTGAAGCTGTAACCAAAGGAGTTGGCTCGCAGGTGTTTTGTGAAGTCCTCATAGCCGGCCGCCTTCAACGACGATATAACGGCTATGCGCTGAGGCACCAAGGGTATCACCAAAGCCTTGTTTCTGTCTGTGAGACCCTCACGGCTGAGGCGGTCAATGATCTCCTGTCGTTTTCTTGCCATATCGCCGAGGGTGTAGGAGGGGTCGATCTTGGCGATGTTAAGGCTCAGACCGTAACGCTCGTGGTAGGTCAGATTGGCCTCGATGAGTATCTTCATCCCCTTGGAGAGCGTCCGTGCGGTGACTGTCTGGAACTCCCTGGCGATCGCCTTGTAGCGCGATGACCATATGGCCGCACGCAGTTGCGCCTTGATGGTAGAGTCGTCCTTTTCTACAAGCTCAAGGTAGCAGTGGCCTTTGGCATCGACGTTGAGAGCGGCTATCTCGGCCGTTATATAGTACGAATCAGGGAATGTCTGCGATACTATATCTTTTATGTAGAGATTAAACTCATACAGGCTTAATATTGCCTTTGGCACCTTTGTCCTCTATTGTCAAAGCCTTGAGTCTTTCTTCCGATGCTTGCCGCCATGGTCATTCAAGTCCGGCAGAGTATAATACGATAGCCTTCACCATTTCGTTTGCCTGTTTTTATATTAACATCTTTTGGCCATAAGTTGGAAGTGATGGCAGTGTATACTGATTTTTATTCAGGGCTGCTTCCTATTGCTATATTGTGAGGGTTTTTTAAGATAAAAGAACGCCCTTCCCGCGTTAGTGATCCCATACAGTAGATTGTATCCTGATTGCCATGAGCTTGAAGGGCCTTCTGATAGTCCGTGTCTATCATTTCCATCTGTATTTTTTTAGGTTGCTCATCCACAAATGCAAGGATAGTTACTTTGCCCATCGTAGCTCCATCTGCTGCTCTTTCGAGTTTTACAACGGGGCCACAAAGCTCAAAGTCATCTCGTGCATTTGTGTCTCGAAACAGCCTGGCGGCTTCCTTGAAAATAGGTATACTATCCGGAAGAAATACGATTTTGCTTTGGATGTTTGGGTCATTCAATGGGCGGCTCCTTGACCAGGAAAAACTGATCTCTAATCCCTTATCGGATTCCCCTCCTGATGCAAGGCCATAGATAGCATCGCATAGATTTGCACTGACTCCTTCATTAACCACAGCTTGAAAATCCTGAAAACTACTTTTTGCAACAGCGCTGCTTGCCGCATGATTTGCCGCTGAAATAGCCTTGGCTAATGTTATTACTACCTGCCTTTCAAAAGGTTCTTCCATTTCAGGAGTTTGCACCTTTAAATCCGGCACAACACGCGAAATGACAGTTATCACATAACTTCCATGTTCAGTTTGTCCCAATCGAACTTTTTTTAAATATTCCATAACCCGTGTTGGTTTTCTGGTTTGATAGATTGCTCGTTTCTCTATTGCGGCACAAGCACTTGCCATAATTAAGTCACGTGAACTTTGAACTATTTTAGACCCCTCTTCTATAGAAATAGTGCCATCCGTTGATTCAGCATCAGAAACACGCAGACGTATTATATCAGCAGAAGCAGTATTTAAATCATTAACTATCTCGAATTGAGAGCGTTCCTCAACTACCTCTAAGGTCTTGAGCATATCTAACATACGTAAAACAAAATCACTATATTGGTTGGTTAATGGCAAGATTATTTCAAAATCACCCTCCTTAATCAATACTGTCCACTTATCTGGAACTGTCTTCACCTCATGCCATCCAGTTGCACGTAGATACATAAGAATATCAAGTGGTTTAAGGTTTGAGAGTACTTGTTTATCGTGAATAGAAGCCTTCATGGTAATCCCCCATTACTTATACGTTCCATTATTTGGCATATGTCATTAACCTTAAATTGTTGTGTTCTGGGTAGGGTAACAGTTATCGTTTCTTCATTGTCTGTTTCAGGAAATCCACGCAATGACATCCAGTATCCACAATGCCGCATTGATAGTTCATCTTCTGAATGTAGTAACCACTCATTTATATCCTCCGGTACAACAACAACAACCAGCAGACGAGGTATTAGGTAGTCTTCACCCCTCAGCTCATTGTAGTTCTTAATTTTAAGAGGATACCTTACACCATCACTAAATATTATGTCTTTTGCAGTACATTTTAACTGTAATTCTATTTTTGGTGATTTAGCGGTTCCTACTCCTCCAATTCCACTGATGCCCATATCTATACTGTCAACATCTGTGTCATATTTATAGCAAATAAAACCGGCTGCTGCTACTACAGCTCTAACATAAGCAATACTAAACTGCTCTTTCTGTTGGTTCATATCCATCGTAATTAAGTAGCACCCACATTTCTATTGTAACGCTCTCAAAGAATCCCTGTCAATCCCCTGTGGACAAACAACATCCTCATTTCCCTATGGTATGTTCTATGCTCGTCTTCATTCTATGTAATAAGCATCAGAGAACGTCTGCGATATAATGTCTCGTATGCAGAGGTTAAACTCATACAGGCTTAATATTGCCTTTGGCACCTTTGTCCTCTATTCTCAGGGCATTGATCTTTTCCTCTGATGCCGGGGGTACTATCTTTATTGCCATCAGTTCGTCGATGCCACGAAAGACGGAGACATCGACCATGTCCCTGTGTTTTTTGTCACTGTAGCGGGCCGTCATGGATGCCGCCAGTCTCAGGAGTGCATCATCGACCTTGTCCTCTGTGGTTGTTAGCAGTGTGAGCGGGCTTCCGGTTGACATGACCTGCATTGTGATATCGCCTGATGTCACCTGTGTTTCAAGAAAGTTGTTGTCGGCCTCATTTCTGCCGATAATGGCCTTACACGTCTCAGAGAGCCTGAAGTGTCTGCCGGCCCGCAGCACGTTTATGTCACGCATGGATGGGTTGGGGTCGTGTGCCAGCAACTCCCTCAGTCTGTAGGAGTATATTGCATCGGTGAGCAGGCATCCACCGGCCGGGACTGGGTAGTCAGTCAATCCGAGGCTTGCCGCCAGGCCCATCTGAGGCTTTCTGTTGCGACCGTTGAACCCGTACAAGTGTCGCCTATCGACAAACCCGGCCAGTTCAGGGATGGTAGGTTTGAGGTGTTTTGCACACAGCGGTCGCAGCACCAGGCCATCGACCCCGGCCTGCCTGTCTATCACCGGGAAGGTGTCGCGTCGCTGACTCATCGGGCGTTGTCCGATGACCTCGCCAGTGACGAGGAAATCCGCCCCGACAAGGCCCATCAGGCGCTTGGCCTCCTTGAGCATCAGGATGCGGCAGTCGATGCAGGGGTTCATGTTTTTTCCGTGGCCGTACTGGGGGTTTTTGACGAGGTCAACGAAGGGTTGTCCCAGGTGGCAGAACCTGACCTTGAAGCCAAACTGCCCTGCGTGCGGGATGTCGTCGTTGAGGTAGGCCGTGTTCTCTCCTGTGTCGCAGCCAAAGTGCGTCAGAAAGCGCACCGCTATCACCTCCACACCAAGCTCCACCATCACAATGGCAGCAAGGGTGCTGTCCAGTCCACCGGAGTATAATACGATAGCCTTAACCATTTCGTTTGCCTGCCTTTATATTAACATCTTTTGCCCGCAAGTTGAAAGTACATAGTCACACACTTGGGTTTTTTCCAAACAGGCACACACGGAGAGAGGCACATAGTATTCATGCTGGTTTACAGTCAAAAAACAGCCTAAAAATTCAAACCTCGTAGATACACGCTATTCAAAATAAATCTTGACGTAACGTAGGTATGTATTTGAGAACAACAACTCGTAAAAATACGGATGGTTCAGTAACCACATACTACCAGCTTGCACATAACACACGAAACCCTAAAACCAAAGTCCCAGAGGTCAAAGCGAGGCTGGGCTATACACCAGAAGAGACTTGGCGACTAAGGACTACTTGTTTAAGGTAGAGACCAGACTCAAGGAAAATATAGCCAAAGTCAAGGAAGACGTCAACAAGACAGAACTCAGACTCAGGGACGAAATCGCTAAGGTCAAGGAAGACAGCGCCAAGATCAGGGAAGACGTTGCCAGGATTGGCGGTGAAATGGTCTTGCTCAAGTTGATGTTGGGCGGTATGCTGGCCGGCATGATATCCCTTATCGTTAAGACGTTTTTCATGCAATAGCCGATTTCTTTTTCCCGCTGCATAATCGACCGATGTCCCACCCACAAACTCAAGGCTCTCGCAGGAAGGGGTCAAGGGGCTCGCCGACCCTCTATGTTTTTCTTCAGACTGCGCACAATATCGGGGTTGCTTGCAAAGTGCAGGTGTATGTAGCTTGCGAGGCAGTTGGGGGCGAGCCAGATGCCCTGTGTCCCTTGTGATGTTTCCAGGGCGTTTTTGACACCGGATGGCATTTCAACGATCTCCGAGTAATGGAACTCGTGCCCCCTGACGATGTTGCCCTTCCTGCCGATAATCGTGTCCTCAAGCAGGACGGCCTGCCTGTAGCCGAGGCTCACGCGCCTGTCTCTCATCACTGCCCTGGCTGCAAATACGCCGACCATCGGGTAAAAGACGCCGTCCAGACCGGTGACGCCCTCCGAAAGATACATGAACCCTCCACACTCGGCATACGTCACCCCCCCGGCGGCCACAAAGCCCCGTATGCTTTCGAGCATGGAGGCATTGGCCGAAAGCCTTCCGGCGTACAGTTCGGGATAGCCGCCGCCCAGGTACAGGGCATCTGTGCCATCGGGCAGTTTTTCATCGTTGAGGGGGCTGAAGGTGACAATGGTCATCCCTTGGTGTTGTAACATTTCGAGGTTGTCTTCATAGTAGAAGCAAAATGCGTTGTCGCGGGCAACTGCAATCCTCAGAGTGGGGAGACTGGCGACGTTGCTTGTTGCAACGCTGACAGATGGCCCTGGTTTTGCGTCAACGGTACGGGTGTTTTTCAGCAAGGCGTTGAGGTCGATATTATCTTGGATGAGGCGGGTGAGTTTGTCTATGACTTGGGGATTGAGGCATCCGTCCTCGGCAGTGAAGAGACCGAGGTGTCTCTGTGCAAGTCCGGCGTCGGGGGCAAACGGTATGCCGCCCAACACGTTGACATCGCAGTATCGTGTGATGGCGTCACTGACAAGACGGATGTGTCTGTCGCTGCCGACCCTGTTGAGGATCACCCCTGCGATGGCGAGTTCGGGGGCAATGCCTCTGACGCCGGCAACGATAGCGGCTGCACTTTGCGCCATCCCGCGCACGTCAACCACCAGGACAACGGGCAGTGACAGCAGCCGTGCGACAGCAGCCGTGGAGGCGTCTTCGCCGTCAAACAGCCCCATCACGCCCTCTGCAACCGCAACATCGGCGGCGGCGGACTTGTCGTTGAACAGGTCTCTGACGTATGGGGCATCGCACATATAGGTGTCCAGGTTGTAGGACGTCCTGCCGGTGACTACCCTGTGCAGTCCCGGGTCTATGAAGTCCGGCCCGACCTTGAAGGGTGCCACTTTCAGTTCCAGTCTGCCCAGGGCCGACATCACTCCAAGCGAAAGCGTCGTCTTGCCCGTCCCACTCTGGATGGCTGCTATGGTAAAAGCGTGTCTCATGTCAAGTGATAGTTGCCTGTAACAAGTCAATCGCATTTGACCGTAAGAGAAAAGAAAGGGGCGGTTTGTGGCAGGGGTGCCTCACCCCCTCCGCCCCCCTTCAGAACCCCCCGCAAGGGGAGGGGTGAGCCACCCCGGGCACGAAGAAGTCCCCTTGACCCCATAAAGGATAGCTTGTTTATCCACCGAAAACTTATGCACCTTTTATGATACAATATTAGTTTAACAATGTGTTATAATATACCCGGCAAAAGAAAAAAAAAGGAGGACATCGTACTATGAGTTACAAAACAGGGATTTATATTTTTTTGATGATGTTGTTCATCACCACGGCAAGCGCTGAGATGAAACAATCTGCCAAACCAAAGGACCCTTTAAGGGGAGCGCCGTTTTCTGACCCGGCAAAGATATTTCAGATGCCGGACAGTTGGGTCAAACAACCCATCAAGTATGAGCAATGGGCCGAAGGGGCGGACTTGGCCGTGGCGTTAGACCAGCAACTCTATCCGGCGATCCTGCCGCTGATACGGCAGTACGAAAAACAGAACAACCTCAAGATAGCCGTCGTGGAGGGGACGTGTGGAACGGTGGCTGGAGCGGCAATGCGAAAGAATGCCGATATCACCGGAATGTGTTGTCCACCGGGGGATAATGACCGCCTGCCAAACTTAAAGTATCACACGCTTGGCATATCGTCGGTTGCCCTGCTGGTCAACAAGGACAATCCCGTTGACAACATCTCCATTGATGATGCCCGCAAGGTATTTATGGGAAAGCTCCACAAATGGTCTGATACCAAGGGAGCAGGCGCTATCAAGACAGACATGCCGATAAAGCCGGTCGTTCGTCTTCACTGCAAGACACGCCCTGGGCACTGGTGCCTGCTCCTGGCCAACGAGGACCTCTTTGGACACCGCCTGACCGAAATCGGCACCATCGCCGACATGCTTGCCACGGTGGCATCTCTCAAGGGCGCCGTTGGATACGAAACCCTCTGGCACATGGAAAATCTCAAGTACGCAGACAAGGTCAAGCCCCTGAAGATCGAAGGTATTGACCCCGCAGACAACGACAAACTCGCCAGAGGCATGTACACAATATATCGGACGTTTAGCATTACGACGTGGGAGCAGCCTGGCCTATCCAAGCCACAGGCAAACAAGCTTGTACAGCATATTTTGCAAAACCTCAATGCCATCGACAAGAGCTACTACCTGGCGCCCGTAGACCAGTTGAAGAAGTACGGGTGGAAGTTCCAGGAAAACGAACTCGTCGGTGAACCGTAGGCAATGAACAAACTCTTGCGGTTGATTTCGGGGCTATCCCTTACGGTACGGATGCTTGTGCTGACCGTGATCGTAGGGTTGAGCGCCGGAGGGCTGCTGGGGATGCTCCTTGACAAGAGGATCAACGATGCCCTCAACACTCAGCTCAGAGAAAGGTTAAGCGTCAAGGCCAAGGACGAAAGGAGTCATTTTGACAACGTGATGATTAGCTATCACCAGTCAATCAAGCTGTTTGTACAACGTGTAGACTTTGCCAAATACGTAGCCAGGGCCAACTTTAGTGCACAGGACAAGGCAGAACCGGTTATCAGCCTTAAACACCCATCCTGGTTGCCAAAGTCATCGGTATTGCGCTTCTTTGCGCATATAGAATACGCTATGCTCTTGGACCCTGCCGGAAGGGTCAGGGAGATATACCAAGCAACTGACAGGCCTATACCTAAGCAATTGTTAAAACCCGATCCGGCTCTTATCAGTAGTATTAATAGCCAGTATTTTATTACCACCTTTAACAACGTCCCCTACATCCTGGCCGGTGACTCCCTGGAAAACGACGACGGCTCACCCCTGGCAACCATGATAATAGCAAGCCCCATAGACGACAGCTTTCTTGCCGATGCCATAAAGCCAATCAATCAAGCGGAGGCCGTGGTGCTTGTGGACAGTTTCACCAAGAGGGTTATGTGCAGCAACACACCGGATTTATTACAGGCAGGTACGCACATCGACTCACTGAAGGAGCGTTATCTGATGATGGGCAAGTCGTTTCTTGACTACGGTGAGGCGGATACCTCCATGCAGTTTATATCCCTTATAGCCAATAGTGAGGTCAACAGGTTAAAACTCATAATCCTGTCCGAGGACAGGAAACACCGACTGTTTATGGCCACAATGCTGATACTGTCCTTTATGATAGTCCTGTTTTATATAATGAGACGCATAAAGGGTGTAAACATGCGCATCGAGGAGTTTTCCAAGAATGTACTTGGTGTAAACGGCTTTACGTCAAGCGGACACGCAGACCAGCTTGCCATGCTTGAGAAGCGTTTTCTGCGATTGTTTGATGAGATGCGTCTGACCAAAGACCGGTTGTTTGAAAAAACCGTAGAGTTGGGCAGGAGCGAACAACGTGTACGCACTATCATAGACAACATCCCGATGGGGATTGTGACACTCCATGAGGGTGCAAAGATACTATCCATAAACCCGGCCACGGAGAAGCTCTTTGGCTACACGGAGAGTGAGGCAATGGCGCTTGACATTGGGACATTTTTGGGGGATAACACTAATATCGGCGAATTTTACAACCCTACCGAGATAAGGGTCTTTGAGATGACGGCAAGAGGCAAGGACGGTTTTTTCCTTCCCATAGAGGTGGCCATAAACTCCGTTGAAATGGGTGGTGAACGGATATCAATAGCCATCATACGAGACATCACACGCCGCAAGCAGACCGAAGAGGCCATAAAACGTGCAAGGGAAAACCTCGAAAGCAGGGTCGAACAACGCACCAGCGAGCTATCCCTTGCCAACCAGCAGCTCTCCCTTGAGATATACGAGCGAAAAAAGACCGAAGAACTCCTGCGGCGCAACTACGACATACAGCGTGTCATAAGCTCCGTGCTGACAATTGCCCTGGAACCGTTGCCGTTGGCGAAGCAGTTGTCGCGCATCCTTGACGTGATACTCTCAATTCCCTGGCTGTCGATCCAGTCCAAGGGGTGCATATTCCTTGTGGGCGATGAACCCGGGGTGCTTGAGATGGTGGCCTCACATGGGTTTTTCCAGGAACAGATAGAGACGTGTTCGAGGCTACCCTTTGGCAGGTGCGTCTGTGGTAAGGCAGCCGGCTTAAAACAGGTGGTCTTTGTCAGTGAGATAAACGAGCTACACGACATACGATACGAACACGTTGCACAACACGGTCACTACTGTGTGCCGGTTGTATCGAGGGAGCATGTCCTGGGGGTCATCAACCTCTACGTTGTGGCCGGACACGTCAGAGATACACAGGAGGAGGGGTTCCTCACAACCATAGCCAACACACTCACCGGGATACTTGAGCGAAGATTTACAGAACGCAAACTCAAGTATGCCCAGGATATGTTTTTCAGCTTCATGAAAAACTCCCCCATGGCCGCATTTATAAAGGACGAAACCGGCAAGTACATCTATGCAAACGAACAAATCGCCCGCTTTACAAACATGAAGATAGAGGACATCGTCGGTAAGACCGATCTTGACCTCTTCCCCCCCGACACTGCCGCCGAAATACGTGCCCACGACGACATGGTGTTGGCCGTCAACAAGACGATTGACCTGGTAGAGACCTTCCGGCAGGAGGATGGCGTACATCAGTGGCTTGTCATCAAATTTCCGTTCAGGGACGAAACGGGAAAGCGAATGCTTGCCGGCATGTCTATCGATATGACCGCACGCAAGCGCATCGAGGAGGCCCTCAGGAAGTCGGAGGAGAAGTACCACAACATTATCAACACCACCCCGGAGGGGTTTTTCGAAGTAGACCACAACATGCGTATAACCGAGGTCAACGACTCCCTGTGTCAGATGCTCAACATGACACACGCCGAGCTTGCAGGGCAACAGTTGTACGACCCAAATACGGCACCTCTGCTCATAGTTGGACAAGAGGACGAAGACGTCCTGGTCAACAGCCTTGCCAACGTATTTAAGACCGGCAACAGTACGGCGGCAAATGTCACGTTTAAGAGGCATGACGGCAGGCAATTCCACAGTCGCATAAACATCTCCGCCATAAGGGACACGGACGGTGTCATCACGGGTGCATTTGCCCTGCTTGCCGATATCAGTGAGTTGGTGGAGATGAGGGATGCCCTGTCGCTGCACGCACGGGAACTCAAGCGCAGTAACGAAGAGCTTCAGGAGTTTGCCGGCGTGGCCTCACACGACCTGCAGGAGCCCCTCAGAAAGATCATCGCCTTTGGTGACCGCTTAAAGGACAAGCACGCCGCCAACATCCCCGCCGATGGCCTGGACTATCTGTCACGGATGCAGGGTGCGGCACAGCGGATGCAAACCCTCATCGACGGCCTGCTCAACTTCGCACGCGTCACCACCAGGGCAAAGCCCTTCTCACCCACAAACCTCAATGACATCATACGGGATGTGTTGTCGGACCTGGAGGCTCGTTTAATCAAGTCCGGCGGGCGGGTTGAAACGGACATGCTGCCCACCATTGACGCCGATAAGTTGCAGATGCACCAATTGTTTATGAACCTCATTGGCAACGGGTTGAAGTTCCACAAGGTGGGCGTTCCCCCCGTGGTATCGGTCAAGTGCATGGTTGCCCATGACGGTTTTTGCGAAATCACGGTGGCCGACAATGGTATCGGGTTTGACGAAAAATACCTTGACAGATTGTTTAAGCCCTTTCAGCGCCTCGTAGGCAAGGACAAATACGAGGGCACGGGTATGGGTTTGGCCATCTGCGAAAAGATCGTCAAGCGTCACGGCGGAGAAATCATCGCACAAAGCGCCCCAAACATGGGGGCAACGTTTCGCATCAGATTGCCGTACTCACAATCCCAGCAGGGACAGCATCAAACCGAAACAACGTGATGATAAAATCCCCTTTAAGGCAAGAAAGAAAGGGGCGGCTCCGCTTCTTGGCGCTCCAGGTCGCACCTGGCCCCTTCAGAACCCCCCGCAAGGGGAGGGGTGAGCCACCCCGGGCACGAAGAAGTCCCCTTGACCCCATTTTACCATGCTTTTTTTTGCTTTATTGACAATCCGGTCTGATTAATTGTACCCTACTTGATAATGTGTCAAGGGGTGAGGTGCGTGGTGCAATTTATCCCCTGGCACTGAATAAGATTAAGGAGCAAGTGGTCAAATGGACAAGGCAAGGGTGCAAATCGTGGAGGATGAGGGGATCATAGCGTTGAGCTTAACGCGGAAACTGGAAAAGCTGGGATATATAATTACGTCGGTGGTTCCGTCGTCTGAGGAAGCTATCAAAAAGGCCGAAACAGATATGCCCGATATCATACTTATGGATATAGCAATCCAGGGCGCAATGGACGGCATAGATACTGCCGCAGAGGTATCACGACGATTTAATATCCCCATTATATTCATGACCGCATACGCCGATGAACAACTGCTGGAACGTGCAAAGATAACGGAACCTTACGGTTACATTGTAAAACCCTCCACCGACAAAGAGATACATATAATGATCAAGATGGCTCTGTACAAGCATGGCATGGAGCAATGGCGCAAATCGGCAGAATACAAGGAAACACTCCTGCGGGAAATCCACCACAGGGTCAAAAACAACTTCCAGATAATCACGAGCCTACTGAGCCTGCAGTCCGAAAATATCACCGACAGACGCATTGTAAATGTCTTCGTAGACAGTTTTAACCGAATCAAGGCAATGTCCACCATACATACAAAGCTGTATCAGTCCGACGATCTGTCAAAACTCGACTTTGGGGAGTATGTTAGCGAACTCTGCACAGAACTTGTCAATTCATATGACATGCATCCAAACACACCGGTTTTAAAGCTGGATATAGATATCGCACAAATAGCCATTGACGTTGACATTGCAACCCCCTGTGGACTGATCATCAATGAGATCGTCTCAAATTCCATGAAATACGCATTTCCCGACAACGCTTCTGGTGAGATATTTGTCAGCTTTAAAAAAGATGATGACGACAATTACGTCTTGCTGGTTGGCGATAACGGCGTTGGCATTCCAAAGGACTTTGATCTGAGCAAATCGAGGTCGTTAGGTATGCAGTTGGTACATGACCTGGCAAAGAAAAAACTAAAGGGCAGTATCGAAGTAGACACCACAAAAGGAACCGTCTACAGGATTGTCTTTAAGAAATTAAAAATCGACATACCGTAACTGAAACAGGCAGGACAGAATTCGTCTGCTTATCACGGATATAGGTTTAAAGGACATATGGACTTATCCGCACAACGAAAGCATAGCATATTTTGGGACAATGTTTCCCTCACGATAAAGATCGCCACCATTATGGTAATCCTGGGTATAACGTTGCTACTGGTATTAAGCCATATACATAGAAAAATGATGGATGAGATATTTAATGCACAACTCCATAAACAGTTGGAGTCTCAGAACAAAGAAAACAGACAGATGTTTGATAGTTACTTTCTCAGCTATCAGCACAGTGTGGGGGCATTGGCAAATAACTATGAACTAATCGCCTATATACAAAACGCCTCATGGGACGGCGGCAAACCGCCAAACACGGCTGACGACCATGAACTCCCCCCGTGGCTGCCCAAGGCATCGGTGCTCAAGTTTTTTGTAGGGTTTGACTATGCGATGCTCTACGACAAAGACGGCAAACTCCGGGGGGCGTATAACGCAACCAACACCCCCCTGCCTGCCGAGTTCAGGGAGCTGACACCTCTGCGGTTGTATCCGGGGCAATCTTACATGAAACGCCTTGACAGCGGCAACTACGTCCTGGCCTCCAAGGACGTCAAAGACGCCACAGGCAACAAAATGGCCGTCCTTGTAATAGCCCATCCCATCAATGATGACTTACTCACAGACGCTATGGGGCCTCTCTCCAATGAAAATACCGTGGTATTGGCCGGCGCCAACGACCATACCATAATGGCAAGCAATAAACCCGAACTGATACCAAATGCAAAAAGGATTGAAGACCTGAAGGATAAATTCATATTTGTCGGCAAACATTTCCTGGACTATGGTGAAGATGAGGTCCATGTAATGCTTGCCTCGATAATCTCAATGGATGAGGTTAAAGAGATCAGGGCAAATGTGCTCTCAGGCAGCCTCAGATTTAACATTATTACCGCCGTTGCGCTTATATTGTCTTTTATCGTGATCATGCTCTATATCACGATGCGTATCAGGAAACTGGACGACTATGTGGCAGACGTCTCCAGGGCACATCTTGGCCTGCATTCGATTGAATCAATGGGCGGGGATCAGCTCCGTGTCCTTGAGCGGAGGTTTCACCGCCTGTTTGACGAGCTGATGACGTCAAGATCGCAACTTGAGCGACGTGCCTCCGATATGGAAAAACTCAACGACGAATTAAAAGAAGCCACCGCACAGTTGATCCAGTCGGCAAAGCTATCGGCCCTGGGAGAGCTTACCGCCGGTGTCGCACACGAACTCAACCAACCCCTGAATGGCATAAAAATAGTCTGCCAGTCGGTCATTAAAGACATACAAAAAGGCCGCCATAACACCGACGAATTGCAAACCGACCTTACCGATATCGTGGAACAGGTTGATAAGATGGCTGCCATCATTGACCATATGCGGATATTCACGCGCCGTACCGAGGCCATGAACACGGAACTCATAGATATAAACATCGTAGTGGAAGGGCCGTTTAAACTGTTGGGGCAGCAATTGAAACTCAACGGAATCGATGTGATAAAAAACATGGCACCCGACCTCCCCCGTATTAATGGCGACATCATAAGGCTTGAACAGGTGTTTATAAACCTGATAAATAACGCCAAAAACGCCTTGAAAAATGTACCGGAAACCAACCCGGCTACGGACAAGACCCTTAAAGTGAGTACCTACCTGACAACCAACAGCGACCTGCCCTCCTGCCCCAATGCCATAGTCGTAGAGGTAGAGGACAACGGCTCCGGTATCCCCGAATCTATACGGGATAAGATATTTCAACCATTTTTCACTACCAACGACCCCGGCAAAGGCACCGGTCTGGGGCTTTCCGTATCAAAGAAGATCGTAGACGAACACGGTGGTACGATCTCTGTCCAGAGCGATGCCGACAGGGCAACGATATTCAGGGTCGTGCTGCCGATAGGCGAAAATAAACCTTAAGTAGTCTTTGTATGGAGGCAATTAAAATGTACAAGGTACTGGTGATAGAAGACGATGAGGTAGCCAGAAAGCAATTGGCTAAATTCATTAAACATGAGGGGTTTGAGGTAACCGAGGCAGAGGATGGTCGTGCAGGGATTGATCTGTTTCGTTCGGAGAAGCCGCATATTGTCATTACGGATGTGAAGATGCCCAACGTTGGCGGTATGGAGGTAGTTCATACTATCAAGGAGTTATCACCTCATACCGATATAATCCTGGTTACCGCCTTTGGCGAAACGGACGTTGCCATAGCGGCGCTTCGTGAAGGGGTCATGGACTATCTGAAAAAACCCGTAGACCTTAAGCTAATGAGAACGGCACTTGGAAGGGCAAAGGAAAATATTCTTATGCGGGAAGAGTACAACTTGCAACCGGCCATATTGCTGGTTGAAGACGAAGACCTGCCCCGCAAACGCCTGGTGAGGGTCCTGGAGAAAGAGAGCTGGAAGGTTATTCAGGCCGCAGACGGCGAGGAAGCTGTAAAGCTCTTTAAATCAAATAAAATAGATATTGTCCTGACGGACATCAAGATGCCTAAAATGAACGGTCTTCAGGCCCTGCATAACATGAGAGCCATAAGCACAGATTTTGAGTCTATCATCTTTACCGGATACGGCGACGAGGAAAGCGCCATACAGGCAATGCGTGAGGGGGCTATCAGCATGCTGAAAAAACCCGTCGATCTTGACCAGTTGATTGTGACGATAGAAAAGGCCGTAGAAAACCTCCAACTCGACAGGGTGTTAAGGTACCGCAACCGTGAACTTGAACTTGCCAAACAGATAATCACCCAGATAACCGCTGAACATGAAGTCATCATTAACCTGCAGCAGTCGGTTATACAGCAGACGATGGATTTTGCAAGGAAGTTACTGGATGCCATCCCTATGGCACTGCTTGTTATAAAAAGGGATTTTACTGTGGTATACGTCAACAAGTCTCTTTCAAATATAATAGGTAATACCCCTGAGAGGTTAGATGAACCCATGCTCATGAAAATGAAAAACATGGGTATAAAAGAGCTTTCCACCAATCAACTGACTGAAAAGATCAGCCGTCTGTATGAAACCCCGGGCAGTATAGAGGTCATTAAAACCGGTGAGTTCTCATACCTCACCCTGACTCTGATTAAGATCGTTGCCGAGGAACGGGATAGCTATGTCTTGATTGCAGTGCGCGGGGAGAGACCCGATGCCAGAGTCTAGAGCATGAATGCCAATAAGGTAACCGTACTGATTGTCGATGATGACAAGATAATAAGAGAGCAGTTAGAGAAAGAGGTGCTGAGGGGATTTTTTAACGTTGAGGTGGCAGAGGATGGCAAAACGGCCATTGAAATAATAAAACGCAGAGAGATCGGAATTCTCCTTGTTGACGTAAACCTCCCTGACATCAATGGGATTGACCTTATTCGCAAGGTCAAGGAGATAAAGTCCGGATGTGAGTTGATAGTCATCACCGGCTATGGTAACATCGACGTAGCCATCCAATCGCTGAGAAACGGCGCCATTGACTACATAGAAAAACCCGTCAACATCGATGAGTTTCAGGCAGCCCTGGGCAGGGCGCAGGAGAGACTCTCAGAGAGAGACCTGCTTATTGCCACCAGTTCAATTCTGATCATAGACGATGACGAAATAGTTACAAGAAGGCTTAGAACCTTTTTTGAACGAGAGGGCTATGAGGTCTTCACCGCGGCAAATGGATTAAGCGGACTGGAGACCATTGAGTTCAATAAAATAGACGTCGTCATCACGGATATACGGATGAAGGATATGGACGGCATAGAAGTGCTCAAAAGGGCAAAGAGTTACTACAAGGATATCGAGTGCATAATGGTAACCGGTGTTAAAGACAACGATTATGCCATAAAATCGCTTCGTGCCGGGGCTGCCGATTACATAACCAAGCCCGTCAATCTCGACGAACTGCTCATGTCGGTAAAGAAGACCGTGGAGAGAATAAATCTCAATCGGACTCGTCTCTATAGGGCCAGGGAGCTTAAGATATCCTCAGAGATTATCTCAAGGATGAACGAAGAGCTTGAAAAACGTATACAGGAGCGTTCACGTGAACTTGACCATATCCAGGCACAGCTATTTCAGACCTCCAAGCTGGCCACCCTGGGGGAGATGTCGGCGGGGATTGCCCATGAGATGAATCAACCCCTGGGGGGCATAGCACTCGTTGCCAAGAGCTTTCGCAAACTCCTTGAGAGGGACAAGCTGACAAGGCAGGAGGTGGAATCAGGCCTTAATGATATAGAGACGTCGGTTAAGCGAATGTCCAGGATAATTCAGCATATACGGACCTTTGCCCGGCAGGATACCTTGAAATTCACGGAAGTGGATGTCATTGATACGGTAACCTCAGCATTCAGTCTCCTGGATGAGCAACTCAGGTTGCATGAGATAGAGGTTGTTAAAGACCTTGCCCCCGGCCTGCCCAAGATTATCGGCGAACCCTTTCAGCTGGAGCAGGTATGGATAAACCTCATCACAAACGCAAGGGATGCGCTCAATGAAAAGGCCAGGCAACTGAAGGCCAACAAGGCCAATTCCACGGCCTACAACAAATGTCTGAAGTTTTCCGTCCGGCACAACATCGACACTGCCTCGGTGGTTGTTTCGGTGAGCGACAACGGCACGGGAATGTCTCCGCATGTCAGGGAGAGGGTGCTGGAGCCGTTCTTTACAACCAAGGAAGTCGGACAGGCAACCGGCTTGGGGCTGTCCATAAGCTATGGCATCATCAAGAGTCACAAGGGCAGGTTGGAAATAGACAGCATCGAAGGCGAAAGCTCTACAATCAGGGTATTGCTTTCAACGGACTATCCCCAGGAGGATGTCTCTGCCTGAGCATCAAAATCTTTTCGTGTATTGCAGTTGCCTGAAAGAGAGTTTAAACTCTGTTCCGCCCTTTGTGTTCATTTCGATTTTCCCTTTGAGCTGATACTCAGCCAGTATCTTTATCAGCTTTAATCCCAGCGACGACGACTTGTTTATGTCAAAGCCATCAGGGATGCCCTTGCCGTTATCCCTGACGATTAATTCGTATGCCTTTTCATGACCATTGGTGGCACAGACCTCTCTGAGTGATATGTGAAGCTCACCCGATGTCATTTCGGTAAAGGCGTGTTTGAGGGCGTTTGTCACAAGTTCGTTTATGATAAGGCAGCATGGCACGGCCGTGTCCATTGCTATATAGACGTCATTGATATCCATGTTCAGTGCAATCCTGGATGGTTCAACGCAGTATGAATGAAGGATATCGGTTACGAGTTCCCTAGTGTAATCGGCAAAGTTCACCTCGGAGAGATTGTCGCTTTGGTATAGCATCTTGTGTACGAGGGACATGGACCTTATTCTGTTTTTCATTTCCTGGCACATGCTTATGGTTTTTTTATCCCCGATGTCTTCAATATGTAGGTCTATGAGGCTTGAGATGATCTCCATATTGTTTTTTACCCTGTGATGAATCTCTCGTAGCAAGAGGGTTTTTTCCTGAAGTGATGCCTGGATTTTCTCTTCGTAGAGCTTTCTCTGGGTGATGTCCTTGAATATGTGGATTGAGCCTTTAAACTTGCCATCTTTGGTAAATATGGGAGAAGCGGTTATCTCAAAATGGGCATTAAGTGCCGGATAAAAAATCTCTTTCATACACGCCCCCCTGCCATCATAGGTCCTGAGATGAAGACACTGGGAGATAT
This sequence comes from Candidatus Magnetobacterium casense, assembly GCF_000714715.1. Classification (GTDB taxonomy): domain Bacteria; phylum Nitrospirota; class Thermodesulfovibrionia; order Thermodesulfovibrionales; family Magnetobacteriaceae; genus Magnetobacterium; species Magnetobacterium casense. The sequence goes on from NZ_JMFO01000009.1 coordinate 51,005, forward strand.
CGTTGTCAATGCAATCGAATATCTCATAGCATGGATTGATGCCGGAGGCATCCGGTTTAAATCCGAAGGTATCGGTGAAGGCCCTGTTTGCCTTAATTATGTTATAGTGTTCGTCATGAATGGACAGGCAATCAGTGACACAGTTAAAGGTGATCTCCCATTCGTTGACACTTGTTTCGAGTTTCCTGACGTATGTATCTATTTTCGCCTGCATGGTCTGTTTTTCTGTTGCCTTGTCGATTGCGATCTTAAGTTCGTCGTATTCCAGGGGTTTCTGGATGTAGCCAAAGGCGCCCTCTTTCATTGCCTCGATAGCCGTATCAACGCCTCCGTGGCCGGTTATGAAGATGACCTCGGTTGTTTTGTTTTTCTTTTTCACCTGTTTTAAAACCTCTATGCCATCCATCCTGGGCATTTTTATATCGGCAACGATAACGTCAGGGGCTTCACGTTCAAATACCTCCAGGCCCTCGATACCATTTTCAGCCGAATAAGTCTCAAAGTCATCAAGCACAAGGAGGTTCTTGAGTCTCTCTCTGATAATAATCTCATCGTCTATTACTAATATCTTTGTCATTGGGATGTCAGAATTTCGAGGATTTGTCTGTATCTGTCGGCGGTCTTTGACACGACGTTATCGGGCAGTACCGGGCCGGGATAGGTCTGTGCCCAGTCCTGCGTCAACAGGTAGTCCCTGACTATTTGTTTGTCGAAGCTGTCCTGCCCTCGTCCGGATGCATAGCCGGCAGCCGGCCAGAACCGTGAGGAGTCCGGGGTCAGGACTTCGTCTATGAGGATCAGCCCGTTATCGCAGAGGCCAAACTCAAACTTCGTATCGGCGATGATGATCCCCCTGGACAGGGCGTGATTGGCTGCCCGGTTGTAGATATCTATGCTCAAACTCTTTAGCGTTTCGGCCATCTCCGCACCAACAATGGAGACGGTCTCCGCAAAGGATATGTTGACGTCGTGTCCGGTATCGGCCTTGGTGCTTGGGGTGAAGATTGGTTGTGGCAATCGCTGTGATTCCTGCAGTCCTTCCGGCAGGGGTATGCCGCAGATGCAGCCGCTTCTCTGGTAGTCCTTCCAGCCGGAACCGGTGATGTAGCCGCGCACTATGCACTCAACGGGCAGGGGGGTTGCCTTTTTCACAAGCATGGTTCTGCCGCTGAGGATTGCCCTGTCTTCTTCCCCTGTGATGCCGGGGAAGTCGTTGACCTCGGCAGAGACCAGATGGTTGCCAATGATATCCTCCACGAGCCTGAACCAGAACACGGATAGCCTGGTCAGTATCTCCCCCTTTGACGGTATCCCCGATGGCAGTACCACGTCAAAGGCAGACAACCTGTCCGTGACCACCATCAACAGGTGTTGTCCGCAGTCGTATATGTCTCTGACCTTGCCACGCTTGATGAGCCTAAGCCCCTTGATGTCTGTCTGTAGAACTATTTCACTCCTTGATGTCATAATAAAATCCTTTCAGTCGTTTTTTTTGACAGTACTACACAAGCAGCGAACCCCCATCACCCCTCCTACCATACAAGGAGGATTGCACATCACACACTCTTTCTGAGGTCGGCAATGTCCTGCAGGGTAGTGTCGAGTTTATTTTTGATATCTGCGTACTTTGATGGTGCCGATGATTGTGTGAAGATTGTCAGGGCCTCCTCATATGCCTTGACGGCCCGCTGTAGGTTGTCCTCGGCGTTATGGACAAGGGCAAGGGCACAGTAGCAGTTACCCAGACTGTGCTGAGTCATACCATACTTGAAGGGATACTGTTGCGCAAACTCGAACTTGAGCGCCTTTTCATAGTACCGGATTGCCTTGTAGAGGTTCTCCGCCTTGTCGCAACACGTGGAGAGTTCGCCGTAGGCGTTACCCAGATGGCATTGCGTTATAAAGTAGTCAAAGGTGGAGCGTTGTGGCGAATAGACCTTGAGGGCCTCCTTGAAGGAAAAGACGGCCAATTTAAGGTTTGACTCCTTGTTCTGCGTCTGGGACAGTATGCTGTAGGCGCTGCCGAGATTGTTTTGAGTCATACCGTACTCCATCGGATACTTATCGGGCGTGTAGACCTTCAATGATTCATTAAATGCCTGTATCGCCTCTGCCAGGTTGTTTTCCCTGTCGCGTATCTCAGAGAGCAGTCCGAAGGTGCTTCCCAGGTTGTTTTGTGCCATTCCGTAGTCTTTTGCGTATTCGGTGGGCGTCCACACCCGCAGTGACTCCTTGTAGGCAGTAACGGCCATCTGGAGGTTTTCTTCCTTATCCTTTAGTTCCGCCAGGTCACAGAGAGAGTTTCCGAGGTCGTTTTGTGTTATTGCGTACTCTGTGGCAGAGAACTCCAGCGAGCGAACCGTCAGGGCATCCCTGTAGGCCTCCACCGACTTGGTCAGAAATTCGGCCCGGTCCTGGAACGATGCAAGTTCCCAGTAGGCGTGCCCCAGGCTGATCTTTATGTGTCCGTATTCGATGGCATGTTCCTGGTTGTTTCTGACCCTCAGGGCCTCTTCGTAGGCGACAATGGCCTTGGTAAGGTGCTTCTCCCTGTCGCGGCATACCGAGATTGCCCTGAAGGCATGACCGAGGCTGGTCTGGACGTGTCCATACTTTTCGGGGTTGTTTTCGGCGGTGTATACCTTGAGCACCTTTTCGTAGGCCTGGATGGTTTTTTGGATATTTTCCTCCTTGTTGCACATTTCGGAGAGCGCCCACCACGCATTTGCAAGGTTATTCTGTGCTGCTCCGTAGTCAGCGGGATAATCCTTTACCGTATACACGGTCAGGGCGTCTTCATAGGCCTCCAGTGCCTTGAGGATGTTTTCCTCCCTCTTGTTGCCAACGGCCAGCTTACGAAAACAGATACCCATGTTGTTCTTTATATGGCCATAGAGTACGGGCATTTTCTTCTCCGACACACGCTCCAGCACATCGGAATATATGCCCAGGGCATCCTCGTGGTTGTTTTCCTCAAGCAGTATATCGGCCCTCTCCACGGCGTCTGTGATGACGCTAAGGGCTTTGTGTCTCATATGCTTTACGTACACAATCAGTATGACAACTATCGCAACCGGTACTCCAAGCAGAACTAATTGTATGTTTTCAGTCATCCCCCCCACCTTTATTTAAAACAGATAATATCGAATCTATTGAATCTTGGGCAGTTTGTGCCACTTCCGTGTTTTCATCAGCCAGCAGCCCCTGAAGCGGAACGATATGTCTCTCCTGCCCGATGATACCAAAGGCATAAGCCACATCACCTCTGACATTGGGACTATCGTCACTCAACAACGGCACGATGCTGTCGGCAATATCCTGTACAATATCAAGACCCTGCTCCTTCAGCGCCTCGACCAGCGCAATGGCCCCTATGCGCACACGCAGCCTCTCATCCCTCAAGAGCACCGCAACAACACCGTACATACCGGCGTCATACCTGAGCATGTCGATGATATTATCAAGGAAACCCTTTTCCATATAATCGGCTATCATTGCTTCAAGCCCCTGCTGATTCCCAGATGAATCCATGTCTACTAACGTAACCGTTGCTTCATTTTTAATGTATGTTCCAAATATACTCAAACTATTTTACAGGATTAGGTAAAAAAAGTGCCAATATGCAATATAAAAATTTTGTATCTTCTTTATATGGTAGCACTCCGGTCCGGCGTGGTCACATCGCTTAAACACAGTGACAATGGCATGCTACGAAAACATAAAAGTGGCTTAAATCCTGACAACCACGGTTGATTGTGGTGCTACCGCAATTCGCACCCTTGACAATAATACGACAGCCTATTAGTATATATTGTTGAAAGAAATTAAGCGACAGATTGCCATTGGAGATATACATGGTTGTTATGGCCTCATGGTTGACCTGCTGGAGGACGTCATAAGGTTTGACCCTGAGACGGACCAACTGGTCTTTATCGGTGACTACATAGACAGAGGCGATAAGAGTATGCACGTGGTGACATACGTTGACGCCCTGAGAAAAAAGTATCCCGACAACGTAGTCCTCCTGATGGGTAATCACGAGCTGCTTGCCCACAGTGCATTTAAAACCAGGGAAAGCAATCACGTTCAACTGTGGTTTATCAACGGCGGCATCAACACGATAAACAGCTATGGTAACTACGAAAATGCACAAAAGCACCTAGTCCCCTTCATAGACACGCTCCGGTACTACTATGAGACGCCTTCCCACATCTTTGTCCACGGAGGCATCCCCATGGGCGAAACACTCCAGAGTGCCCAGCCAAAGGCCCTGCTGTGGGACAGGAACTACGATCGCTACCGTGGTAAGACAATCATCGTAGGACACACCCCCCACAAGGTCGTCACAAAGTACAAGAGTGCCGTTGCCATAGACACGGGGGCCGTCTATACCGGCAAGCTATCCGCCTACGACCCAATCAACGATTGCATATACGAGACGGTAGACCTCGACAGTCGTAAGTCGGCCAAGTAGACAGCGATGCGATTTTCACTGCTCAACGTAGACGGCAATGCCAGGGTCGGGACGCTTCAGGTGGGTGCGTGGACGTTGCCAACGCCGATGTTTATGCCCGTGGCAACACAGGGGACGGTCAAGGCCATGACCCCGTTGGCGTTGCGGGAGGTTGGGGCCGATATCATCCTTTGTAACACCTACCACCTGTACCTGCGTCCGGGGCATGATGTGGTTGCGGCAGCCGGCGGACTGCGCGGATTCACCTCCTGGGACGGCCCCGTGTTGACCGACAGTGGCGGATTTCAGGTCTACAGTCTCTCCCCCCTTAGGAAAATCAAAGAGGACGGTGTGCAGTTCAAGTCCCACATAGACGGGTCAACCCACTTCATCGGCCCCATAGAGGCAATGCAGATACAGCGGGCACTGGGGGCTGACATCGTAATGGCCTTTGACGAGTGTCCGCCATACCCTGCTACCTATGAATACGTCCTCAGCTCCCTGCAGTTGACCACCCGCTGGGCAAGGCAGTGCAAGGAGACACACGACGGACAACAACTGCTCTTTGGCATCATTCAGGGCGGGGAGTACAAGGACCTGCGGCGTCAGAGTGCGGCAGAATTAAAGGCGCTGGACTTTGACGGCTATGCCCTTGGCGGGGTCAGCGTTGGGGAGCCAAAGGACATCATGTACGACATCGTCGGTTACATGGCCCCGGAGATGCCACGAGACAAACCCCGGTATCTCATGGGCGTTGGCTTCCCGCAGGACATTATGCACGCCGTTGAGGCCGGCTTTGACATGTTCGACTGCGTCATCCCCACCAGAACCGCCAGACACGGCACCCTCCTAACGCATTCGGGCAGGATCAGTATCAAGGCCCAACGCTACAAAACCGATCCCGCACCCCTCGACCCTCAGTGTCAGTGCTACACCTGCCAGAACTTCTCCCGCGCATACCTCAACCACCTCTTCCGTGCAAAGGAAATCCTCTCCATCACCCTCAACACGATCCACAACCTCCACTTCTACTTCGAGCTTATGAGGGACATCAGAGCGGCTATCACGCAAGGCAGATTCAGGGAGTTCAAGGCACAGTGGGCTGAAGGACTGTGGTTAGGTACGTGATAGGGGGCAAAGGGTGCTATCCGGTTAATCCTGCCCTTGTTCTTCGTCTTCCTTGTACTGTTTTATTGCCTGCGTAATTGTGTCGTTATCAAAACCCTTCCTTGACAGCAGGTCATGCATCTTCTTCAGTTTAACGTAAAAGGGGAATTTTTTTAGATGCCTCGTTTTTTTTGAGATGACTTTGAGGGCTTTTTCCAGTTCCCGTTGTTCGGTAAAGACCAGTTCGTCGATGATCGCTCGGTCAATGCCTCTGGCCCTCAACTCCTCCTTACATGCAAAGGCGCCCAAGTTCTTTGAGTCTTCGTAGTAGTCCAACAGTACGTTGGATGCCCTGCGGTCGTCCAAGAGGCCGAGGTCTGTGAGGCGGAGGAGTTCGGCCTCGATGTCCTGAGCTGGGTAGCCGCGCTCAATCAGCTTGCGATAGAGTTCGACCCTGGTGTAGTCCCTGCGGTTTAACAGCCTGTAGCAATACTTTCTGATGTCGTTGGCTGCACTGCCCCCCGGTGTTTTCATTTGAACACGGAGTCGCCTCTCTCTTTTTTTTGTATCGCACGCAATCTGAAACAACCTTTCCTGTATTATCGATTCTCAGTCATTGGCATAAGGGCAATGTTCTCTCCTGCCGTTGCTGGGCCAGGAGGAAGGAGTTTGTCTTTATGTCCTTGTCTATGGTGAATCTGATATGCAGGTTTAACATACGCTCAAGTTCCTGGGCCAACTTTGGGGACGGCATCAGCCTGCCCAACATCTCCCAGCGCCACTGCCGAATCTTTTCATAGACGCTGATTGCCCCCATGGAGAGTTCAACCTTGGGACTGCCCCCCCCAGATCGGTTTCCACCGGAATCGCCCCGCCCCATGCCGCCCAGACAACCACCACACACGATCGAGCCATCATGAAAGTAAAACGACGTCCCCGTCCGCCCACACCTGGCACAACCACTGAGACGCGGCAGAAATCCCGACAACATCAACAGCTTGACCTTGTAAAACAGATATACGCGGTAGGGCAATCTGTCTGTTTCTATGAGCTTGAGGGCCTTGAGCATGATATCAAACAGCTCCCTGTGGGGTGCCATTTCGGGTATGAGTCCTAGGGTCATCTCCACGATCTCCGATACCCGTTGGAAGCATCCAAAATCTTCCCTGAGTTTCTGATGCGGGTAGATAATGTCGGCCTGCGTGAGTCTGGGCAGCGTGGCATGTTCCCTGCCCCAGAAGGCCATCCGGTTGTGTGTGAGTGGCTCAAGGGCGCTGCCAAACCTGCTCTTTGTCTTGCGCGGTCCCTTGGCAAAAACCCTAACCACTCCATAGTCACTGGTGAAAAACGACACTATTGCATCGGCCTCCCCATAGGGGAAGCTGTTAAGGACAATACCCTCGGTTCTGTGGAGCATTACATGATGTTGCCAAAGTCCTCGGGTTTAAGGTTCTTAAGCCACTCCTCTAGTTCATCGGTGTTTCTGCGCTCAATGACGCTCTCATCGACGTAGATCGGCGAGCTTGTCCTCAGTGCCACGGCCACGGCGTCACTTGGTCTGGAGTCTATAGGCTTTTCATACTTACCGTCGGAGACATACAGGGTAGCATAGTAGGTGTTGTCCACGATTTCCCGTACCACGACCTTTGAGACGCTCATCCTCAGCTCCTCAATGATATTCTTTACGAGGTCGTGAGTAAGCGGCCTTGGCGTAACTACCCTTCCAAGGGCCAGGGCGATAGAGTCTGCCTCCGGTTTGCCTATCCATATGGGCAGGGTCTCATCCCCATCTACTGCCTTGAGTAAGAGTATGTACATGCCGCTTCTTGGGTCAAACAACAACCCGTCTACTTTCATCTTTATCACCATATCAACAATGCTCCCTTGCTCCCGTGCTGTATTAATATTATACCTTCTGGGAGGTCTTTTTCAAGACAAATATTTATACTGCCACAAAACCCTTCTGCCGTGGAGGGCCTATGAGAGTTTTCCGAGGGCCTCCCTGAGCCGCGACAGTCCCTCTTTGATGTTCTTCATCGAGGTTGCATAGGACATCCGTATAAAGCCCTCGGCACCAAATGCCCCACCGGGGACAAGTGCCACGTGCGCCTCCTGTAGCAGATACATGGAAAGGTCGGTGCAGTTTTTGATTTCGGCATTATTGAAACGCCGCCCCAGTACCTTCTGTATGTTTGCGAATGCGTAGAACGCCCCCTCCGGCATTATGCACGACACCCCCTCGATGGTATTAAGCTCGGCAACGAGGAAACGCCTCCTGTCGTCAAACTGTCTCAGCATTTCGTCAATGAAACCCTGTGGGCCATTGAGGGCCTCCACTGCCGCCTTCTGGGCAAATGACGTTGTATTGGACGTCGATTGACTCTGGATGTTCTCCATTGCCTTGATTACGTCGGCGCTACCGGCGGCATAGCCAAGGCGCCATCCGGTCATGGCATAGGCCTTGGACAGACCGTTGATGACAATGGTTCGCTGTTTGATTTCGTTGCTTATGGCGGCAATGCTTACGTGTTTTATGCCATCGTAGAGGAGTTTTTCGTATATCTCATCGGAAACTACCCAGAGGTTGTGCTTGAGGACTATTTCGGCGATGGCCTCAAGGCCCTTGAGGTCGTAGGTGAAGCCCGTGGGGTTGGAGGGATAGTTGAGTATGATGGCCTTTGTCTTGCCGGTGATGCTGCCTTTTAGGGCCTCCGGAGACAACATGAACTTATCGGCCTCCGTAGTCTGGACGATGACCGGTGTTGCGTCGTTGAGCAAGACCTGGTCGGGATACGACACCCAGTACGGGGCAGGTATGATGACCTCATCCCCGGCGCTATACAGGGCCTGGGCTGCGTTGTAGAGCGAGTGCTTGGCCCCGCAGGAGACCACTATTTCGTTAGGTTTATAGTGGAGGTTGTTGTCCCTTTTGAACTTTTCGATGATTGCGGTTTTTAGTTCCGGTATACCGCCCACCGGTGTGTACTTTGTGAAGCCGTCGTTGAGCGCCTTGACTGCGGCTGCCTTGATGTGGTCAGGCGTGTCAAAATCAGGCTCGCCAACGGCAAAGCTGATTACGTCAATTCCATTAGCCTTCATCTCCTTGGCTTTTGCGTCAATCGATAACGTCGGAGACGGCTTTATCTTTTTGGCCCTGTCTGATACCATTGTGTTCCCCTCATAATTTTATAGATTTGATCTAATGATACTATATCGGCAGTGATTTTTTGAACAAAAAAATAAAAGAACAAAAAGGTGCTGCTCCCCTTTCGCTTAAATACTGACCATAGCCCACCCTTTACGGTTTATCGCAAGTATTCTGGCTATCGTTTCAATATTTATCATTAGGGTTACAGTTTTTAGGCAATCACAACTGGTAAAGATGGGTGATATTCTAAATCAAATATTCAAACTTGGCAGCATTAACAGGCTATCTAAAGTTGCTTAATGGCGAAGGTATTGACCCATACAAAATGCTAAAGAATCTCGTATTTTTATATCAAAGACATTTGCCATTTATAACCTCTTGTTAAAGATTGCCTTAAACCATTATAAACCATGCACTATTATGGGGTCAAGGGGGCTTCTTTGTGGCCGGGGCGCCTCGTCCCCCCCCTTGCAGGGGAGGTCTGAGGAGGGCCAGGTGCGACCTGGAGCGCCAAGAAGCAAAGCCCCTCCTTCTTTCTTTCTCTTCTTCAAAAGAACCGCCTCTTAAAAAACAGCGCCACGTTGACGAGGCTGATTAACACGGGCACCTCGGCCAGCGGGCCAATTACGGCGGCAAAGGCTTCCCCGGAGTTTAGCCCAAACACGGCTATCGTAACGGCTATCGATAACTCAAAGTTGTTGCTTGCGGCTGTAAAGGACAAGGTTGCCGTCTTTGGGTAATCCGTGCCCAACTTCATGCTTATAAAGAAAGACACCAGAAACATCAGGACAAAGTAAATCACCAGCGGAATAAACACCCTGACCACGTCCATCGGGAGCTTCAGTATGTAATCACCTTTCAGGGCAAACATGACCAGTATCGTAAAGAGCAGCGCCACCAGGGTCATAGGGCTGATGGCCGGTGAGAATACGTTGTCATACCAATGGACGCCCTTTTTCCTGATGAGGACATACCTGCTGAGGGCGCCGGCGAAAAACGGTATGCCCAGGTACACCAGGACACTGCGGGCGATCTGCCCGATGCTGATGTCAACGCTGGTTGCCTGTACGCCAAAGAGCGGCAGCAGCACTGAGAGAAAGAAAAATGCGTAAAGCGAATAAACCAACACCTGAAACACCGAGTTAAGCGCCACCAATCCGGCGGCATATTCCCTGTCTCCACCGGCCAGATCGTTCCACACCACCACCATTGCAATGCAGCGGGCAAGCCCCGTGAGGATCAACCCGTACATGTAGTGCGGATAGTCCCTGAGAAACACAACGGCCAACAGAAACATCAGCACGGGGCCTATCAGCCAGTTCTGCACCAGCGAAAGCGCCAGTACACGCTTGTCCGTAAACACCTCTGACATCCGTTCGTACTTGACCTTTGCAAGGGGCGGGTACATCATCAGGATGAGGCCGATGGCTATGGGGATGTTGGTCGTCCCCACCTGAAAGACGTTTAACACGCCCTGAACCTGAGGAAACAGATATCCGCACACAACCCCGACAAACATGGCCGCAAATATCCACAGCGTCAGGTACCTGTCGAGAAAGGATAATCTGCCGGAGACCTTTGTCATCTTATTTTAGCCCTCCAATCCACTGGAGAATCCGTGCCTTTATAGCATCCCGGATTTCCTTTGTCCTTGCAAGGATGTCGTCTCTGCTGCCGTTTAACGAGGAGGGGTCTTCAAAGCCCCAGTGGAGCTTTTTGGCGTTTCCCGGAAACGTCGGACATGCCTCTGCCCTGGACTCATCACAGACGGTGACAACGTAATCAAACTGCTCCGCCCTGTCGTACATCTCAAAGACACTCTTGGTCTTGTTGCCGGAGATGTCTATGCCTGCCTCTTTCATTGCCTCTACTACGACGGGGTTGAGGTTTCCCGGTTGCAGCCCTGCGCTGTGAGCCTCAAACATCCCCACGCCCAAAGCGTTAAGAAACGCCTCCGCCATCTGACTCCTTGCGCTGTTGTGTACGCACACAAATAATACCCTTATCATTTGAACCTCCTTGTATAATCAGGGGAAAAAAAGAAGAAAGGAGCGGCTCCGCCCCCCCTTCAGAACCCCCCGCAAGGGGAGGGGTGAGCCACCCCGGGCACGAAGAAGTCCCCTTGACCCCATAATGCTCAATCCTGGTCCGCAATTATATACTATACCACAAAACTTACCGCAAGATATAGATCGGTTCAATTTCGATGGCTTTTTTGGATGGATATATACCCGAAAACAGTCCGATACACAGCGATGCGGTAAATGCTATAACCACGCCTGTGCCGGAGACCACAAACGGCATCCCTGTTACAAGCGCCACCAGCAGGCTCAACGCAACACCAATGACGCAGCCAATTACGCCACCGACAAAGGAGATAAACGATGACTCGGTCAGAAACTGGATCATGATATCCCGCTTTTTTGACCCCACGGCGCGTCTTATACCGATCTCCACCCGGCGCTCGTTGACCATCAGGATCATTATCGAGAGTATCCCTACGGCGCTGATTGTAAAGGAGACAAGCGAGACTATCAGTCCCAGCATTCTGACCAGTCTGATGGCCTGGGTCTTGATGTCGTTGACGTCCTTGAGGTTGATCACGGTGAAGTCGTCGCGTTGACCTTTTTTGATGTTGTGTCTGAGGCGCAGGAGGTCTTCTGTCTGTGAGGCGAGCGGGGAGAGTGAGGCATCGTCGTTGGCCTCGATGTAAATGACACTGACGTACTGTTTGTTTACAAATCGTCGCAGGTACGTGTTGAGGGGGACGTAGACGATGTTGTCCGAGTCAACACCGGCGGCGTCTGCTCCTACGGGGCGCAATACCCCGGTGACCTCACACGGGACCCGGTAGACGTAGATATACTTGCCCATCGGGTCGGCATCTCCAAAGAGTTTTTGGGCGACCTTGGCCCCTATGATGGCCTTGCGTTTGAGTTCCTTGTCATCAGCGGGGGCAAAGTACTGGCCGCGGCTTAAGTCGAGTTTCCGTATCTGAAAGAACTCACTGCCCACACCCATGAGGGTTGTGGTAATGGTGGTATCGAGGTATCTGACGGGGAAGTTTTTGCTCGTAGCGGGTGCGATGTTGTTTATGTAAAACGTCGAGTTCTTGATGGCCCTGACATCGGCAATGGTCAGGTTTGTGGCCTCGCCCAATGCCCCGGGTCTGGCGTGCATTCCCATCAGACCGCTTCGTACAATCAGCAGGTTTTTTCCAAAACTCTCAACCTCCTTGAGCGTTTGGAGTCTCAGGGAGGCCGAAATGTTTGTCACGGTGATCAGCGACAACGTCCCCAGCACTACCCCCGCTACAGCCAACGCACTTCTGAGCTTGAAGCTGCTGAAGGACTTAAGCGCAATGGACAGGTTAAGGGTGACGTGTCGAAACCTCATCTCTGCCACTGTGCCATGTAGTTGTCAACGTAATATTTCTATTGTATCCCTGAACTATTACGTTTATTCTTATATCTCTTATATACTGCATTATCGTTGCGTTTACCAATAATGGTTATATTTATAGTGTCTCCCTTAACAAAGTATATTATCCTATACTCGCCTATATCCACCCTTCTAAATGTTATATCAGTTGGTTTTTTATCATGCAGTTGTTCGGAATCAACTGGATATGGCTCTGAGGTTAATGATAGAATCTTATTGAGAACTTGCTTGAACTGCTTTGCATCAAGGCGATATAAAAAATCCTTGGCCTCCTTTGTAATATCGAGCTTAAACTTCAACAAGTTTCTCTATTATAAATGCAAGCGTCTGCTCATGCCCAATATAACCGCTTTTTTCAGCCCGCATTGCCATCTCTATCCAATAGGCGTCATCCTCTTCTGCTGCAGTGAGTAAGTCGTCTGTATCCTCTATCAATTCCTCCACCCGCCTTAACTCCTCCATATCAACAATAGCCGCTATTCTACGTCCTTCACTGTCTGTCACGTATTGACTGATCCGGATAAGACTAATCTCATCTTCTTGTTCTAACGATGTGGACATGTTGCCCCTCCTTATACATCCATATAATATTAGCAAACAAGTTTTATGTAAATTAAGTATAACATAATTACCTAAAAAAACACTACCCCCCAATCTGTCAATCAACCCATTATGGGGTCAAGAGGACTTCTTCGTGCCCGGGGCGGGTGCGATCCGCTGCGACAAGATTGCGCCTCGCCCCTCCCCTTGCAGGAGGTTCTGAAGGGGCCAGGAGCGCATTGAGCCGGGGGTCGCTGCCCCCTCCTGGAGCGAAAAAGAAGCGGAGCCGCCCCTTTCTTTTCTTACGGTTAAATGCGATTGCCCTGGTACCGGGGTTGAACTATTACTGTTTTTGTTTTTATAATTTAGTATGGCTATGAACCTCAGAGACAACATCTACTTCACGCTGCTGCAACCACGGGAGCCGGGTAACGTCGGAGCGGCAGCCAGGGCTGTAAAGAACATGGGATTTGAGCGGCTGTGCCTCGTAGACCCTTGTGACTACCTCAACGCCGAGGCCCGCGCCTTTGCCCACGGGGCAATCGATGTGCTAGAAGGTGCCACGGTCTGCGCAAGCCTCACGGAGGCAGTCAACGACAAGGCCATCGTCGTGGGGACCACACGCCGCCAGGGAAAGACGCGCGGGGTTATCCGTCCCATCAGGGAGGCAGTTGCAACAATCGCTGAACTCTCCGCCAACAACAAGGTTGCCATACTCTTTGGGCGTGAGGACAAGGGCCTCCTCAGTGAGGAGATCAACCGCTGCGGCTTTCTGATGACGATAGCCACCTCACATGCCCAGCCTTCGCTGAACCTGGCACAGGCAGTCCTGATTGTAGCATACGAGCTTTCCCCGGTGTGCAGGGACAACCATTATGCAAGGGCGCCTAAACTTGTACCACAGGAGCATCTCAACCACCTGTACGACCGAATCGCAGGGGTGTTGAACAACCTGGGCATTGGTATGAGGGGCTCCGAAGACCTCGAGTCAGACATTGTCAGAAATATCAGACACCTCGTCGGTCGCTACGGACTAACCCACTGGGAGGTGGACATGTTACACGGTATATGTAGCGCTATCAACCATAAATGCAAACGATCAGGATAAAAAGTGTTCCTTTAGTTTCACACGGTAAACACCTTATTAACAAATATTTTTCTGCCACATAGAAAACTATTGACAACAGGTGCCATGCAACGGGTACAATAGATATACATAACTATATAGATTTATAATAAAATGAAATAAGGAGGTTAATTATGCTCTACAGAGTGCTTTTAGGCTTGGGCTTACCGCTGATAATCCTTTACACGGTCTCTGATGCGGCGGCGGTGTCAAAGGCGTCTGTCAGAAAACCGTCCGAGGTCACTAACAGTGATCTTCTCAAACGACTGTTTCACCAGGCACCCCACATCTATCCCCCCACGGGAAAGACAAACCAGCAAAAGATCATGAAGTGGCGAAATATCTTTAGCGAAAGAGACCTCGAATTTGATAAGAAACTGATCAAGTACAAAAACAACAAGGGCATGGAACTCATAACCACCTACCAACACCTGCTTTCAGGTTGGCATAGTATGCTGGAGGCAGGACACCTGAAGATGATCTATCAGAAATGCAAGGACAACGATATCCCATTTGAGATAGTGTTTTTAGCCCTTGCGGAGTCTGCGTGGAACCCCCTTGCGTTATCACATGCCGGAGCAAAGGGGTACTGGCAGTTCATGCCGGCTACCGCTAAATCCTACGGCCTCATTGACGACGACATCGACTACAGAAGCCATGCGCAACGCAGCACCGATGCCGCCATCAGACTCCTGAAAGACAACTATAAACTCACCCTGGCATGGGACAGGGCATACAAGATAAATGGCGCCAGGGTCACCAACAGCGACAGGTGGTTATGGGCATTCTGGGCCTACAATCGTTCCCCCAAGAGCGTTGCAAAGTACTACAAGCAATTCGGGGGCAACCCCAAACCCTTTGCCGCCAATGTAGACAATACCGAAAGCGCCAACTACGTGAGCAAAATATTTGCCATCAGGGAGGTACTGAAGGAATACGTGGCAAACTCCCAGGTAGCAACCTCCGGTACAAAGGGGTCAAAGACCGGTAAGAAGTCACAGGCTGACAAAGAGTACGCCCAGTATAAAAAAACATGGTACAGCCAGGAGCTCCCCCAACGCCTTGAGAGCCTTGAACAGATCAGACGGATGTATCTGTCAGAAGGCGTTGTCTCAAAAAAGAGTACGCCCCCTGCCATCCCCAACGCCGTGCAAAAAGAGATATGGTATATCAAAGAGGTACTGGCTGAGATTGACTACAAATTTGACGACAGCAGGGTTGTGGAATCATCAGACAAAAACAGAAACCTATAGGGACCGGGTGCATGATAATGACAAATCAGGACAGATAAAGACGATATGTCGTTTGTAGATAATATCAGACAGATACTGAAAGATCGTGTAGAGAGTAATATAAACTCGCTGTTTGAGGCCAACATAGCCTTGCGCCAGCATATCTACCAGCGCACCAAGGAGCTTGACAGGGTCAACAAGGAGCTGCAGGAAGAGATAAAAGAACGCAAACAGGTTGAAGAGGCGCTAAGATTAAGCGAAAACAGATACAAACGCCTTGTTGACGCAATCACCGACTACATGTATACCGTGGAGGTCAAAGATGGCCGTGCGGTATCTACACGTCACTCGGCCGGTTGTGTGGCCGTCACCGGGTATCACTCCGAAGAATACGAGACAGACCAATACCTGTGGTACCGTATGATCGCCGAAGATGACCGGGAAATGGTCAAAAGCCAGGTCAAACACGTCCTCGCAGGGGAGGCGGCACCCCCAATAGAGCATCGCATAATCCACAAGAATGGCTCCGTCCGTTGGGTGAGAAACACCATCGTGCCGCGCCGCAATCAGGACGGACGACTGATCGCCTATGACGGCCTCATATCGGACATCACACAACGCAAGTTGGCCGAAGAGGCCTTAAAGCTCAGTGAAAACCGCTACAAACTCCTGCTGGGAGCCATCACGGATTACATCTATACAGTGGAGGTCAAAGACGGTCGTGCAGCCTCCACTACCCACGGCCCTGGCTGTGTGGCCGTCACCGGCTACACCACCGAAGAGTATGACGAAGACCCCTACCTGTGGTACCGCATGATCCACGGTGAGGACCGTAAGGCCGTCACCGAACTTGCATACAAGATACTCAAAGGAGAACCGGTGCTCTCCATAGAACATCGCATCATACACAAGGACGCCTCTATCAGATGGGTGCGAAACACCCCCGTTGCCAGGTACGACTCCAACAGAAACCTCATCGCCTACGACGGCCTTATCTCAGACATTACGGAGAAAAAACTGGCCGAAGAACAACTCAGAAAAAACACCGAACAATTACAGGACTTCTTTGACAACGCCTCGGACATGATCCACGTGGTTACCCCCGATGGGAGGTTTAAGTACGTAAATCGCTCATGGCTCAACACCCTCGGCTATAGCGAAGATGAGGTGGAAACGCTGACCCTCTCTGACGTGATCCACCCCAATCACTTTGACAACGGACTTCACAACTTCAACTGCTTCCTCATCGGCAGTATATCGAGCAGGTTCGAGACAGTCTTTGTCACCAGGGACGGCAGAAACATTGTAGTGCTGGGCAGCGTTAACTGCATATTTGAAAACGGCATCCCCTGCGTAACGCGTGGCATCTTCCACGACATCACCGATATCAAGAGGGCCGAGGAGGCATTAAAGAAATATAACGACGAACTCGAAATCAGGGTCAGGGAGAGAACGGCAGAACTGCTCCACGCAAAGACCTACCTCGAAAGCGTACTGTTGTCCCTTACGGATGCCCTCATCGTGGTCAACGGAGACCTTGTCATCCAAACGGTAAATCACTCCGCCTGTACCCTCCTGGGCTACGACGAAGACCAACTGGTGGGCAAAATGGTTGACGTCATGTTTGCAGAAAACATCCTGGAGGCCATCCGCGGACAGGGCAACACCAAGGACCTGTTTACGTCAATGAAGACCGCAACCTCAGAGGATATCCCCGTCCTCGTAAACCTCTCCAGACTCGGACAGTGGAGTGAGGAGGTCATCAACGACACCATTGTTGTCGCCCACGACATGAGGGAGATACGAAAGCTCGAGGAAGAATCCCACAGGATACAGCTAAAGATGCTGACTTCCTCCAAGATGGCTACGTTAGGCGAAATCGCCACGGGAATCGCACATGAGATAAATCAACCACTTACCTATATCAGCAGCTTTCTCCAGGGCCTGATCCTGGAGATCAAGCAGGGGGAATTAAACACCGATGCGCTTAAAAAAGAGGCCGTTGTGGCATATAAACAGGTCAACAGGATCGTTGATATAATCCAGCACCTGCGCACGTTTGGCCGCCGAGACGATATCGAAATGGAATCAATCAGCATCGAAATGGTCTTACACAACAGTCTGCTGCTTATGGGTGAGCGTATACGCCTAAGGAACATATCTCTTACAAAAAATGTGGAGCCTGACCTGCCACACGTTGTAGGAAGTGCCAACCAACTGGAGCAGGTGTTTATCAATCTCCTGCAAAACGCCATGGATGCCCTGGCTCAGAACAAGACCACTGCCGAAATACGCATCGTCATAAGACTATCGGGAGATAAACACTTCATCGTTATAAAATTCACCGACAACGGTATGGGTATAGAGGAGAAGATTTTGGACAGGATTTTTGAACCGTTTTACACAACCAAGGAGGTTGGTATGGGCACAGGCCTGGGACTTTCCATCGTATATGGAATAATAGTCGGACACAACGGAACTATCACCTGCGATTCTAAGGCTAACAGGGGCACTACCTTTACGATTAATCTCCCTGTTGCCGGTAACACGACAGATGTATAATCAGAAGATACTTATACTCGATGACGAGCAGATCGTAATAGATGCAATCAAGAAACACCTCAGGAACTATGGCTATACCATCTATGAGGCCAAAAACGGCATTGACGGGATAAAACTGTTTTACGAGGTCAATCCAGTGCTCATAATCCTGGACCTCAAGATGCCGGTCATGGATGGCGTAGAGTTTCTGCAAAAGATAAACCTTGTCCCCACAGACCCCTATTCGGTCATTGTGCTCACAGGCCATGGCAGCGATGAGGACATGGAGAGGTGTTTTGAGTTGGGCGTCAGTGCGTTTTTGCACAAACCGTTTAACCTCTACGAACTAAAGGGGCTGGTAAAAAACTCTATAGCCTTAAAACACGTCGAAAAAGACCTCAAAAGACAACTGGACGCCCGTAATAAAATGGAAGGAGAACTCTGGAAATATCGCTATCTCTTGGAAGACCTCGTTGAAAAACGCACCTTACAGCTTAAGACCACCAACGACAAACTCCACGTGGAAATAAACGAACGCCTTAAAACTGAAGAGCGGCTGAAACAATCACTGAAGGAAAAAGAGGTGCTCCTGCGCGAGGTCCATCACCGGGTAAAGAACAACCTCCAGATTGTCTCAAGCCTCCTGGACCTGCAAGCACGATATATCACCAACGACGAGTCCCTGGAGATGTTCCGTGACAGTCAGAGGAGATTAAAGGCAATGGCCCTCATACATGAAAAACTCTACCAGGCCGACAACGTCGAGCGGATAGACTTTCGAAAATACGTAGAGAACCTGTTAAACCACCTGTATGCCTCCTACTGCCTCAACACCGACAGGATAAGCATGAACACCAACATAGACGAATGCTACATAGGGCTTGATACGGCAGTGCCATGCGGGTTAATCATCAACGAAATCGTATCTAACTCCCTCAAACACGCATTCACGGCAGATGTAATGGGCAGTATTAACGTAGAACTAAAGGTGCAGCCCGGAAATGCCTTTGTTCTGACAATCGGTGACACGGGCATGGGCATTACCCCAGGGATAGAAATCAAAGATGCGCAGACACTAGGCCTGAGACTCGTAAATGCCTTGGTAACAGACCAACTGGAGGGCTCCATACAGTGCGAAACCAATCCGGGAACAACCTTTAAAATCGCCTTTGGTGAAATAAAATACTCCAGGAGGGCCTAATGTCAACAACCAAGAAACTCAACTGCCATATCCTTGACGCCCCCCGGCTCAGACCACCGGATAGGGCCAGGATTGCAGAGGCTTATACACACACGATACGTCATGCAGATCGCTGTACATTGCTGTGGCATGGTTATTTTACATATAGCGGCAGGTTTTCCCCTGCGGGTGGATTGACTGAAATAAAAATATAAAATTTTTTTACAGCATAGTAAAGTTTTAAATAACTTTACCGATAAGAAATTTGAAGGGTTTATCTCAATGGCAAGGAGGTAGGTTATATGGTAGGTGCAGTGAACAACCAATCGCTGTATACGTACAGCAGTAACATCAAGGAAGAAAAGACCGAACGTCCGCAAGAAGACTTGAAGGAAAAAGGCAATGGTGGCGCCACAAGCGCTGTATCCGTAAGGCTCTCTGATGCTGCCAGGGAACTGTATAAGTCCGGTGTGTCAACAGAAGAGGGTGATGCCTCAAACGCTGCAGCAAGCGCGGCCGGTAGTGGAACGGGCAACAAAAATACCAGCTCCGGCAATACCTCCGTGGATGCCGCTGAAGAAATAAAAGAGAGCCTTGTTAATGCTATCTCATAAATTCAAATATGAAGGTGAGAGTATAAGGTGAAATGTAAACCTAAATACAACGGTAGCCCAGAATGCAGTCGGGAATATAAATTCAGGGAGGTGAGGCCATATGGAAATCAGGGGCTTTGACGTAAGCTCAACAGTGGTTATGCGTCCCGTTCAGGCAACAAAAAAACCGCCCGAACGTAAAGATGCAGCACCTGACGCTATACAGGAATCAAATAATAAGGAAGTTGTGGTATTGTCAGATAACACCCCTGATAATGCGCAAGGCGTTTCTGTTGGGGAAAAAGCCAGTATAACCGCTAAAAACGCCGAAATCAAAGAGGAAGATGAGCGTGCCAATCAGGCAAAGAAAAAGGCGGAAGAAGAAAAGAAACTGCTTGACAAAAACTTCACCAAGGCATATTTTGCAGTCGATGACAAAACTGACAGCGTGGTGATACGAATAGTCGATCGTGAAGGAAAACTCTTAAGACAGATACCGCCTGAAGACTATCTTAAGATGTTGCAGACAATGAAGAAAAACATTGAAAGTATCTTCTCTACGAAAGCATAAAGACCTTAAAGACGGACAAGTGCTATCTTTAAGGTCTTACCCTATATATTGCCGCAACTCCTGCCGGCGGAACGCAACTGCCAATATCAACCGCCTAATGGCATAAAATCAGGATGTATCCAAAAGGGAGGAAATCCAAAAAATCGCTCAGAGGACTGAAAAGGGGAGTTGTTGTTAAACATTCGTAGTTTTATAGTATTTTTCTTATCGGCTGTCTTTGTACTCTTCCTTGTTTTTTCGTCGTATCTTCTGCTGCCGTCAATATTTCATGACAACGCCAACTTCATAGGTGACTCCCTGGAGACTTCCTTTAAGGGCGAATGTTCCAACTATAATGCCTTTAAGCTGTCATTAAAGATAGGGCGTCCTTTTTCTTCCTTTATAGAGTGCTATCTGTTTAGGCATGTGGGGTCTGTCGGTGACTTGCAAAAGGTAAAGGCTGCTGTTGTCTTGATCTACTGTGTTGGGGTGGCGCTGTTGACGCTGCTGTTACAGTGGCAGGGGATGACGCCAGTTGTGGCATTTCTTGTCAGCGTGTCAATTTTCATGTTGCCGGGGCCGCAGTTTCATGTCTTTCTGAGCTGGCCCCCAAGTGCCATGGCCCCTGCTATGGCGTTGTTGAGCTATATGCTGTTTGCCCAGACTTGGCTGGTGAGGCCCCCTGACGCCAAGACCCTCGCCACATGGACAGGCAAAACGGCTTTAGCCTTTGTGCTGTTACTCATAACCATGTTTACGTATCAGGCTCATGCGTTCTTTTTCCTTGTTGGTAGTTTCGTAGCAGTCGGTGCAGGGGCGGCGGAAGGGAAAGACTCACACACTCAAGTGCGTCTGACCACACGTCTGATTATTCGAGACGTCTTCTTCTTTGGCATTAACAGTGTCGTGTACTATCTCAACAATAAACTGTTCATCCCCGCAAAATACAAGGCACAGATTCTTGAAGAGATCAAGCTCGACCCCGATTACAGAGTGGAAATCTCCATAAATAACCTGCTCCAAAAACTCTCGCCCCTGGTGCATGACTTATTCCCTATTGTATTTAACTTCTGGAGTATATATTTGCCCAAGGTTGTTGGCTACGTCGTGTTTCTGACGGTCACTGTTTTGCTGACAGGTTTGTTGATAGTCTCTGTCAGAAAAAAACGCTTTCACACAACCATTGTAATTGTCTATGCGGTAGCGTTGTCCCTTTTCATCCTGGCGCCATGGATACTGACCCCTACGAAGCTGGTACTGAGGCGATTCCTGTTTGCGGAGATGGCCTTTGCCCTGTTGCTGATACACTGGATGTTCAAATCTCTGCTAGGGGCAATCACCCAAGACCACAACAGGCAAAAGACGGCCACCATCGCTTTTGCTATCGTGCTTGCCGCATATGGCGCCATCACTTCGTCGTTTAACGTCACCCTCAATGCAAGGAACTCAAACACGGAATTCATGTTTATAAAAAACACCATTGCCCCCTTTGTGAACAAACCCATAACACGCATTCATGTGGTCAAACCCCTGAACAACGAAACCGGTTTCAATGGCAGGGGGAGTATTGGCGATGAGTTTAACTGCAATGCCACGGCATTCACCCAGGACATACAGTATGTGTTGAGTGCGGCCCTGATCGACCTCAAAAGCCCTGTCACTGCCGTGAAGTATTGCCTCTCCCAGGAGCCTTCCATCTGCGCCGATGACACCCCCGACAATACCATCATCGCAACGGTGTCAGAACCGGGAGCGCCAACCTGTGCGTCAAAAAACACCGTCTTTATCGATATGAACGCCCTGTTAAACACCACGGCCACCACCAAGGTGCCCATAATCCCTCTGGAATATCACAAGCCCTGTCAGAGTGAACTGATGAGCGTTGTTAGCGAAGATAACACCAAAAAGACGGTTAAATACGCATTTGACTACTCCGCCACAAAGGATGACTTCTGGGAGGCCTTGATCGACAGGCCAATACCGGCGAATATAACGTTTTACAAGCCTCGGGCGATAACAAAGTACTCCATATCCAGTGGAGAGGACTCAGGAAAGATGCCAATATCATGGGAGTTTATGGCCCTGGACGAAAACAACTCATGGGTGTTACTGGACAAGCAGACAGACACACAGAGGTGGGCACCGTCTCAAAAGAGGGTCTTTCCCCTTGCAAACACCAGGGAGTACAAACAGTACAGGTTCATGTTTATAAAGGGTCAACACATCCAGGTGCTGAGAATATACGAAATAGCATTCGAATAGAGACATCAATAGTGTTTCTCTAATGCTATTGCCCTGCCCATGGTGGTACTATGGCAACAAACACATGGAAAGTGATATAATCTCAAGTATGTACATAATTGACTGTGAACAATTACTGGTGGATATTTATGCTAAATTTTATGTCCGCAGATAGTTGGGCATGATAAAGATACTTCACCAGATATTTCGCACGGGCATCGTGACGGAGCCACTTACCCGATTGTCGGATGCAACCATTGTCAACGATACGGTTGACAGGCTGGACGAGGCCATGAAGCGGCGTCTACGACAGAGCCTCACCATCAGGCAGGTGGATGCCGGCTCCTGTAACGGCTGCGAGCTTGAGATACACGCCATAAACAATCCCTTCTATAATTGCGAGCGATTCGGGATTCACTTTACCGCCTCACCTCGGTTTGCCGACATGCTCCTGGTCACAGGGCCGGTGGCAACAAACATGGAAATCGCCCTTATCAGGACGTACAATGCCACACCGGCGCCAAAACTCGTGATCGCTGTAGGGGATTGCGGTTGCAACGGCGGGATTTTTGGTATCAGCTACGCCAGCCTCGGCGGCATCGACACGGTCATCCCCGTGGACGTCTGCATCCCCGGATGTCCGCCAACTCCGGAGGTCATCCTCAATGGCATACTACGCTCAATCGGAGGATAGAAAAACACATCTTCTTTATTTTGACAATGTCATATTTAAGTAAACATGGGGATTGTCTGAACCAGGATTGATCACTTTGCTTCCTACGGTCGCAGGGCAGATGAAAGGATTTACAGGAAAAAACATACGGTTTTCTTTAACCTAAATCCTGATAATCTCCGATAATCAAATCGCTCCTTACAGTTGCCAGGCCGTTAAATCGTGGTTCAGACATCTTTAATTGCAGAGATTGGAATATGACATTGTCAAGCTAAGACGAGGTTTTTTATTTATAAGTTTCTTGTGCAATAAAGACTAAAATATACCTTCATCACAGCGGCTTTCTATGTGTAATGTGTAATTTAGGATTTGACAATACCATATGAGTTTTGATATACTATTACAAGGTAAGCTGTTACACACACGGAGAGGTTTCCGAGTGGCTTAAGGAGCACGACTGGAAATCGTGTGTGGGTTAATCCCCACCGAGGGTTCAAATCCCTCCCTCTCCGCCAAATAAGCCGGACTACGAGAGTGTCAAAGAGTATCATACGGTATCACCCATCCAGCGGCCCACAGGAGACCGTATGCCTCCCCCTGAAGTATCTAAACGGCTGGTTGTTTAAAATGGTTCTTTCGTATTTCATATGGGTAATTTTTTCTACCCTTGTAAAATAACCCTCCCCTAACCCCTCCCATAAAGGGTCGGGAATATGACGATGTCTCTCTAACCTCCCTCCCCTTGTGGGAGGGAATGAGGGAGGGGGATACCTCATTTACCCACTCACTTTAAGAAAGAGCCTGTTTTTTATAAACTCAGGAATGAGTATACTTTTACGTATCTTGGATTCCTGGTCAAGCCAGGAATGACACACTTGGAAAACGGCTGTAACTGTCATTCCTGTGAAAGCAGGAATCCATGCCTTTTAACCGTGAAATAAATTTTACCCTGCTTTTTTAAGAGGATACTGGAGATATTACCTGCTGGCTGAAACGCATAAGATGTGCTATAATACATCACACAGAGATATTTAATAATATTTACAGAAGGAAGGGCATGAAGCGACAAGACCTGAGAAACATAGCAATAATAGCACACGTAGACCACGGCAAGACCACGCTGGTTGATGCCATGTTTAAGCAATCCGGCATATACAGAGACAACGAACGGGTGCCGGAACGAGTTATGGACAATATCGACCTTGAGAGGGAACGCGGTATCACCATCATGGCAAAGAACACGGCCGTCTACTACGAGGGCGTAAAGATAAACATCGTAGACACACCCGGCCATGCGGACTTTGGCGGGGAGGTCGAGCGCACCCTCAAGATGGTTGATGGCGTGCTCTTGCTCGTTGACGCCTCCGAAGGGCCGTTGCCGCAGACTAGGTTTGTCCTCAAGAAGGCCCTTGAGTTGGGTCTGCCACCCATTATTGTGGTCAACAAGATAGACAGGGCCGATGCGCGCATACAGGCCGTAATCAACGAAATATTTGACTTGTTTATCGATCTTGACGCCGGTGAAGGACAACTGGAGTTTCCGATCATATACACCAACGCCCGTGCCGGCATTGCAATGCGTGAGCTGGGCGAGGACTCAGACAGTCTCAAGCCGTTGTTTGAGACCATACTCAGGACAATCCCTGCCCCCGATGACCTCAAGGACAGTCAGTTACAGGTGCTGGTGACCAACATAGACTACAACGACTACGTTGGAAGGCTTGCCATTGGCCGTATCTTCTCCGGCACGGTCAAGGTGGGCGATCACGTATCGATGGTAAAGAACACCAAAGAGATAATCAAGACCAAGGTCACTTCCATGTACACGTTTGAGGGCCTGGACAGGATCGACACAAAGGCGGCTTTCTGCGGGGACATCATCGCACTGGCGGGCATTGAGGGCATAAATATCGGCGACACCATTGCCGACTACGAAAACCCAAAGGCCATGCCCACGATCCACGTCGATGAGCCTACGATATCGATGGTGTTTTCGATCAACACCTCGCCCTTTGCCGGCAAGGAGGGCAAGTACGTTACGTCAAGAAACCTGCGTGACAGACTCACCAAGGAGCTTCTGTACAACGTCTCGATACGCGTAAACTTTGACAACATGGATTCCTTTGAGGTCATGGGTCGTGGCGAGCTGCAACTGGCCATACTCATCGAAATGATGCGTCGTGAGGGC
This sequence comes from Candidatus Magnetobacterium casense, assembly GCF_000714715.1. GTDB lineage: Bacteria > Nitrospirota > Thermodesulfovibrionia > Thermodesulfovibrionales > Magnetobacteriaceae > Magnetobacterium > Magnetobacterium casense. The sequence goes on from NZ_JMFO01000009.1 coordinate 76,018, forward strand.
TACGAACTCTCCGTGGCCATGCCCACGACCATCCTCAGGGAGGTAAACGGGCAGGTGCATGAGCCGATGGAGATACTTGTCATCGATGTCCCCGAGGACTACGTGGGCGTGGTCAGCAAACTCATCGGCATGCGAAAGGGGCGGATGTACAAGATGAACAACAACGGCTACGGCAGGGTGCGACTCGACTTCCGGATACCATCGCGAGGGCTGATAGGGTTTCGCAATCAGTTCCTGTCAGATACGCGTGGCACGGGACTGATAAACCACCTCTTTGACGGCTATGAGCCGTGGCACGGGCCCATTACCAAGCGTCAGACCGGGGCATTGGTGGCGGACAGGACGGGAAGGTCTACCGGGTATGCCCTGTTTCATTTGCAGCCCCGTGGCACGCTCTTTATCCGTGAAAACACGCCCGTGTACGAAGGCATGATAATTGGCGAAAACTCCAAGGAAAGCGACATCGACGTCAATGTAACAAAGGAGAAGAAGCTCACCAACATCCGTGCCTCCGGCTCAGACGATGCCCTTTTACTCATCCCGCCGCGCATGATGAATCTGGACAACGCCCTGGAGTTCATAAAGGAGGACGAACTGGTAGAGGTCACACCCAACTCCATCCGCCTAAGGAAAAAAGTCCTGCAGGCAAACAAGCGCCCAAAAAATCACTAGGACGAGGTAAAATGCCTAAACGAGCTGACATAAAAAAGATACTTCTGATAGGTTCCGGGCCAATAATAATCGGCCAGGCGTGCGAATTCGACTACTCCGGCACCCAGGCCTGTCATGCACTGACCGAGGAGGGCTATGACGTGGTGCTGGTCAACTCCAACCCGGCCACCATCATGACCGACCCCGACACCGCAGGGGCCGTATACATCGAACCCCTCAACGCCGCTACGCTGGAACTGATCATCAAACGTGAGCGTCCCAATGCCCTCCTGCCAACGATGGGTGGACAAACGGCTCTCAATCTCACCGTAGACCTGGCCAACCTCGGAATCCTTGACAGGTACGGCGTTGAACTGATCGGCGCCAACCTCAAGGCCATCAACAAGGCCGAGGACAGAAGGCTGTTCAAGGAAGCGATGAAAAACATCGGCCTCAACGTCCCCACAAGCGGGATCGTTGTCTCCTTCGAGGAGGGACTCAATGTCATCAGGGACGTTAAATTCCCGGCCATCCTGAGACCGGCCTTTACGCTGGGGGGCACCGGAGGCGGGGTTGCATACAACATGGAGGAATACGAAGACCTCCTCAAAAAGGCACTCAGTCTCAGTCCAAAGCACCAGGTACTGGTTGAACAATCGGTCATCGGATGGAAGGAGTACGAGCTTGAGGTCATGCGAGACCACGCCGACAACGTCGTGATAATCTGCTCGATTGAAAACTTCGACCCCATGGGCGTACACACCGGCGATTCAATCACGGTGGCGCCTGCCCAGACACTCACTGACAAGGAGTACCAACTGATGCGTGATGCGGCCATTGCCATTATCCGTGAGATCGGCGTGGACACCGGTGGGAGCAACATCCAGTTTGCCATCAACCCCAAAGACGGTCAGATGATGGTCATCGAAATGAACCCGCGTGTCTCACGCAGCTCTGCCCTGGCAAGCAAGGCCACGGGTTTTCCCATTGCCAAGATAGCCGCCAAACTCGCCGTGGGTCTGCGCCTGGATGAGATACAAAACGACATAACAAAAGAAACCCCGGCATCCTTTGAGCCGACCATAGACTACGTCGTTACCAAGATACCGCGCTTTACCTTTGAGAAGTTCCCCGAGGCACAGACCACGCTCACCACGCAGATGAAGTCCGTAGGCGAGGTCATGGCCATCGGAAGGACGTTTAAGGAGTCCTTACAGAAGGCCATCAGGAGCCTCGAAAACGACACATACGGCTTTGAGAAGGCGAACACAAAGGTAGATAATAAGCTCACCATAGCATCCAGGCTAAAGACGCCCAACAGCGAAAGGCTCTGGTACGTAGCCGATGCACTGCGCCAAGGAATGACCGTGGAGAGGCTGTACGAAATAACGAATATAGACCCGTGGTTCCTGAACAACATCCTTGACATCGTAAAGATGGAGCTGGAGGAGCTTATAACCATTGAAATACTACCTCTCGACAGTATCGACACCAAATTGAAATTCAATGATGAATATGCAGGTCAAGCGCTTGTGAGAAGGGCCAAGGAGTATGGCTTTTCCGACAGGAGGCTGGCCTATCTGTTTAGCGTGACCGAAAAGATGGTCAGGGATTATCGGAGGCTCCATGCTATTACGCCCGTCTACAAGATGGTTGACACCTGTGCAGCCGAGTTCAGGGCGGTCACGCCATATCTATACTCGACGTATGAGCGACCGTTTTATAGGCTCACGGATGATGGCCAGACGCAGCCATCAGCGCAGTGTGAGGCCAATCCCACGAGGCAGAAGAAGGTTGTGATCCTCGGATCGGGGCCAAACAGGATCGGCCAGGGCATAGAGTTTGACTACTGTTGTGTACATGCCGTCTATGCCCTAAAGGAACTGGGTTATGAGACCATCATGGTCAACTGCAATCCCGAGACGGTCAGCACCGACTACGACACCTCCGACCGCCTCTACTTTGAACCGCTGACGATAGAGAACGTGTTGGCAATCATAGAGCTTGAGCGTCCCGAGGGTGTGATCGTCCAATTTGGGGGGCAGACGCCGCTTAAGCTGGCGGTTCCGCTTGAGTGTGAGGGCGTGCGCATACTTGGCACCTCCCCCGACGCCATTGACAGGGCCGAGGACAGAAGGCGTTTCAGCGAACTGATCCACAAGCTAGGTCTGAGGCAGCCACGCAGTCGCACGGCCATGACCGTGGCAGAGGCCAGGGTGGCAGCAGCTCAGATTGGATATCCCATAATCGTTCGTCCCTCCTACGTCCTTGGTGGGCGGGCGATGGAGATCGTCTACGACGAGGACTCACTCGTTGCCTACATGGAAAGGGCAGTGAAGGTCTCCCCGGAGCATCCCGTGCTCATAGACATGTTCTTAGAGGACGCTATCGAGGTGGACGTTGACGCCATATCGGACGGCAAGGACGTCGTTATTGGCGGGGTCATGCAGCACATAGAGGAGGCCGGAATACACTCGGGCGATTCGGCCTGTTCGTTGCCGCCCTATTCCCTGTCTGACGCTACGGTAGCCGAAATAAAGCAGCAAACTAAGGCCATTGCCCTTGAGTTGGGCGTTGTGGGGCTTATGAACATCCAGTTTGCTGTGAAGGACAACCAGGAGCGTCCTGGAGCGGTAAAGAACGAGGTCTGGATACTGGAGGTCAACCCCCGTGCGTCGCGCACGATCCCCTACGTCAGCAAGGCCACGGGCGTGCCCCTTGCCAAGATGGCCGCAAAGGTCATGGCGGGCAAGACCATCAGGGAGCTTGGCATTGACAGGGAGCGGGTATTGCGTCATGTGGCGGTCAAGGAGTCGGTTTTTCCCTTTGATCGGTTCAGCGGGGTGGATATTCTGCTTGGGCCGGAGATGAAGTCAACGGGTGAGGTCATGGGGATCGACAGCGATTTTGGTCTGGCCTATGCCAAGGCGCAGGCATCCAGTTACAACAGCATCCCTATAGCCGGCTCACCCGGCAAGATTTTCATAAGCGTCCGTGACAGAGACAAGGTGCCGATTCTGGAGATTGCCAGGGCGTTGAAGGCCAACGGGTTTTCACTGATAGCCACACGCGGGACGGCTGCTTATTTGTCAAGTGACGGTCTGGAGGTCGAGGTAATCAATAAGGTCATTGAGGGTCGTCCCCACATCGTGGACAGCATCAAGAACAAGGAGATCAGTTACATCATCAACACGGTCTCCGGCACTCAGGCCAAAGCGGATTCCCACTCGATCCGGACAGCGGCCCTTCAGTACAAGGTCCCGTACTCAACAACCGTAGCCGGTGCCAGGGCACTCGTAAACGCCATAGAGATGCTCAAGTCCAAGGAATCTGGCATCAAAACCATTCAGGACTATCACAGAAGCATCCAGGTCGGCTGAAGAAACCCCTCATGAATAGGAGTGTTAATTATCATAAGAATTAACACTAAAAGATGTCTGAACCACGATTTAACGGCCTGGCGGATGAGGCAGTTCGTAATATTGACAAAATATTGTGAGAAATTATAGAATACTCAAAGTATGAGTATAAAAGGTGTTTTTGAGCGCTGTGCCATCTCTTACAAAGAGGCTATCACAAGTATTGTTAAAACAGGTACTGCCAATAAAAAGATAATATCTCAATTCTTTGGTTTTATCATTGTCCTGAACTTGCCAAGTATGTGACAGAAGGAGGAGATACAAATTTTATGCACAACGAATTTACCGTAGTAATAGAAAGAGATGATGAGTGGTATATAGGGTATTGCCTTGAAATACCTGGTGCTAACGGACAAGGAAAGACATTGCAGGAGTGTAAGCAAAGCGTTGCAGATGCCATTGCTTTAATACTGCAAGACAGAAGAGAGGATGCCTTACGAGGGGTTCCGGATGATGCGTTAAGAGAGACAATTGCCATTGCATGAAGCGTAATGCTCTTTTGAAACATTTAAGAAGACATGGTTGTATTCTTATGGAAATTAATAATTAGCTTGCAAATAAAGATATGCAACAATCTATCAATACCTAAGATTAATCAGGAGGAACAAAAGACATGGGATTTTGGGACAACTTAAAAGGCAGTATGAACCAGATGAACGACTCGCTGCGCGGTAAGATTTCGCAGTTCAAGAACTCGGACTTTGCAAACGGTGCAATGGCTATGTGCGCCCTTGTTGCCGCGGCAGATGGCAGTATCGATACGGCAGAAAGACACAAAACAGCGTCCTTTATCATGGCCAATGATATGCTCAAGGTCTTTCCTGCCTCTGAGCTGAGGGACAAGTTCGACCTCTACTGCGACAAGTTGAACAAGGACTTCGATTTTGGCAAGATCGAGGCAATCCAGACAATAGCAAAGCTGAAAAAGAAGGAAGACCAGGCCAGGGCGGTAATTCAGGTAGGAATCATCATTGGCGGGGCCGATGGCAACTTTGACTCCGGTGAAAAAAAGGTAGTCAGGGAAGCCTGTAACGCCGTTGGGATAAACCCGGCAGAATTCGACCTGTAATGTGATATCAGGATTGAGCATTACGGGGTCAAGGGGACTGGTCCCCTTGCGGGGTGGGTCTGAGGGAGGGGCGGAGCCGCCTCCCTTCTTCTCCCCTCTCTTAATTTATTGTAATGTAAGGAGTAAAGCATGAAATTTAGCTATAGTGGGCTTGATACGGAGTCTGTTGAGAGGTCGAGACAACAGCATGGCTCAAATCAACTGGCACCCCCTGAGATAGAGGGGTTTTGGGAGAAGTTCCTGGGCAACTTTAAGGACCCGATAATCATCATCCTGTTGGTGGCGCTGGGGATTATTACGGTGCTGGCGGTGTTTGGTTTTGCTGCGTGGTATGAGGGGGTGGGCATAGCAGTGGCCGTCTTAATAGCGACCTCCGTTGCCACGCTCTCGGAGCATAAAAACGAAACCTCTTTCAGAAACCTCCAGGAAGAGGCATCGCAAATCCTGATAAACGTCTTTCGCAACGGCCATATCACCGAAATCTCCATCAACGACATAGTCGTGGGCGATTTCGTCCTCCTGCAGCCCGGTGACAAGGTCCCCGCAGACGGTGCATTGGTGGCGGCTGAGGGCACCCTCAACGTCAATCAGGCCGCCCTCACGGGTGAAGCCGATCCCGTAAAGAAAAAGGTACCCCCCGACGATTACATCCCAAAAGAGTTAAACGACCTGGCAGACCCATACGCCCTCTACAGGGGGGCAGTTATTGAAGACGGTGAGGCCGTCATGAAGGTCAGCGTCGTAGGGGAGAACTCCCTGTATGGAAAGCTCGTAAAGGAACTCGATGCAGAGGACAGAGATACTCCGCTGCAGGTCAAACTCAACGCCCTGGCAGAGGGTATCAGCAAGTTTGGCTACTTTGGGGGTACATTTATTGCCCTGTCGTTCTTGTTTAAAAAGGTCTTGATGGACAACGGATTTGATGCCGCCAGGATTTCTGCCTACCTCTCTCATTGGCAGACGTTTATGCACGACGCCGTTACGGCCGTGATCCTGGCCATTATCATTATCGTGGTAGCCGTCCCCGAGGGGTTGCCGATGATGATCGCCATTGTGCTCTCTATGAACATGAGAAAGATGCTCAGAGAGAAGGTACTGGTCAGAAAGCTCCTTGGTATAGAGACCGCAGGCAGCATCAACATCCTGTTTTCGGATAAGACCGGCACCATCACAAAGGGACAGATGGAGGTGTCACAGTTCATGACGGGTGATGCGAACAGTTTTAGCGACTTTGATAGTGTCCCGGCACCAGTCAGGAAGCTGTTGACCCTGTCCATAAAGGAAAACACCAGTTGCGTCATCAACGCCAGCGAGGGTAAGGTCAATGAGATCGTTGGGGGCAATCGCGTGGAAAAGGCCCTGATGCGATACATATTTTCAGCACTCCTGCAAGATAACAACGTAAAGCTGAACCGGACAATCCTATTTAGCAGCGACAAGAAGTTCTCCGCTTCGGAGATTAGCATGGCTGGCAATATATATACCCTCGTTAAGGGTGCCCCGGAGATCATACTGTCGGGCTGCCGGGGGTACTACGACAAAGACGCCAGGGTCGTTGACATGGACAAGGCATCTTCGGCTGCCCTGGCGCAGAAGATAGACGAACTCTCCAGGCGAGGCATGAGGTTGATAGCGCTGGCGATATCGGAAAAACCCATAACGGATGACTCCATGCCCACGGGACTAAAGCTCCTGGGGATCATAGCCATCAGGGATGAGATACGCCCCGAATCGGCCGAGGCCATCAAGCTCGCCCACGAGGCCGGCATCCAGGTGGTCATGATAACCGGTGACAAGCGTGAGACGGCAGAGGCCATTGCCAGAGACATCGGTCTCCTGCAACGCCCCAACGACCTCATCATGACCTCCGAGGAAATAAACAAGCTCTCCGACGAAGAACTCGCCCAACGCTTGCCCGATCTCAGGGTGGTGGCCAGGGCGCTGCCTACGGATAAGAGCCGGTTTGTGAAGGTTGCCCAGGGTCTCAATCTGGTTGTGGGAATGACCGGCGATGGCGTCAACGACTCTCCGGCGCTGACAAAGGCCGATGTGGGCTTTGCCATGGGCAGCGGCACGGAGGTGGCCAAAGAGGCCGGCGATATCGTCATCCTCGATGACAACTTCCTCTCCATCACAAAGGCCGTGTTGTATGGCAGGACCATATACAACTCCATCAGGAAGTTTATAGTGTTTCAGTTGACGGTGAGTTTTTCGGCCATTATGACGTCGTTTCTGGGGCCGTTCTTTGGAGTTGACCTGCCCTTTACGCTGGTGCAGTTGTTGTGGGTCAACCTCGTGATGGACACCCTTGCCGCATTGGCATTCGGCGGAGAGGCCGCGTTGCAAAGGTACATGCACGAAAGACCCAAGCAAAGAGAAGAGTCCATTATAAGCAAGGACATGTGGTCATCGGTGCTCGTCAATGGGACTTTTACGACGATTGTATGTATACTCTTTTTAAAGAGTGCGCTGATAAAAGGGCAGTTCAGTTCTGATGCCGCCTTTTTGACGGGGTTCTTTGGCTTCTTTGTCTTTATCCACAACTTCAACAAGTTCAACGTAAGGACGGAGCTGCTGAATCTCTTTGATCACATACTTGACAACAACAACTTCCTCAAGGTTGTGGGATTGATCTTCACAGTTCAGATAATTTTTACGTACTTTGGGGGCAGCGTCCTCAGAACGGTCGGATTGTCTGCCAGTGAGTGGCTAATTCCACTTGCATTGTCGGCGATTATCATACCGGTGGATTTGATCAGAAAGGCGCTAAGGGGGTAATTGAGCGTAAGAGTATGATTGGGGGGGCTGAGATATGCCCCCTTTAAGGGTTAACTATCCCTTATAAGCAGCTTGCGATACTTCATAGGGAACGTTTAGCCCCATTTTGGATTCTCTTAAGTAAATCAGGCGATACGGGGGTTTTAGTTTTATCTTAGGATCGATTTGATTTGTTCCATCACGTAACAACTGTTCAATTTTTGATGACTCTATAAACAGTGGATCAGCATAAGTGATAATTTCCAGATTTAGGAGTATAAATAAGAAACGCATCAGCCAAAGAGATCATTATCTCAGGGGAGATAAGAACATGTCTCTGATACTGTTTAAGTCATCGATCTCTTCAGCAAAGAGCTTTATATCTTCAGCAGATAATTTAAGTGCCTTTAAAATATCTTCAACCGGAAGATCATCATAAAAAGATAACCCTGGGGCTTTCCATTCAGGGCAATCATGATGACAAATCTGTATCATTTGTTTAAAATTGTAAGACTTATACCTTTGGTCTATTTCTTCAATAAGGCTTATCTCTCTTTCACTTAATTCATCAAATAATTCATCCAACAAATCCGTATCGATTTTCAAAGAAACATAATAATTATGTGTTAAGACGACATGATTCCAGAGATCAGAATTTACTTGATTACGAATTAAATTATAAGTCCTGCTTAAAACAGGGCCGTTTGACATTGAAACATAATTATCTCCGGTTAATGGTCGTCTCCACCGCAAAAGGGCTTCCCGATCCACCAGGTAAAGCAGCTTTAAAAGCTTTGTATAGTTCATAGAACCACCGTTTAATTTCAACAACAGGACAGTAATGGCAGTGGTTTTTTTCTCGTTAAACCTGAATTGTATCATAACCTCTGTCTGTGTCTCCATACCTATTACTGTAACATACTCAACAACGACTTGTAAACTCAAGCAACAATTTGGTTGACAAAGACAATAAGGTTGTGGGATTGAATCTTCACCGCTCAGATAATTTTTACGTACTTTGGGGGCAGCGTCCTCAGAGCGGTCGGATTGTCTGCCAGTGAGTGGCTAATTCCACTTGCGCTGTAAAAAATCCTGTCAGGAAGAAAAAAATGCTTGCCATCCGATTCAACAATTTATTATACTACCACGAAACAGATATTTAGGAAGGTGAGATGTTATCAAAGGTGATCAGTGCGACGATTTATGGAGTAGATGCCTGCCTCATAGACGTCGAGGTTGATATAGCGGCAAGGGGGATGCCGCATTTTTCAATCGTGGGATTGCCCGATACATCGGTCAAGGAAAGCAAGGACAGGGTACGAGCTGCCCTCAAAAACGTTGGATTTAGTTTCCCCCTCAAGCATATAACCGTCAACCTCTCGCCGGCCGATCTGCGAAAGGAGGGTTCGTCGTTTGACCTTCCCCTCGCCGTTGGCATCCTGACCTCAGAGGGCGTGATTGCGGCAGGAACACAGAGCAATTACCTGATTGCCGGTGAACTGTCACTGGATGGCACGATAAAACCGATCAGGGGTACGCTCTCCATGGCCATAGCCGCACGTGACAATAACCTCTCCGGCATAATCCTCCCCTACGAAAACGCCAGGGAGGCCTCCGTGGTCAATGGCCTGGCCGTCTACGGGATGAAAACCATAGTTGATCTGGTTGCGTTTCTGAGCAACAACAACGGTGTTGAACCGCTTGTCACGGACCTATCAAAGGTCCTGGATGAGTACTCCAGCTACGAGGAAGACTACTGTGACGTCAAGGGTCAGGAACACGCAAAGCGCGCCATCGAAGTGGCCACCTCCGGAGGACACAACGTCCTGATGATAGGCCCCCCCGGTTCAGGCAAGACGATGCTCGCCCGACGCTTGCCAACCATAATGCCGCTTATGACCTTTGAGGAAGCCATCGAAACAACCAAGATACACAGTGTCTCAGGGTATCTCAGAAGCGATGTCCCCATCATCGCCCGACGTCCCTTTCGTTGCCCACATCACACGATTTCGGACGTTGCCCTCATAGGTGGCGGCCAATCGCCACGTCCGGGGGAGGTGTCGTTGTCGCACAACGGGGTGCTGTTCCTGGATGAACTGCCGGAGTTCAAGCGCAACGTCCTGGAGGTGCTGCGTCAACCCATTGAAAACGCCGAGGTCACCATAGCACGCTCGGCGGCTACCATCAGTTATCCGGCGTCGTTTATGCTGGTGGCGGCCATGAACCCATGTCCCTGCGGTTATCTCAACGACACCAGACGTCAATGTACGTGCTCGACGGCGGCAGTACACAGGTACAGGGCAAAGATATCCGGTCCGCTGCTGGACCGTATCGACATCCACATTGATGTCCCGGCCCTGCCCCCGCATGAGTTGTCCTCTGTCAAGGGTGCCGAAACTTCGGCTGAAATACGTAAGCGGGTGATCGCCGCCAGAAAAATGCAGATAGAACGATTCAAAAAAGACCACATCTACACAAACAGTCAGATGAAACCCCGACATATCAAAAAATACTGCACCCTGGATACCGATTCCCAAAACCTCATAAACGCCGCCATGGAACACCTCGGACTCTCCGCCCGCGCCTATACGAGAATTCTCAAGGTATCAAGAACCATAGCAGACCTGCACGGCAGCGACCATATACAACCACATCACCTCTCAGAGGCCATCCAGTACAGGAGCCTCGACAGGGAAACTATATAGGGCCTGCGCACTGCTGCCACGCAATATAGCGATTTTCGATTGCATGCGATACAAAGAAAGTGCCTTAAATCCTGCTAACCACGGTTGATTGTGGTGCTACCCTTTCATCGGGGGGTTGACAAAACGGATATGTTAGTTTAAACTATAAACTGTTTTTTAAATAAAGCAATATATTTGGAGGAATATTATGCAGAGAAAATCCGGGTGGGTGAGACCCACTACAGTAGCAATGGTACCTGTTGCAAACACAAAGGGGATGCGATCCACAGTAGCACTGTCAGCGGTGTTGGCTCTGATGCTGATGCTCCTGAGCAGTTGTGGGTTTGTTGCAGACGGCCCGTTTGGATGGATATACACCGATACAAAGGTGCCCGTATATATGGGAACAGCACCAACAGGGTCTAAGAGCGGAAGGGCATGTATTCATTCCTTCTTTGGTGCAATCTCCATAGGGGATGGCAGCATAGAAACCGCAATGAAAGATGCCGGCCTCAAAGGAGTCTATACCATTAATAAGGAAAACCTGAGCGTGCTAGGTACCTATACCAGACAGTGTACCCTGGTAACAGGTGATTAACATAACAGGACAATCAATGCTCCAAGCATTGAGAGAGCCTTTAAGGGTTGGAGCAATTACGAAAATAAACAATAGAAGGAGGTGAATATGGTGGATAATGAAGCTGCAGTAACAGAGTCCAGTAAGAGTCGCTTAATAGCGCTGCTACTGTGTTTTATGTTTGGCTGGATGGGAGCCCACAGATTCTATGCCAAGAAAATCGGAACAGGCATAGCAATGCTGCTTACAATGGGTGGCTTTGGACTATGGGTGTTTTATGACATAATCCTGATCCTGGCAGGTAAGTTCAGAGATGCTGATGATGTCTGTATAACAAGTTGGAACATGAACATGTAGTTTGAGAGATATCCGCTTTTCTTGACACAGTTTAGATTGGGTGGCGCAAATGGGGTGGCGCATATTAATAATTGTCCACCCCGCTTGCTTTTTGTCTTTTTTTTTCATGTAGATTGTTTACAGTAACTTGTTGTATAATGAAACCAGTGGATATGGTCAGGCTGGGCTCGTTGAGGTTCCTCATGTGCTCAGTTCAGTGCGGTTTCCAGGCATCTGCGGAGATTGGAACAAAAATAGCCTGAATCAGAAATAAGGCAAGTTAGAGAAATATTCGGTAGAGTTGGTTATGCAGTTAAAAGATAAAGATGGCGTAAGTAAAACGTTTATAGTGGCAGCGTTAGTTCTTCTCATAGTTGGGGCCGGTGTATCGTTTCACCTGAGACAGGGCTGGCCATTAGTTGTGCTGTTCTCAATTCTTGTGGTGATTCAGCCTGCGTGGTGGTCTATGCTCATACTTGGCCTTGTTTATACCATATATTTACACAGCGGCTGGCCACTTTTAGGGTCGGCGTTTTTTGCAATCCTGGGTAAGCCAAAGAGATGGTGGCCCATACCGGCAGGCATAGCATTTGCCCTCGTAGAGGTGCTGTCCTTCTACCTCTCGGAAAGACCCCTGGGCATCACAAGAGGATATACGGTCATGGGGGCTATTGCCACCAAAATCATAGACCCCAAACATCTCGACAAGGTAGACTACTGGAGCATATACGAGCCATATATAGATTGGACAATTGCCCTTATCTTAGGCATAATCATTGGCAGCTTCCTGTCGGCCAGGTACTCGGGCGACTTCAGACTCAACGCCGTGCCCGAGCTGTGGAAACAGTCACGGGGCAAGTCGGTTGTCAACAGATGGTTGTGGGTGTTTTTGGCCGGCATAATGATGGGCTTTGCGGCAAGAATAGGCGGCGGGTGTATCAGCGGTATGTTAATATCGGGTGCTATACAGCTGGCACCAAGCGGATTTATTTTTATGATGAGCGTATGGATAGGAGGCGTCTTTACTACCTTCCTGTTCTACAGAAGCAGGACCATAGTGGTCAGAAGAGAAGAGTAGTTATGATGGACATGGAATTTATAGGAATGCAGGAGTTGATCAAGAGGCTCGTAAGCGTATTTGATTCCTCTGCGATAGAGGGCATAAAGGGTGGGAGCAGCCTCTATGGCGGCTTGATCATAGGTTTGTTGTTTGGCGTCGTACTGCAAAAAGGCAGACTCTGCAAGTACGACATAGTGACAGGGTTGTTCAGATTGCAGGATTTTACGGTCTTTCGTCTTGGTACCCCCATACTTATGGTTTCGATGGTGCTCGTGTACCTCCTTACGGACATGGGATATATGGAACTGCACGTACCCAAAACTGTAATTGTCCCCCAGATCGCAGGTGGTTTGCTATTTGGGGCGGCAATTGCCATTATGGGGTACTGCCCCGGTACTGCTGCCGGGGCAATTGGCGAGGGTTCCCTCGATGGCATTCCCGCCATTCTGGGCATGATTGTGGGGGCAGTGATCTACGCAGAGTTCTTCCACAATGACCTGGCAGAGACGTTTATGACGTGGGGAACCGTTGGGAGGGGGACGTTCCCGGATATCTTTGAGATCAATCACTGGTACCTCATCGTCCTGTTCTTGCTCATGGCAACAATGTTCCTCTTGATGACAACAATGGTTGACTGGATGATCATCTTTCTGCGGAGAACCTTCAACATGTTTCAAGACCTCACCGTGACTATGGAAGAAAAACTCCCCACAGAAAAAAACGATGATAACAAAGGAGTTAATCTAAAAAAAAAACAGGTACAATCAAAAACGATAAAAAAGAAGAACTAACCCCATACAAAAAAAAAGCAAACGCCGCTAAAAAACTGAAAAAAAACCTGTTCGACATATTCCATAACTCCGACTGAGTCCCCGTGGGGTGCATAAAAAAGTGGTTGGTAATGGATTCCTGCTTGCGCAGGAATGGCATGTATGGGCGTAAAATGCCATTTTCTGTCATTCCCGTGAAAACGGGAATCCATTTTCAAAAACAGCTTAAACGCCTGTTTAGGAAAAAGTGTAAAGACATATTAGACAATAACTCCAGAACACCAACTAAAAATTTATGCACCCTCCCCGTGCGGATTCTTTACATTTATTATCTGTTGTGATACAATAAGGGGATGAAAGCTATAGGCAATGACCTTGTAGGTACATGGCGTCGGTTTGGAGAAATTGGTCCGGTCTATGAGATTATCAGAGCTGGTAAGGTATCACCAGATGGTAGGCGATTTATGCGTATTAAGGTACTAGAAAGTGATGAAGAAGTCGATTACCCTCTGGCAGATATTTTAGAAGACCCTTTAGAATATCCCAGGGAACTGTAATTAATGTTTGCCATTGCCTTCGACCTTGTGGTAGCTGATACCTCCGAGAACCACCCTAAAAGTGTGCGCCAAGCGTATGCCGACATTGGTAACATCCTATCCAGCTATGGTTTCATCCGAGTGCAAGGCAGTCTCTATACAAATAATTCGGAAGACCTCGCTAACTTGTTTGCCGCTGTTATGGCGCTTAAGGCGTTGCCGTGGCTGCCCTCATCCGTGAGAGATATCCGTGCCTTTCGCATTGAACAATGGTCGGATTTTACCAAAATTGTAAAGACCTGAGTTGGGTAGCACTCCAGTCCGGTGTGTTCACATCGTTTAAGCATAGTAACAATGCCATACTACGGAAATATAAAAGTGCCTTAAATGCTGGCAATCACGGTTGATTGTGGTGCTACCGAGAAGCAGAACCGCCCTTTTCTTGTGTTAGTCGTCAGTGACGAGGGTGTCGTAGCCTTCCTCGGCCAGGGTCTTGGCAGTGGCAATGGCTGATGCCCTGTCCTTATACCTGCCAACCCTCACCCTGTGAAACGTCTTTGAGTTGACGCCAGCCTCCATGATGAAGACGCCTTCGTACTGTAAGTCGAGTGCCTTTTTAAGCCTGAGGGCGTTTTGCTTATCCTCAAAGGAGGCTATCTGAACGGTGTACTGGCCCTTGGCGAGCTTATCTGAGACCTTTATGTACTTGACATACTTGCTGTCCCTGCCCAGGTACTCTACCTCAACCACCCCCACACCCTGCCCGATAAGGCCAATCTCCTTGGCCGCCCCATAGGAGAGGTCGAGGTCTCTGCCCTCTACAAATGGACCCCTGTCGTTGACCACAACCGAAGTCGAAGTACCGGTCTGTGGATTGGTTACGTTGATACGTGTACCAAAGGGGAGGGTCTTGTGCGCTGCCGAGTAGGCATACATGTCATAAATCTCTCCGGAGGCCGTGGGTTTACCATGAAAGTCGAGTCCGTACCAAGAGGCTATCATTATGCCGCTGCCCTGGGGGAGCTTGCTTACATCCGGATACTTGGGGTGCGGTGTGGCAGGAGTCAGGCGCTCATAACCACGAACAGGCTTCCTGACTATTACCGTCTTTGTGGTACATCCTGCCAGGATAACGCCCAATAAAAGTATGAGTGTCCACTGCGTCAGTGCCCACTTACAGGATATACCTGCTGAGGTCTTCATCCTTGACAATGTCGGAGAGCTTAAGCTTTACATAGTTGTCGTCTATATAGAGATTGCCTTTTTCGAGGTCAGGACACTCAAAGGATATATCCTCAAGGAGCTTTTCCATGACGGTATGCAGGCGTCTGGCACCGATATTTTCGGTTCTTTCGTTGACTGTGGAGGCAATGCCGGCTATTTCGTCTATAGCGCTGGTCATAAACTCAATGTCGAAGGCCTCCGTGGCCATCAGGGCAACGTACTGTTTGATCAGTGCATTGCTTGGCTCGGTCAGTATGCGTATGAAGTCTTCCTTGCCCAGTGCCTCAAGCTCCACCCTGATGGGAAATCTGCCCTGCAGCTCAGGGATGAGGTCCGAGGGCTTTGAGACGTGAAACGCACCGGCTGCTATAAACAGTATGTGGTCGGTCTTAACGGGGCCGTGTTTGGTGGTGACCGTTGTGCCCTCCACAATGGGCAGGAGGTCTCGCTGTACCCCCTCGCGGGAGACATCGGGGCCGTGCGATGACCCTCGGCTGGCTATCTTGTCTATCTCATCGACAAAGACGATGCCATTTTGCTCGGTTCGTGTAATGGCCTCCTTGGTGACCATGTCCATGTCTATCATCTTTCCGGCTTCTTCTTTTACGAGGTGGTGAATGGCATCGGGGACCTTCACCTTCTTGCGCTTGGTCTTGTCGGGCATAAAGTTGCCAAGCATATCCTTGAGACTGATTTCGAGGTCCTCCAGACCGATGTTTGATATGACACCGAATGGCATTATTTTTTCCTTTACCTCGATATCGACGTACTTGGAGTCCAGTTTACCCTCTCTGAGTTTTTCTCTGAGTTTTTCGCGTGTTTCGCTGTACTTTTCTTTTTCTTCGGATGTTTGTTGCTCATTTCTGTTGACCCTGACCTGGGGTAACAGGATGTCGAGCATTCTATCCTCGGCAAGCACCCTGGCGCGCTCCTGTATCTTTTCGAAGTGTTCTTCCTTGATCATGTTGACGGCCAACTCGGTAAGGTCACGGATCATGGACTCCACGTCGCG
This sequence comes from Candidatus Magnetobacterium casense, assembly GCF_000714715.1. Taxonomy (GTDB): domain Bacteria; phylum Nitrospirota; class Thermodesulfovibrionia; order Thermodesulfovibrionales; family Magnetobacteriaceae; genus Magnetobacterium; species Magnetobacterium casense. The sequence continues at coordinate 92,113 of NZ_JMFO01000009.1, forward strand.
TCCCACGTATCCGACCTCGGTAAACTTGGAGGCCTCCACCTTTATAAAGGGCGCACTGGCCAACTTTGCCAATCTCCTGGCAATTTCGGTCTTGCCAACCCCCGTGGGGCCAATCATGATAATATTTTTGGGTAACACCTCATCCCTCAGCTCTGTTGACAACTGTTGTCGCCGCCACCTGTTGCGTAGGGCAATGGCCACGGCCTTCTTTGCCTTATGCTGCCCTATGATGTATTTATCAAGCTCACGCACAATCATACTTGGTGTCAGATTATCCATTACAATTCCTCAAAGTTTATATTTTTGTTTGTGTACACGCATATATCAGCGGCAATCTCCATTGCCCTCTGCGCAATGTCTCTGGCCCCCATAGAGGTATGCTCACAGAGCGCAACCGCCGCCGCCTCGGCATAAGGGCCGCCCGAACCAATGACGGCAACAGCCTTATCTGGCTCTATGACATCACCATTGCCGGATATTATCAAGGTAACATCTTTATCGGCAACCAGCAGCAATGCCTCAAGCCTCCTCAGTATCTTGTCCGTCCTCCACTCCTTGGCAAGCTCCACGGCTGCACGTGTCATGTTGCCCCTGTAGGTTTCCAGCTTGGCCTCAAACTTCTCAAACAGTGTAATGGCGTCCGCCGTTGACCCGGCAAAACCAGCCAGCACTTTGCCCGAGTACATCTTTCTGACCTTTCTGGCATGGTGCTTTAACACCGTGCTTCCCAGTGTGACCTGACCATCACCGGCCATAACAACATCGCTCTTTGTCGCTTCAGCGCCATTGCGGCCTTGCCTGCGTACACAGATAACCGTCGTGCCATGTATCTGGGGTAATCTATCTGACATGTTCATATGATAACAGAAACCTTATAAAAAAAAATACAAGCCGAATTGGTATTCTCTTAAAAAAGCATGTAAAATTAACCTCACGGCTTAAAGACATGGATTCCTGCTCCCTTCCCTGTTCAAGCCAGGGACATGGTTCAAGCCAGGGACATGGTTCGCAGCAATGACAGTTACAACCGTTTTCCAATTGTGCCTGCCCCTGGCTCGAACAGGGGTCATTCCTGGCTTGACCAGGAATCCAGGATGCGTAACAGCATAGTTACCATGAAATATAAAGAGGATACATAAAACCCTCTATTATCGAGATGTTACATGTGGTATAGGTAACACCTTATATTATAACCAAAATCACTTAACGCTTTGTTTCTACACAATATTTTATTTTACCCGGTGGACTATTACTTTATTCTTTACCGATGACCTGTCATTTCCTCTGCATTGTATGAGCTTCTGACAAGCGGGGCGGAGGCGACAAACTCAAATCCCATCGACATGGCGGCATCCTTGAGCTGGTCAAACACATCCGGATGCACGTACTGTACCACCGGAAGGTTGTCCTTACCCGGCCGCAGGTACTGGCCAATCGTCATGAAATTGCAACCGGTAGCGGCAATGTCCCTCAGGACGTCGATACACTCATCGATGCTTTCGCCCAGACCCAGCATCAGCCCCGACTTGGTTTTCATCTGCGGACAGAGTTCCCTGGCTGCCTCCAGCACCCTCAGTGAGCGCCGGTACTGTGCCTGGGGTCTGACCACGGGGTAGAGGGAGGGGACGGTCTCCACGTTGTGGTTAAAAACGTCGGGTGCGGCATCGAGCACCGTTTTCAATGCCTCCGTGTCGCCCTTGAAGTCCGGCGTCAGCACTTCGATGGTGGCATCGGGCAGGCAGGCCCTGACAGCGATCACGGTCCTGGCAAAGTGTCCAGCTCCACCGTCGTCGAGGTCATCACGGGTGACGGAGGTGATCACGACGTGTCTCAGTCCCAAGGACTTTGCTGCCTGTGCAACCCGCTCCGGTTCGGAGTCCTCCGGTGGAAGGATGTGTGCGTGGTTGACGGAGCAAAAGCCGCAGGTGCGTGTGCAGGAGCTACCGAGGATCATAAACGTGGCCGTTGGCTTGCTGAAGCAGTGACTGCGGTTTGGACACCTGGCCTCCTCACATACGGTCTTGACCCTGAAGCCACGCAAAAGCTGTTTAGTCTGTCGTGTGTCCTTGAACGGGTTTGTCTTAAGCCAGTCAGGGTGTCTCATGGCAATGCATCTCTTTGGCCTCATCCCATAGTCTGTTCATCTCTTCAAGGGACATGGCGGAGAGGTCTATGCCCTGTTGCAGGGCGGTTTTTTCGATGTGCTCAAAGCGACGCTGGAACCTGTTGATCGTCCTTCGGAGGGCGTTTTCCGGATTGACCTTTACAAACCTCGACAGGTTGACCAGTGTAAAGAGCAGGTCTCCGAGTTCGTCCTCTATGGCATCGATGTCCTTGTCGGCGAGGGCCTTTTTGAACTCGCCCAGTTCCTCGGCAAACTGCTCAAAAACTTCGTCGGCCTTCTGCCAGTCAAATCCCACGCGGGATGCCCGCTGCTGAATCCGGTATGCCCTCAGCAGGGATGGCGCAGAGGTAGGCACACCACTGAGCAGGGATTGTCGGCCCTCTTCCTTCTTGCGCTCCTCCCACTGCCTGAGTACCTCGTCGGAGGTCTCAAACACGGCATCACCAAAGACGTGCGGATGCCTGAAGACCATCTTCTTGCCAATAACCTCTACGACGTCATATATGTCAAAGTGGCCGCCTTCTTTTGATATTTGCGCAAAAAACAGCAGTTGAAACAGGACGTCTCCAAGCTCCTCCTTCAACTTTGAGGGATTGCCCTCATCGATGCTTTCGATGATCTCATAGACTTCTTCCATAAGATACGGGACGATGGATTTGTACGTCTGTTCCTTGTCCCACGGGCAACCCTGCTCAGACCTCAGTCTGGCTATGATGTCAACAAGCTCGTCAAAGGTCATAGGGGTCGCTGCCCTACTTTTTCTTTACCGGTACTGTCTTTTCCTTTTTATCATTTTTAACCGCAACCGGTTCGGGCTTTACACTATTGTCGGCTACGGCATCCTTAAAGGCCTTACCCGCTGTAAACTTGGGGGCCTTGGCTGCGGGGATGACTATTGGTTCTCCGGTACGAGGGTTACGTCCTTCACGTTCCTTGCGTTCAGAGATGCTAAATGCCCCGAAACCGACAAGGTACACCTTTTCCCCATTGCTTGTGGCTGTGATAACGTTTGAGATAAAGGCATCAACAAACTTTGCGGTATCACTCTTGGTCAGGCTTGTTGCTTTGGTTATACTGTCTACCAAATCTGCTTTGTTCATACAACGTCTCTCCTTAAATTAAATTAAAGCTGTGTCTGAGATAACCCCGTTTTTTATAACGGAGTACCTGTATCTCTTGCATAATCGCTTTAGGCATACATGCCATTTACGATATAATACACATGTCGGATAAAAATGTCCATAAGAAAAAGTTGTGTTTCTCTGACAATTTTTTTCATCGACAAATTAAAATCTTGACAACGTCCTAAGAACCTGTTATACTACATATCAGTTTGGGGCTGTAGCTCAGTTGGGAGAGCGCTTGAATGGCATTCAAGAGGTCGTCGGTTCGATCCCGATCAGCTCCACCAAAAAAATATCATAGGGGTGTGGGGGTGCCGAATGAACAATCGATTAAATCATATCTTGCTTGTATGGATGAACCACTAGAAAAAGCAATCCAAATAATTATTCAGGTAGCAGACCCTGATAAAATAATTCTCTTTGGTTCACGCTCAAGAGGGGATTTTAAAAATGAAAGTGACTATGACATCTTTATTCTGAGAAAAGAAGTAACAAACAGGAGAGAGCTTACCCAAGCTATATATAAATCGCTGTATGGAATCGGAGCTGGAGTGGACTTGATTGTTGAGTCACCTGAGCGGTTTAATGAGCTTAAAGACAATCCTTATATGATTTATAAGGAAATAGCAAAATCGGGAAAGATTGTTTATGAGAGACAATAATCTGACCTGTCGTTGGCTTGTAAGGGCCAATAGTAACCTTGAAAGAGCCAAAGCAGGCAAAAATAGTAGTGGGATACTGTTTGAGGATTTATGTTTTGATTGCCATCAGGCAGTTGAAAAATCCTTTGAAGGCCTTACTCATTTACAAGCAAGTTGAGTTTCCCTGGACACATTCTATCGCAAAACTTTTGGAGATTATCGAAGGTACCAATACATATGTACCCGAGGAAATAAAGAGTTCTGTCGCCTTAACAGATTATGCCGTAGAAACACGATATCCTGGCGATTATGCTCCCGTTGATGAGAAAATGTATGAAGAAGCGTTATATGTTGCAGAAATGGTTGTAAAATGGGTTGAAAATCTACTGGGAATAGATATGATTGATACATCAAACTTGTGAGGGTAAAGTTATCCCCTGTTTTTTTTATCAGGTACATGTTACAATAAGGTAAAAAAACAGGAGGTCTCTCTAATGAGAAAACTATCAAGACTGGTATCTCTTGTCTTACTGGTGTTTCTTTTATCAGCAGTAGCAAGTCATGCAGCAGAGGCGTTGAAGCCCAACACAAAGGATAAGTGCCCTGTGTGTGGGATGGTTGTGCATCCTCACCCTCAGTGGGTTGCGCAGATGATCTTCAAGGACGGCTCTTATGCCATGTTCGATGGTCCAAAGGACATGTTCAAGTACTACCACAACATGGCCAAGTACAATAAGGACAAGACCCAGGCCGACATATCGGACATATACGTGACCGAGTACTACAGCACTAAACCGGTAAAGGCACAGGACATAACCTTTGTCACTGGCAGCGACGTTATGGGCCCGATGGGTAAGGAGTATGTTCCCGTCAGTGACGACAAGGTCAAGAACTTTATGGTGGACCATAAGGGCGCAGCGGCCGTGAAATTCGCTGACATCAAACCCGAAGACCTGGTCGGAGATATGCCCCACAAACATAAGGGTCACTAAAGACTATAAGCCAATGCTTAAGGCTAAAGTGTTTCTGTTGTTTCTGACGCTGGAGACCGTACTGCTGCTCATCCTGTATCTGCATTCGAACTTCATGGTTAACCTGAGGCAGCGGGAGGTCTATGGGAAACGACAACTGGTCAGAGAGCTGACCCTGACCGATTTCGCCCTGTTTACGGAGGCGCGTTACACCAGACACCTCTCACAAGCCGACATCTTTACGCCTTTTCAGGACTTCCCGTCGGCCTTTGATCACTTCCCGGCAGGTTCCATTGTTGACCCCCCTGACATCCTGAGACATCCGAGGTTATGAGAAAACACTACAGACTCCTTGAATATGCCCTGTCAAGTTTGCTTAGACGTAAGTACAAGAACCTTGCGCTGTCTTTGATCTATGCCCTGCTGGTGAGTGTGTTGTCGTCGGTGATGTTTCTGACCCATGCGCTCAAGAACGAAGCCCTGAATGTCTTTACAGATGCCCCCGAGTTGATCGTGCAACGTCTCTCCGGTGGCAGACATGACCTGATCCCGCTGGGGTATGTCGGGCTGATAGAGGCCATCCCCGGAGTGATGGCGGTACAACCACGCTACTGGGGATACTACTATGACTCCCTCACCGAGGGAAACTACACAATCATGGCACGAACAACCACCAGCGCCAATCTCAACCTCCTGAAGGGAACAATGCCACAGGAAGGACAGTGTGCTGTGGGCAAGGGCGTTGCACAGGCCAGACAGCTCGACATCAAAGATGCTATATTCTTTACGCTTGGCTCGGAACAAAAACTGATGCTCGATGTCGTCGGCATCTTCACGGCAAACTCCAGTGTCCTTACCAATGACCTTGTCGTCCTGGACAAAAACGATTTCATTAAATTCTTTGCCATGGACAAAGACAAGGCAACAGACCTCATGGTCAGCGTCAGCAACGAACTGGAGGTCGATACCATTGCAAACAAGATCAGACGCACGCTGCCTGACACCAGACCCATCACACGCTCGGAGATTCTGCGCACCTACGAAAACGTCTTCAACTGGCGCGGGGGGATGGCATTGGTGATGTTTTGCGCAACCCTGCTGGCGTTTTTTATATTCGCCTGGGACAAGGCAACCGGCCTCAGCGCCGAAGAACGACAGGAAATAGGCATACTCAAGGCCATCGGCTGGGAAACCTCGGACGTCCTGACCCTCAAGTTCTGGGAGGCGATGGTCGTGTCCTTGACGTCTTTTCTTGGTGGTGTGAGCCTGGGCTACGTGCATGTGTTTTACTTAGGCGGGACTATCTTTGAACCCTTCCTCAAGGGATGGTCGGTGATGCTGCCACCCTTTGACCCCATACCATACATTGATATATACCAGGTGGCCGTTATTTTCTTCCTGACCGTCGTGCCATACCTGGCCAGTACGATAATCCCCTCGTGGAAGGCCGCCATAGCCGATCCCGATACGATCATGAGGACGTAGCGGTTGATGGTAACGGTTGAAGGTGTATCCAAGGTCTACAATGCCGGGATGCCCGATGAGATGCTGGCGCTCAGTGATGTCAGCCTTGAGACGGGTAGTGCGGAGATGGTTGTCCTCAAGGGGCCAAGCGGTTCAGGCAAGACCACGCTGTTGGGCATCATCGGGTGCATGATCCGGCCAACGCAGGGCAAGGTGCTCATCAACGGCAGGGACGTGGTAAAGTTGCCCGAACGGTTTCTGACGCAGATCAGACGCAAGACCTTTGGATTTATCTTCCAGCACTTTAATCTGATCCCGGGCATAAGTGTCAGGGAAAACGTCTGTCTGCCGTTGTATCCTACGGCGGTACCCCTGGCAGTGATGAAGGAGCGTCTGCACAGAATACTCACCGATCTTGACATCCGGCACAAGATAAACACCGAGGTGACACGACTCTCCGGTGGAGAGAGGCAGCGCGTGGCCATTGCCCGTGCATTAATCAACGACCCCGAAATGCTGCTCGCCGATGAGCCAACCGCACATCTGGATTCAAAGCTCTCCGAGGACCTAATTGACATCCTCAGGCACCTGTGCCAGCAGGGTAAGACCATCATCATTGCCTCTCACGACGCCATAGTCTACGACAACCCGTTTGTAAACCGCATCATCGAAATGCGTCACGGCAAGGTCACCGGTCAGCAACAACTCTTGACTCGGGAGACGTTGCCCCATCCCGGAGCGACAAATAACGTGGCTGACACACAGCCTCAACAACAGCAGTAAGCCTATGGCAATGAAACAACTACAAAAAACTCGGCACAGAAGAGGGCGTAACATGACAGAAAGCGTTAGGATTGTCATTGAAGACGCTCGGAGAGAAAAATATCGGGTTTACTGAAAAAGAGGTTTTAGCGTATCCTCACAGAAATATTTACAACAAGCGTTTTTTGTATCCGGGCAAAGCTAAATATGCTATAGTTATAAACTAAGGAGGCAGAGATATTAAAGTAAGTGCAAGAAATCTGCATCGAAAGACGGCGATAGACACGCTTTGGTTCAAGCGCACCATGAAACAGGCCATGAGTTTCCTGACCTTGGAAGGGGCTGAACTGAGTCTGCTCTTTGTCAACGACCGTAAGATGCAGGTCATCAACAAGGAGTTCAGGGGCGTGGACTCCCCAACGGATGTGCTCTCGTTCCCCATGTATGGCTCGGCAAAGGATGTCCCACAGTCGGGCTACTTTCTGCTTGGCGACATCGTAGTCAACCTCGATCGCGCACAACGGCAGACCACGGACAACCTCGAAAACGAAGTGTTGAGGCTCCTTATCCACGGCCTTCTGCACCTGATTGGCTATGACCACGAGGTCTCTGCGTACAAGGCGCGCAAGATGGCAAGTGCAGAAAGAGAGCTGTTTGATGCCCTTACGCAAATCGCTCGATAGCGCCAACAACGCCATAGAAGGCATACTGGTTGCCGCCAGGACGGAGAGACATCTCAGATACCACCTCTATGTGGCAGCTATTGTGATCCTGTTTAGCTACATAGCCGGCGTTACAAAGACGGAGTTTCTGATCATCTCCATAGTCACCCTCGTCGTGATAACGGCGGAACTGATAAACACCGCCATCGAGGCAACCGTCAACATCCTCTCCCCGGAAAAACAGGAACAGGCTCGCATTGCAAAGGACGTGGCAGCAGGGGCAGTGCTGACAACCGCCATGGGAGCGGCGATCATTGGCTACATCATACTTTCGCCATACCTCATGAACATCTTTGACAAGGGTCTTCACGTATCCCGTCACGGCGGCAATGAGATAGCCGTGTTGTCTGTGATAATCGTAGTTATCCTGGTTGTGTTGCTCAAGGCCTTTACCGGCAAGGGTCATCCGCTCAGGGGTGGAATGCCAAGCGGCCATGCAGCGCTATCCTTCTCCGTCTGGGTGTCGATAACGCTTGTGACGAGGAACTTTATAGCATCGTTGTTGTCCTTTGTGGTGGCGGTGTTGATTGCGCAAAGCAGGCTTACCATAAAGGTGCATAACCTCCGGGAGGTCTTACTGGGTGCAGTCACGGGGAGTATTGTCACCTTCCTGTTGTTTTGGATATTTGCATGATAAAAACTGTATGAACTCAACTGTAACCCCCCCAGATTGACTATTGACAAAATCTTATATGTATGGTTATATTAATATCAGCTTTATTTTGAAGCTTAACAGGGTAATATTATTAGGTTTATTGGAACATTTATTCGTATACGGGAGATGTAATGGCAGATTTTCTTAAGAAAATAACAGACGGCATTGACAAGGGAGTAAAGACAATAAGCTCTAAAAGCAAAGAGTTCATGGAGGTTACAAGACTCAAAGGAGAGCTAAATGATATAGAGGCAACTCTTCAAGACAAATTCATTGCCGTCGGCAAGAAGGTTTTTCAGATGATGAATCAGGGTACATTGAAAGAAGCATACTTAAAGGCAGAATGTGCAGAGATATCTTCATGTTATAAAAAAATCACAGAGATTAAAGATACTATTATAAAGGTTGAAAAAGAAGCGTTTAAGGTGCAATATGGGTTCGATGCCGTTATGTGCCAGGCCTGCGGAGGAGTAAACAAAATCACAGATAAGTTTTGCAACATCTGTGGTTCAACAATTGAAACAGAGGGCAAGGCCAATAGCAGACATTGCCCAACTTGCAACTCGATGGTATCAGCAGGTGCGAAGTTCTGTGCCTCCTGTGGGAAGGCAATGCCCAAGGACAGCCAAACCACCGAGGCAGAAACACCTGACAGAGTCTGCCGTAATTGCTCGCGCAAAATAAGCGCAGAAGAGATATTCTGTCAGTCTTGTGGAACAAAACAGTGACAAGAGCACTGTTGACATACAGATTAAAGGGGGTCTATGATGTTTGGGGTAGCTTTTAATGAGATTTTTGGGTTTGCGATAGGCTGGATAGGTTCTATGTTTGTAATGCTTTTTCTGTTTGCTCTGTTTACGAGAAAACAGCAAAATTGGTCTCCAGGCTTGGAGCTTGTTCTTACGAAATTCAAAATAAACAAAACTGCAAAGGGTCAGGCCGTTCTTATAGATATTGCAGGTCGTAAGGGTGGCGTAATTTCATGGCTATTAACCATAATGAGTATTGACACCAATTCATCTCTGAAAATTACGACATCGGATATTTCCTTGAGAAACACGAGTATGTTTGGCTCACTGCATTCCGTTATTGCGATCTCAAGTATTTCAAGTGTACACTGCGGCTATAGCAAACCGATGGCTTATGTCTTTATCAGTGTTATTTCTCTATTATATGGCATAGTCTTTATTTTGGGCGCTATATTTTCCACTGATAATAATATGTCTGCAGGAGAATTCATCTTGGGTATGCTTATATTAATATTGACTGCCGGTATTTGCTTTGCTCTTTATGTTCTGAAAAAAGCCATTGTTCTTTATATAGTTCCGCGTGCTGGGGCGCCGTTTATTGGATTGTCTTTCAAGAGGAGTGTCATCGAAAATGTTGCAGTCGATATCCAACAGGCAGAACTTGCAGTTGGAATTATCAACAGTCTTGTTATCAGAACCCAGAATCTGAACAAGGTCACGGCAGAAGAAGTGATGGCAGAGGCTACCAATAAGGTGTTTGAAAGCAAGGCTTCTGAAACAAGGACATGCCCAAACTGTGGGGCACCATTGGAACAAGGTGCCAGGTTTTGCACTTCCTGTGGGCATGGTGTCTAAATCATGAGGATATTAAGCATATCGGAAGTCTGTATTTATGGAATGCGAGAATTGTAATCATAATTTTGCTGACACAGCAAAGTTTTGCCCGAAATGTGGAACAAAGGCAAAAAATCAAGTCGCAGGCGATGCCGGAATTAAGAAATGCCCAAATTGCGGCGCTGAAAATCCTCTGTCTGCAAAATTCTGCAAAGTAGACGGATATAATTTTCAGCAGACTACGGAAAAGTCTAAAGCATCCAATGCAGAGGCTGAAAAGCCCTCTGAAATTTTTTGTCCGAAGTGCGGTACGGCTTATGATATTGGTGTCAAGTTCTGCAAGAGTGACGGTACAAGACTTCAGAGAGACGGTGATACGATAAGGCAAACCACAACTCCCAAGAATGGCAAGAAAACAGAAATTCCTAAAACATACAAGACAAGTGGCAGCAAGACAAGGATTATAGTTGTCTCGGCTGTATTGGTTTTTCTTATTCTTAATGCAGCGGTGAGCTATCTTTATCTTTCCGGCTATATTGGGAGTAGGCCGGAGGAACTTGTTACCAGGATAAATGACGAATTAAAGGGGAAGGGGCTAAGTGTTTCTTGCGAAATCGACGAGCAATGGAATGCCACATTGAAAGGGACTGCACGAAATGCGTCTGACAAAGAATTGGCGAAGGTCATTGTCAGCATGCACGAGAAAGTTAAGGACTTGAAAGATGATATCCGTATACTGCCGTCTCCGTCTGAAGTCAAGGTTGCCATTGACGGTGCCCTGCGTGCGGGAGGAATAAGGGACATTTATGCAGATGTAGACAATAACCTGACAGCCACGCTTCAGGGTGTTACAAGCAACAAAAACGACAAAGACAACGCAATGGAGATTGCAGCAAGACTAGGTAAGGCTAAAAATATAAAAGACAATATCCGCATACTGCCGTCTCCGTCTGAAGTCAAGGTTGCCATTGACAATGCCCTGCGTGCGGGAGGAATAATGGATATTCATGCCGATGTAGACAATAACCTGACAGCCACGCTTCAGGGTGTTACAAGCAACAACAATGAGAAAGACAACGCAATGAAGATTGCAACAGGACTTGGTACGGCTAAAAACGTCATAGACAATATCCGACTCAAAGCTGCAGCACCAAAGGGACCGGTAACTGTGCAAAGGCCACAAGGAATAAAAACCAGGCATCATCAATCTGCTCCGTCCGATCCAGCAAAGGTGGAAGAGGATCAATATATAATGCTCGATCCGGCCAGTGTGGAAGTTGATCTCAGCAGGGCTTTGCGCAATGCCGGTATCAGAGGAATAACAGCGGAGGTTGGAGACGATCTGAGTGTTACACTGAAAGGATCAACTGGCAGTGCAGATGATAAGAACAGGGCGTTGGGTATTGCAAGATCGTTTAAAGGAGTAAGAAAAGTGCGTGACAGGATATTTGTCGTCTGGTAGTCAAATATAATGAAGATGGAGCAAAGTATTAAAAGAAACGTGGTAATATATTTTCTTCTTTTACTATTTTTTTTGCAGTCAGCCGGATGTGCATCGATAGGGATGGCTTTAGCAGAAAGAGTAGTAACTGTTGCCTTAGAAAAGGGCATGGCAAATTCTGAGAACAACCAGAAGGGCATCCAAACCGAAAAACAGGGAAACACAAGGGAATATGCCATACAGAGGTATGATTATAAGGGGAATCGGGATGAGATATATACTGACCCACAGATTTTAAGTCCCGCTGTTGCAAGGCTTGGGGATACCATTAATTATAAGTTGCAGTACGCTTTGCTTGCGTCGCAGGAAAATAAGCTATTTGTCGTTTCCGAGATTGTTATACTATACAGCAGCAAAGAGACGATAGAGCTTGTTAAGAGAGAGGCTGAAAAACCACAGGGAATGCATGTCTCAACTCTTCAGTTCACTATACCAAAGGACCTGGACCCAGGGAAATACAAGATCATCAGCACGCTCAGTTCAGGCAGCCTGAAAAAAACAGTGGAAAGTGAATTGGTTGTCAGGTAGTAAAGGATGCAATACGCAGTGACATATTCTCAAACATAAGGAGGGATTTACAATGTTTTGTTCAAAATGTGGAACAAAGAATAACAACGATAGCGCTTTTTGCGAAGAGTGCGGGGCAGCATGTCAAGCGCAAACCAGAGAATTAACGGAGTCAGACAGGAGTCGTCTAATGGCGCTACTACTGTGTATTTTTCTTGGATGGGTTGGTGCACACAGGTTCTATGCCAAGTATATCTGGACAAGTATAGCGATGGCACTTACGGTGGGTGGCTTTGGACTATGGGTGTTTTATGACATAATCATGATTGTGATAGGTAAGTTCAGGGATGCTGATGGTGCCTGCATGAAAGATTGGAATTTGAAGTTTACATCACCTGCTAATATTGCTGGGGTAGTCCTGTAGAGGTAGTGATACTATCCTTTGATGGTTTTTCCTAATCAGGCATTTAATGCTGTTTTTAAAGATGGATTCCCATTTTCGTGGGAATGACAGGGAATGGCTTTTTTAGCTCGTCTATGTCATTCCTGCGTAAGCAGGAATCCAGAAGTGCAAAGGGCAGGTGATGTTCATTTTCATGGACTATTGAATAATGAGGGTTTAGTCTACATGCATCACTACCTCTACAGGACTACCATTGCTGGTAATGTTATTGCTATTTGTTTGTTGATAGCATTATTTTTGATAGCTGTTTTAGTTACAGCTTTTCGCAAAATGCTGATTGGAACCTGATTTTTAGAGATTAGGTGGAGGCGCGATGTGGGCTACGCTTGAAAAAAGTAACCTTCACACCTAAGCAAATTTAGGGAGATAATGTGAAAGGTGAATTTGTTATAAGGCAGTAAGGACTTCCTGCAATACGCAGTGAAATGTTCTCAAACATAAGGAGGGATTTGCAATGTTTTGTTCAAAATGTGGAACAAAGAATAACAACGATAGCGCTTTTTGCGAGGAGTGCGGGGCAGCACTGTCAAACGCAAGACCAGAGGTTGCAGTTACTGATGGGTCAAAGAAACAAGCTGTCTTGATAATTGCTGTCTTGTTACTTGTTATGATAGTCGCTGCCGCTTCCTACATGTCACTACACTACTATGCAGAGAAAAAAACCAAAGAAACGATAGGTAATTTTTTATTAAATAATCCAGATGTCAAACTATCTTATAAAGAATTGAATGTTTCACTGATTAGTCTGGACGTGAAACTTAAAAATGTAACGATGACGTTAGTTAAATATAACAACACATCAAGAATAGATGAAGTAGTAATACATAAATTTGATAGAAAAAATCAAACTCCTAATTTTTTACATATTTCATTTTTAGGTGTCGAGATCAATGATGCTCTCAAGGAACAGTTACAAAAACTTGGTTACAATAATGTAAAAGTTAATTCCGATATCCAATACGCTTATAATGAAAAGATTAAAGAGTTTTTCATTAAAATGGCGATAGAAAATAAGGAGTTACTATCATCCAGTTTAGAAATTTATTTAGCTAACGTAGAAAAAATGCCCGATTTTAAGAACACTAAGATTTTTTCTGAATACATCTTGAAAATAATAAAATTAAAAAGCATAGAATTTACTTATACGGATAATTCATTATTAGAAAGGTTGATAAAAAGAGAAGGGTTAAGAGAAACCATAGCACAAGCATCAAAAGAAATCGATGAATTAGTCATACAATGTAAAAATGTTAAAGTGAAAAAATCGCTTGAATCTATAAGGGATTTTTTATTGAATCATAAGAAAATTACCATATCTATGAAACCGACAAGACCTACTACATTGTATAATTTTACCACAACGGAGTTATTATCTATATTTTTCACTGGTAGTGTTGAAAATTTTATGTTAAATATGAATATCGAGATTCAGTCTGCAATCAATAAAACGCCAGAAAAACGCGAGATTCAGAAAGAAACAGAAAAGAATTCAAATAAAAGGTTAAGCGGAAATTTAAGATATAAGATTTTAAAAGACATAGTGGAAGACACGACTACGAGTCTTCAGTGGCCAAAAGACGGCGGAACCCCAACTGTTGAAAATTGTGTTGGTGGTGGAATGAATTGGTACAAAGCGTTTGATTATATAAAATGCTTAAACAGTATCCGTTATCTTGGCTACACCGATTGGCATTTGCCAACTAAGGATGAGCTTCAAGGGCTTCAAGGGTTTTTGATTTCTTTAAAAGACCCAATTTTTGCTAACGTTCAGTTTAACGGCTACTGGTCATCTACTACCGACGACAGCAATAAATCCGGTACATGGGCGTGGATCGCTGGTGGAGGCGACTCTGACTGGACATCCAGCGACGTTGTCGACGTAGGCGATAGTGGCTTTGGCACTGGTATTAAGTCCGGTAGTAATTATGTTTGGCCAGTTCGTGCCCTACGGTAGGTCATTTTGATTCTTGGGGTATCCTCTTAAAAAGTATGGTAAAATGGGGTCAAGGGACTTCTTTGTGGCCCCTTTCTTTCTTGCTTTAAAGTATCGTACCATGAAATATAAAGAGGATACTTCTTGGGTATGATTGCATATTTATTGGAAACCTGTTTTGTAAAGAAGATGATAAAAGGCTCAGATACTCTAACTTTTTTCTCTTGTCTCGTATATAATTACTTATGGGCAGGCACTTAACAGCGATGTCAGACAAAGGTCGTCGCTTGGCTATATCCGCTATCTCTTTGGCAGTTATACTGTTATTGATCCTTCTGTACGTGTTTCTTCACGGTGAGCGCGGAACTAAGGTGTACAAGGGGTCCAGGATAGCGATGGATACCATCATAACGCTCACGGTGGTATCGGAATCCAGGCGTGAGGCCAACGCGGCCATTGAGGCTGGATTTAAGGAGGTGGAGCGACTGGAGGGGTTGTTTAGCATGTTTCTGCCACAGAGCGAGGTCTCTCGCATCAACGACAATTCTGGTGTCAAGGCGGTGGAGGTCTCAGAGGACACCTACGAGTTGATCAAAAAGGCGGTTGAGATTGCGACACTCTCCGGTGGGGCATTTGATCCCACAATAGGTCCTGTATCGAGGCTGTGGGACTTTCAAAAGCACCTCAGACCCACTGACGAACAGGTACGATCAAATCTGCCGCTGGTAGATTACCGCGACATTGTCCTTGATGATGCCTCACGCTCTGTGATGTTGCGTCGCAGGGGGATGGTGTTGGACACTGGCGCCATTGCAAAGGGTTATACGGCAGACAGGGTAGTGGAGGTGTTGAAGGCGCATGGAATGCAGGGTGGTATTGCGGCCATTGCCGGAGACATCAAGACCTTCGGGGACAAGCCCGATGGTTCCGGCTGGCACGTCGGGATCAGAAGACCACGGGATGGGGCAAATGTGGAGCCAACCTCAGAGCACTCCGGGCTTGCCGGGGTATTGACACTCAGGGGGGAGGCCGTATCGACCTCGGGTGACTATGAGCGTTTCTTCATGGAAGGTGGTGTGCGTTATCATCACCTGCTGGAGCCTTCAACGGGTTATCCGGCCAGGGATTTCCAGAGTGTCACCGTGGTCAACCCCCAGGGCTGGCTCACAGACTCTCTGTCAACAGCCATCTTTGTCATGGGCAGGGACAAGGGGATGGCACTTGCGCACAAACTCAACCTCAAGGTATATGTGGTCTACAGCGATGCCACAACCTATATAAGTGACAACCTCAAGGACGCCTTTGAGTCTAAGGCTGGGCATTAAAGCAAGTTCAGGGGCGGAGTCGCTTCCCGGCACTCCATAGAGTTCATTCAATCATGAGGCAATTTGCCCTGTTGACAGGGACAGTCAGTGGGTGTTATTATACAGTCATGCACCAGAAGTTTGACATAGCATTGAAGGACATCATTAAAGATGTGCCGGGGACGTTTTTGAAGTTGCTGACGGGGTATGAGACGGGCAAATTCATCGACGTTCAATTCCCTGATATTCAGTTGAGGGAGGCCGATATCGTAATTGAAGCGCCCGATGGTGAGATAATCCATATAGAGATACAATCGACAAATGATGCCATAATGCTAGAGCGTATGTATCTCTATTCTGCGTTTATATACAATCAGCACAAGAGGTTACCGATACAAATTGTCTTGTATGTTGGTAACAAGCCGCTGAACATGAAACATAGCATGGGGGCTGGATTAATCAATTATGCCTACAGATTGATAGATATACGCAATTTTGACGGTGATCCGCTAATTGACAGCAATGACCCCAATGATAACGTGTTGGCTATTCTGTGCAAAACCAAAGATACAGATGCCACCATCAGGAGGGTTCTTGCCAAGTTTTCCCTGCTGTCGCCCAGGGAAATGGAGAACTATATCAGAAAGTTGCTATATCTTGCTGGGTTGGGAAATTTGGCCTATAAAGTAAAACAGGAGGTACTGAACATGCCGATAACAATTGATCTGGACGAGTACGAAATCTTTAAGGATGTCTTCGTAAAGGGTGAACTCAAAGGCAGGATGGAAGGCAGACTGGAAGGCAGGATGGAAGGCAGGATGGAAGGCAGACTGGAAGGTAGACTGGAAGGTAGACAAGAAGGCAGACTGGAAGGTGCACTCAAAGGGATAGAAGGTATGCTTGAAATCAAGTATGGCCCTGAGGGGCTTGAACTTATGGAGATGGTCAGAGGTATTGATAAGATAGACAGACTTGATGAGTTCAGGGAGCATATCAAGCAATCTGCTTCGGTAGCCCAGTTGAGATTGTACCTGCAGGGCAATGGCTGAATTGAGTTTTAGCTGATTGCCCCCCTCGTTGACATTCTCCCACCTCACCTGAAGGGCTTTTGCAAAGAAGCGGAGTCGCTTCCCGGCACTCCATAGAGTTCATTCAAGAATGAGGCAATTTGCCCTGTTGACAGGGACAGCCAGTGGGTGTTATTATACAGTCATGCACCAGAAGTTTGACATAGCATTGAAGGACATCATTAAAGATGTACCAGGGACGTTTTTGAAGTTGCTGACGGGGTATGAGACGGGTAAATTCATCGATGTTCAATTCCCTGATATTCAGTTAAGGGAGGCCGATATCGTAATTGAGGCACCCGATGGTGAGCTAATCCATATAGAGATACAATCGACAAATGATGCCATGATGTTAGAGCGCATGTATCTCTATTCTGCGTTTATATACAACCAACACAAGAGGTTGCCGATACAAATTGTTTTATATATTGGTAACAAGCCGCTAAACATGACACATAGCATGGGGGCTGGATTAATCAATTATGCCTACAGATTGATAGACATACGCAATTTTGACGGTGACCCGCTCATTGACAGCAATAACCCCAATGATAACGTGTCAGCGATTCTGTGCAAAACCAAAGATGCAGATGTCACCATCAGGAGGATTCTTGCCAAGTTTTCCCTGCTGTCGCCCAGGGAAATGGAGAACTATATCAGAAAGTTGCTATATCTTGCGGGGTTAGGAAATTTGGCCTATAAAGTAAAACAGGAGGTACTGAACATGCCTATAACAATTGATCTGGATGAATACGAAATCTTTAAGGATGTCTTCGTAAAGGGTGAACTCAAAGGCAGGATGGAAGGCATACTGGAAGGCAGGATGGAAGGCATACTGGAAGGTAGACTGGAAGGTAGACAAGAAGGTAGGCTGGAAGGTGAACTCAAAGGGATAGAAGGTATGCTTGAAATCAAGTATGGCCCTGAGGGGCTTGAACTTAGTAACTGTCCATAATTAACTTGAACAATTAGGTGCTATAGTATAATTCCATTCACCATGAAATGAAGCCTTAGTTAAATTAACTTTGTCAAATTCTTCATCAGACACCTTAATTCCCTTTGAGTAAGCAGTTGTATCCAGTTCTGCCTTGATCTTTAAACCCTTATTTGTTGTGGTGCTACCTATTAGATTTACGATTATCTCATGGCTTGTCAAAGGCTTACCACGCCAGTTCATGCTTATATGGCAGAACATTCTATGTTCTATTTTATTCCATTTGCTGGTTCCCGGTGGAAAGTGACAAACCGATATGTTTAAACCTGTTTCGTTTGCAAAACGTTGGAGTGCAACCTTCCACAAACGGACACGATAGCCATTACTGCCCCCGCAATCAGCAGTAATGAGAAGTGTTTTAGCATTGGGATAATGTTCACACCCCATTTTACGCCACCAGCGGCGGATACTTTCCACTGCAAACTCCGAAGTATCGTTATCTGTAC
>NZ_JMFO01000010.1:0-32500 GCF_000714715.1 Candidatus Magnetobacterium casense
ACCTATCCCATGTAGTGCATATTCAGCAAAAGCACGTGAGAATGTTGATTCTGATGGTATATCTTGTATTTTAGCAAATCCACATATCTTTCTCAGATTTGGCATCGTTTTTAGAGATTCTATCAAAAGACTTGTCGTAGGGTAATTATAGACAACTTTGGCTACAAACGCTCTGCCAATTGCATACCTCTCCTTGAGTTTACGACCTATGCATTGACTGTCTACCCACCACATATGTCTTTCTATCTGAACTATCTCCAGGATTGTAACTAACTGCTTTTGTTTCTTGGTTATTGGATCGGTAAGTATTTCTTCCAACTCTGGGAACAGTACCCGTTGTATATTTCCTGCTAACCATGATATACTCTCTAATAACATTTGTTCTCCTTTTAGGCTATTATATTTAGGTGTTATATTATAGCACAAAGAGAACTAAAAAAGGTTTAGTTTAGGAGTTTTGCAAGAGGCTCTATACTCTCTATTAACATATGCTCTCCTTATGATTTAAGATGTTTTTACGAGATTTATTTTATCATAGGGAGGGCTAAAATATCATTTAAATTTAGGAGTTTTGCAAGAGGCTCTAAGGAATAAGACATAGAATCATTGCAAAAAAACTGTCATGGACGGTGGAGGGGGAGTTTTGTGTCTTAACTCAATAAAATTTTCACGGTAAAAGACTATGGATTCCTGCTCCCTTCCCTGTTCAAGCCAGGGACATAGTTCGCAGGAATGACAGTTACAGCCGTTTTTCAAGTGTGCCTGCCCCTGGCTCGAACAGGGGTCATTGCCTGGCTTGACCAGGAATCCAGGATGCCTAAAAGTATAGTTACCATGAAATATAAAGAGGATACCCTCATGCTTTGATAAATCGGCCAATGATTTGCTCACGGTACCCTGTTTTTTTTGATATTGACTTCAGGGGACAGTTGTGTTAATATTTACGTTATGCAGCAGTCAGATTACGTCCCGCTTCATCTGCATACCGAGTACAGCCTGCTGGATGGGGCTATACGGATCGGCGAACTTATCGATATGGGGATGCAGTACAATATGTCTGCAGTGGCCATCACTGACCATGGCAATCTGTTTGGGGCTATCGAGTTCTACAAGAAGGCCAAAGATGCCGGCATTAAACCTATCATCGGATGCGAACTATACGTCGCCAAGGGCAGTCGCCACGAAAGAAACAAGAGCGACACCAGGGGATCGTACTTTCACCTCGTCCTGCTGGCAAAGAACACGGAGGGTTACAGGAACCTCGTCACGCTTGTCACAAAGGCATACACCGAAGGATTCTACCACAAACCCCGCATTGACATGGAACTGCTCCAGCAACACAGCACCGGATTGATTGCTCTGACGGCCTGCCTCAAGGGAGAAGTGCCATTCTACCTGCAACGAGACATGATGACGGAGGCCAGAGAGGCCGCCATCAAATACATGGAAATCATGGGGGCCGATAACCTCTACTTTGAAATCCAGGACAACGGCATAGCCGAACAAATCGACGTCAACAGAAAACTCATCGCCCTCTCTAAGGAGCTTGACGTCAAGCTCGTGGCAACCAACGATTGCCACTACCTGCGCAAAGATGACGCCACTGCACACGACATCCTCCTGTGTATACAGACTGGAAAGACCATCACCGATACCGACAGAATGAGGTTTAAGACAAGCGAACTGTACTTCAAATCCCCGCAGGAGATGAAGCAGGCCTTTGCCGAAACCCCGGAGGCCATCTTCAATACATTGGAAATAGCCGAAAAATGCAACCTATCCTTCCAGTTGTACAAAAACATGCTGCCCCAGTATTACATAGAAGGCTCCCAAACGGCTGAGATGTATCTACAGGGGCTTGCCCTGGAGGGACTAGCCAAAAAGATAGGCACACAACCATCCGCCCAGTACACCGAACGCTTTGACACCGAACTGAAGGTAATCAATAAGATGGGTTTTGCCTCGTACTTTTTAATCGTGTGGGACTTTATAAACTTCGCACGCAGCAACGACATCCCCGTTGGTCCTGGCAGGGGATCGGCGGCCGGTTCGCTGATTGCCTACTGCCTGGATATCACCGACATAGACCCGATAAAGTACAACTTGCTCTTTGAGCGGTTCCTCAATCCCGACCGCATCAGTATGCCCGACATAGACGTAGACTTCTGCAAGGACAGACGTGGAGAGGTCATCGTCTATACGGCCGAGCGCTACGGCAAAGACCACGTCGCACAGATCATCACCTTCGGGACGATGGCTGCCAAGGCGGCAGTGCGTGACGTGGGCAGGGCTCTGGGAATGCCCTACGCCGAGGTGGACAGGATTGCAAAGCTCATCCCGGCCACACTCAATATCACCATCAAGGAGGCCCTCGAGGCAGAGGTCGAGTTCAAGAGCGCCTACGACAGGTCGGACGATGTCAGGCGCCTCGTAGACATTGCCATGCGCCTGGAGGGGCTGTGCCGACATGCCTCTACCCATGCCGCAGGGGTTGTTATTTCGCCCACTGCGTTGACCGACTACACGCCGTTGTACAAGAACCCCTCAGAAGACGCCATCATCACGCAGTTTGACATGGGGTCCATAGAGAAGATCGGCCTGTTGAAGTTTGACTTCCTGGGCCTCAAGACCCTGACGGTGCTCAGGCAGACCCTGCAGTACCTCACAGAGCGCGGGATCGACCTCGTGCTCAAGGACATCCCCGTTGACGACAAAGACACATACGATCTGTTAAGTCGTGGTCTGACCACCGGCGTGTTTCAACTGGAGAGTCCGGGGATGAGGGACATCCTTATCAAGATGTCACCCAACCGCTTTGAGGACCTCATTGCCCTGGTTGCCCTGTACCGCCCCGGCCCCATTGGCAGCGGCATGGTGGATGACTTCATCAAACGCAAAAAGGGACAAACGCCTGTCACATACGATCTGCCGCAGCTAAAGGACATCCTCGATGAGACCTACGGCGTCATCCTGTACCAGGAACAGGTCATGCGAATCGCCAACAAGCTCGCCAACTTCACAATGGGACAGGCCGACATCCTCAGAAAGGCAATGGGAAAAAAGATCGCCCAGGAGATGGACCGCCTCAAAGACGAGTTCGTCGCCGGTTCCATAAAAAATAACATAGCAGAAAAAATGGCCGTCAAAATATTTGATCTCATGGCCATGTTTGCAAAGTACGGGTTTAACAAGTCGCACTCGGCCGCATACGCATATCTTTCGTATCAGACGGCCTACCTAAAAACGCACTACCCAGTTGAGTTCATGGCCGCCAACCTCTCCTGCGAGGACACCACGGACAAGATAGTCAAGTTCATCAAGGAGTCCCAGGAGATGTCCATAGACATACTGCCCCCCGATATAAACAACAGCGGTAGCCGGTTTAATATCGTGGGCAAGGCCATACTCTTTGGTCTTGAGGCCGTCAAGGGGGTTGGTGGCAGTGCCATAGAGACCATACTCCAGTGCAGGCAGGAGGGGCATTTTCAGAGTCTTGAGGACTTCTTTCGCCGTGTCAGGGTCAACAAAAAGGTAACAGAGAGTCTTATAAAGGCCGGTGCCTTTGACAGCCTCTGTCGGAGCAGGGCAGGGGCAGTGCAGGAGCTTGACGGGTTGTTATCGGGCAAGGGTGCGTTGCCGTCGCTCTTTGGCGGTCCCGCTGAGGTCTCAGCCAACAACGGGGATAACGGCGAGTGGGAGGAGGCCGATAAGCTCATGTATGAAAAGCAGGCGCTGGGCTTTTACATCACCAGTCATCCGCTGAGAAAGTACGAGGGCTTCTTGCGTCAGTTGCACCTGACAAAGACCGCCGCCCTGGAGGAATGCGTAAGTGGTACGGAGGTCAGCGTGGCGGGCATCGTGGCATCGTTTAAGAAAAAGCAGTTGAAGGACAAGCGCACGATGGCCATTGTTACCCTCGAGGATGATGATGGCTGGGTGGAGTGTGTCGTCTATCCGGATGCGCTTGGAAAGGTGCAGGAGTTGCTCAAAAAGGATATCGTTGTTGTGGTAAGGGGCAAACTCGAAATATCCGAAAAGGGGGCCAAGGTGATCGTCAATGAGGTATCGGACATCTCTGCCGTCCTGGCGCAGAGGCTCTCAAAGATAGAGATAGACCTCACGCGCATCCCATGTAATGGGGATACCTTTGGGCGTCTGAGAGAGGTGCTTGGGCGCAATGTCAAGGGCAAGATACCGGTGTATCTTAGGCTCCCCTGGAACGGCTCAGAGGTGACAATCATGACATCCTACAGTGTAGGTTATGACCAGGGGGTGTTAAATGAGATCGAGGGTATCACGTGCAAGGGTGCCATTGCGCTTAATTAGCCACGACTAAAATATTAAATAAACTCAAAAAATAATGCAAACATAATGAGAACCTATCTGGATTTTGAGAAACCCCTTGAGGAGCTGGAGCTTAAACTGGAGGCCATTGCAACTCAGACACAGGAGCGTGACCCCGTGGTTGAGTGTGAGGTGCAAGTGCTTCAGCAGCAGCTTAATCAGAGACGGCAGGAGTTGATAGCGTCCCTGACGCCATGGCAGAAGTGTCAGTTGGCGCGGCATCCGGAGCGTCCATACACGCTTGACTACATAAAGCGTCTGACGGAGGATTTCCTTGAGCTGCACGGTGACCGCAGATTTTCCGACGACCCGGCGATCATCGGCGGTTTTGGAACCATCGACAACCACTCCGTGCTGATAGTGGGACATCAGAAGGGGCGCGGCACAAAGGAACGCATCGGCAGGAATTTTGGTCAACCCCATCCGGAGGGCTACAGAAAGGCACTGCGATTGATGAAACTGGCCGAGCGCTTTGACATTCCGGTAGTGACGCTCATTGACACCCCCGGGGCATTTCCCGGTTCAGGGGCGGAGGAGAGGGGGCAGGCCGAGGCCATTGCCACAAACCTCCTGGAGCTTTCGTTGTTGAGCGTGCCCGTGATATCGATTGTCATAGGCGAGGGTGGAAGCGGCGGGGCACTGGCCCTCAGTGTGGCAGACAGGCTCGTGATGCTTGAGCACGCCATCTACTCCGTGATCTCACCGGAGGGCTGTGCGGCCATCCTATGGGAGTCGGACAAGCTCACACAGGAGGACTTTTCGCGGGCAGCATCGGCATTGAAGCTTACGGCATCCGATCTACTGGCATTTAACGTCATCGACGGCATAATCAGTGAACCCCTGGGCGGGGCACACATCGACATGGATGAGGCCGCAAGACTTGTCAAGACATACATCGTAGATACGCTCAGGACGCTCAGGGAAATCCCAAAAGACGTGCTGTTGCAAGAACGTTACAAAAAAATTACAAGCATGGGAGTATTCTCTCAAGATAAAGATCCGGCAGAGATACAAGAAGTCGGCGACTCCGCTGTATAAAAGAAAAAGAAATAAAGGGGCGGCTCCGCTTCTTTTTCGCTCCAGGACGCTCCTGGCCCTTCAGAACCCCCTGCAAGGGGAGGGGTGAGCCACCCCAAGTCCCCTTGACCCCATTATTTCACACTCAATTATCATGCCTGAAAAAACTGTGTCATTTCAGTATACCGTTTTTATGAGGTTGCAGAGGTAAATCTGGATATATGTGTGTTGTCGTAGTGGCCCTTAAGGAGCTGAAAGTGCATGGCGTGGGTAGCATAGATGGACAAGGTATCAAAGAGCAGACCTGTCTTGTATCTTGTATCCCTGATGTCGGCCATTGGAATCTCTGTGTGATTAAACCTGAAGGCCTTTTTGCAGACGAAGATCAGTTTATCGCCAGTCATACACAACAGTCCCCTGTAGTTTCGGCCAATCTTAACGCCCTTGCCGGAGATGCAGTGGAGAAAGGGTACGTTGTTGTCTTGTATGAGGTTTTTGTTGTGCAGGTAGTCCACAAAGCCGGCTATTGAACCATCATGTTGGGCGAGCGTCTCCGGCGCCTTAGGCGCTGTACCAGAGAGTTTTCTGATCAGGGCCAATATTGCCGAGGACTCTATAATCAGACAGCGATATAAGCGCGGGGTAAAAAAAATGAATGCGAGCATGAATATAACTACAAAGCTCAACGTTAATATTGGATGATTGATAGAAAACCATATCCCTCCTACAACAAAGACGTCCTCCCCGGCGCTTATGAAGAAGTTACTGAAGGGTTCAGGAGACTGATTTACCATCAATCTCACCACGGACTTAACCGAGTGTGATGACAACGACAATCCTCCGCATAACAGTAATATCTGAAGGGAGAGAATCGGGTCCAGTCTAACACCGGCGGTTGCCTCCATTGCCAGGAGGGTAGCGCCCACAGGACGTATGATCGTATGTATGGAGTCCCACGTGCTGTCAACCCATGGAACCTTATCGGCAAGGAATTCCACGACGCAAAGCACACCAACGACAATCAGCACAGGTGGCTGTGCCAGCATATTAAGCTCAGACATATGCCCAGGCAGGATGATAAGCCCGTACCTGATCCCCAATCCGCAGGCAAGCACCGTGGCATAGAGCCTGATCCCCGCCAGAAACGAAACCCCCAGCAGAGAACCTAACATCCCGACGCTGTAGATATCTAACACTCTAGTGTCCATAAAAATGGCTGCATGACCACGATTGATTTGGGTGCTACCCCTGCTTTACGTCTCTTAGGTTTTATCTTTACCGATGCCGGGGTTGCCGACCTTCTTTCCGGACGACTACCCGCCGCCTACGAAGTTGACGACTTCCACGGAGTCGCCTTCTTTAAGGGTGTGTGCCTGATGCTCGGAGCGCCTGACGATTTGCAGGTTCACCTCTACGGCCACCGCCTGCGATTGTACCCCGATGGCCTGAAGCAACTGCCCAACGGTAGCTCCATGTTCAACGACGAAATCCTCACCGTTTAACTTAATCCGCATGGCTTTATTATCCGAAAACTCCGGCGAAAATGTCAACCAATCCGACAATTGCCAGCCCCGATCTGAGTGGTGCGGATGTTTGGGATTGATATTTAGACGTTGACGGTGTATAATAAATGTTATGGCAGTGACGTTACCAATAGACGTGTATGAGGCATTTGAAGACGGGATCGGCTATGACAACGCCAAACGTGTTGTAAACGCCATCGAAACTACGATTTCGGATATCACCGAGTACAAGTGGAAGACCAACAAAGAGGAAATCCTGGCGGAGGTCAGGAAAGAGTTCGCCGAAATTCGCAGGGATTTTTCGGAGCTAAGAAAAGAGGTTGACAAAAAGTTCTATGATGTCAGGAAAGAGCTTTCGGAGCTAATCGAAAAAAAGATTTCGGAGGTTGACAAGAAGATTTCGGAAGTTGATAAAAAGATTGCAGAGGTTGACAATAAGTTAACCGACCTGATTGAAAAGAAGTTTTCGGAAATTGACAAAAAATTTGCCACAAAAACAGAACTGACCCTGCTGGAAAGCAGAATAAACGAACGATTTACCCGCCTCGAGGCTAAAATGGATGTGGAATCCAAGCGGATAGACGGCGAATTCAAGCGGATAGACGGCGAATTCAAGGCCGTGCGACTTGAAATGAACGAGCGGTTTACACGCCTTGAGGGAAAAATGGACGGCGAATTCAAGAGAATAGACGGCGAATTCAAGGCCGTGCGTCTTGAGATGAAAATATATTTTCTGATTATTATCTTCCTGATCCTCGCCACCAACCCCATGGCGCTTGACATGATAGCCAAGTTCCTCCGCTTCATGAAGTAGGGCAATCCCCCTTGTTTTAGCTGCAACACCCCCAATATCACGTAATACCCCGCGATATTTTTACGGCAAGTGGGTGCAAGGAATTCTTGCATGCAAAAAACTGTACATCCTGATTCTTTCCTAAAGCTGCAATAAAAACATGCACTAAAGCCCTGCAATAAGAAATTGCACCCCCCTGTCTGTAGTTGACGCTATATCCTCTTAAAACGGTGGTCTTTGTTGGTGGCATGTTATCTGCAAATAACAGGTTACGCCTTGGATAGCAAGGCAACAATAAACCAACAAAACTATATACATACTTTTAGGAGGTATAATGGGCATAGGACGCAGGATATTTGAGGTTTTGAAATCGGCTTCCATAGCGCACGCCAAGTGGGACTATGAGGTGTCGATGAGCATCGTTAAGAACAAAAAGCGGGTGTGGTTGCTCCTTGCCGGTATCATACCGATACTGGCGGTGGCATTTGTGGAGGCCGGAGACTTTATAGGCGCTAAGACGGCATACGGTCCGGCATTTTACTCTACCAAGATATTTGTTGTTTCCATAGCAATTGGCATGGCTGCAGGACTCATCACCGGCTGCATAGGGGCAGGCGGGGGGTTCATCATCACACCGGCGCTGATGGCCGCCGGGGTCAAGGGAATCCTGGCAGTTGGCACCGACCTGTTCCACATCTTCGCCAAGGCAATCATGGGCACCACCATACACAAGAAATTGGGCAACGTCTCCGTGAAACTGGCCGTGGCCTTCCTGGTTGGTTCCACATTCGGGGCGCTTATCGGGGGATACATCAACAAGACCCTCTATGACTTTAATCCACTGTTGAGCGAGGCATTTATCAGCCTGATCTATGCCGTGCTGTTGGGCTTTTTAGGCACCTATGCGCTGATCGACTTCTTAAAGACCAGAAATGCCCCCGATACCGGCGATGTCCACGGCGGCGGCTCAGAGGCAGGCGTACCAGGCATCACGATTAAAGTGCAAAACATCAACCTGCCACCGATGATAAAGTTCGACGAAGACTACGTCCCCGGTGGCAGGAGCATATCCGGCGTGATCGTTGCCCTGGGTGGTGTGGTAGTCGGCATCATGGCTGCCATCATGGGGGTTGGCGGGGGGTTTATAACCTTCCCGATGTTTGTCTACATATTCGGCGTCTCATCGATGACCACCGTGGGCACCGATATACTACAGATAATATTTACCGCAGGCTTTGCCGCCATCACGCAGTACGCCATATACGGGTACGTGTTTTACACGCTGGCAATGGGTATGCTCCTGGGTTCGTTGATAGGCATCCAGGTGGGGGCGCTTACAACAAAGGTCGTTAAGAGTGCTCACATCCGCGGCTTTTATGCCGTATCCATATTGGCCGGATTTATCAACAGGGTTACCACGCTGCCAAAGAAGTTTACCGAACTGGACGTGATAAATGTCCCCAAATCAGTCAGTTCCTTCATCGAGGTTACCGGTAATATCGTGTTCTGGGCTGTTGTTGGTTTTTTTGCCCTGTGGATATTTGCCAAGTTCTTTGGCAACCTCAAGAAATTCATAGAGGAGGCGTAGGTTATGATTAAAAATAGTGGAGCTTTTGTAAAGGGCATAGCGATTGCGGCTTGTTTTTTCGGACTGCTGATTCTCATCTTTTCACCTGTCTTTGGTGATGGCAAGAATGGTCTGGTATATGCCGACGATATGTTTAATAAACTGGCGAAGGGTTCTTCGCACTTTATCCCGACCCTGATCGAAGGCAACAAAAAGAAGGATGAACGCCCCATATCGGTGACAATTACCATGGACAAACCGGAGGAGGCAGAGTTGGCCGGTAAGCTGTTTACAGCAGCCGGAGTCAAGGCCGGCGTCAACAATGGCGCCCTGAGCGTGGAGGGTTCACTGGGCAAACTCCTTGGGGTAGTGCTTGAGGACTCGGAGGCCATGTTCCAAAACAACGGAGAACAGTTGCAGTCCAAGTACGCACAACCCGGTAAGGCCGTCATGAAAGCCTGGTGGGGCGCCCTTTCCAAGATGACCAAAAAGCTCGAAAAGGACGGAAAAGTCAAAGAAGCAAAGGACGTCAACACTGTGGTCAAAAAGGCCGTGGAACCGGCATATAATTTTTATGGTATACAACCGCAGAAGGTTTCTGATAAACTAATGTTGATGGTTGGACTGTTGGTGTTTTACGTGTTTTATACCATAATGTGGGGTTATGCCATATTCTTTGTGTTTGAGGGATTGGGGCTTTCAATGAAGAAGGCCAAACACTAGAGTCGGGCATATAGACAATGGGCAAGGGTTTATCGAGGGTGTTTTCCAGATATCTTACCCTGAGCAGCATCAAGTATCTAAGCAGGGTATTGCTGATAATAACCCTGCTTTTGATGATGACGGTGCTGTTTCTGGAGTGGATGTCGGCAGCACAGGTGCGAGAGCTTATCATCTCCAAGTTCAACCTCCAGCAGTTATTATTAGCCAGGGGGGCGGCAACGCAAATCAAAAACAACGTTGATTTGCTGACGGACAAACTCCAGATGATCAGATACTGGCCTGTTGACCGGTATAACGAGGATGATCATCTGATGCGTCAGCTCAGGATGTCTCTTGAAAGCTCAAGGGATAAGGGCTTGCTCCTGGTCAGGGTAATTGACAAGGAAGGACGTATCAGCTACGTGCTAAACAACGCACAGTACAACCAGGTCAGCCAATCCGCCAGAGACGGTGCATACCTGACCTGGGCCAATGTAGCCACTACCCCCCGTAAAGACCCCAACAGCGTACTGTTGAGTGAGGTGTACGCCATTCCATCAGCCAGTGGCAAGACCATGCTGTTGATGGATATGGCAGCACCCCTCTGGGAGCAATCGGGTACCTTTAAGGGTGTCATGGTCTTCACGGTGGATGTCAACTCACTCACAGGTAAGGTAGCCGACACAATCATCTCCGGCAAGACCGGATATGCCTGGGTGATTGACAACAATGGCCTGTTTTTGTATCACCCTGAGACCAGCTTTATTGGCAAGAATGCCTTTGAGGTCAGAAAGCAGAAGGTGTCATACGTGTCCTTTGAGCAGATAAACAGGCTGCAACGTGAGCTTATGCTCATGGGCAAAGAGGGCATGAGTCTGTATCAATCGGGTTGGCACCGGGGCAGTGAGCATGCCTGTACCAAGCTGATAGCGTTTACACCCGTCAATGTTTCGGCAAGTTCACACACGTGGTCTGTGGCGGTGGTTGCACCGTTGAGTGAGGTGGAGGATGAGGTTCACTCTATCCAGTTGAGGCAGTTTGTCATCGGAGGAGTGTTCATATCGGTATTGATCCTGCTGTTTGTGCTGATAATCCGGATTCTGACCACTTGGACTGGCACGCTTACAACGGAAGTAGATACAAAGACCCGGGAGCTGCGTAAATCCGTCCGCCAGTACCGGTCGTTGGTGGAAAATGCCCACGACGTGATTTTTTCGGTTGACAGGGACACCAATATCCTTTCCATGAACATATTTGGCTACCTGTTTTTCAAGACCAAACCCAAGGAGGTCCTTGGCAAGGGTATTGGAGACCTCTTTGCCGCTGAGGCAAGGGAGCTTGTGCTGAAGGCAATCAGGGATGTCTGCGACTTCAACATAAGCAAACAGAAAACGGTCAGCCTCAACATAGACGGCAAGGACTACTGGTTGAGCATAAATTTTACCCCGCTGCTTGATGAGAAGGGTTCGATGTATGCGGTTCTGGGCATAGCGCGTGATATAACCGAAGAGTTTCTGATAGAACAGAACATGATCCGCACGGAAAAGCTTGCCTCTCTGGGGACAATGGTGGCCGGTGTTGCCCATGAGATAAACAACCCCATGGCCATAATACTTGGCTTTACCGACATGCTTTCGGAGAAGATACCGCCCGATTCGGACGTCTACGATATCCTGAAGATCATTGAAAAGCAGGCCAACAACGCCAAACGGGTAGTCGAAAACCTGCTGAGCTTTGCACGCTGCTCAGAGCAGAGTCAACTCGATGCCCGACTCGAGCTTGTGGAGATAAACAAGATCATAGAAGAGCTGTTTTCATTCATAGGAAAAAACCTGAAATTAAAAAAGATAACCGTCCACAAGAATCTCTCTGAGGCAGTGCCTGTAGTACGTGCAGACCCGGTGGAACTTCAGCAGGTATTATTAAACATAATCAATAACGCCGAGTTTTCGATGAAGGGCGGGGGTGCCTTGATGGTGTCAACCGACAGCATTGATGCCGGCAGTGGTGTTGAGATCAGGCTTGCGGATACTGGCGAGGGTATCCGGAAAGAGCATCGCCTGAAGGTCTTTGACCCCCTGTTTACGACAAAAAAGGTTGGTGAAGGGACAGGGCTTGGTTTGTCGGTCAGCTATGGTATAATAACCAAATATGGCGGCACTGTCCGATTTGAAACAAGGACGGCAGAAGAGTCGGCAGAGACCGGCACAACGTTTATCATAACGTTGCCGGCAACACCGGCGGAGACCGTTATAGCAGAAGAAAACGGTAAGACAGAGGATTTAAACACGAACGTTTTAACTTAAATCTTATACATGAGGAGACATTATGCCAGAGAACATACTGATAGTAGATGACGAACCAGACATGCTCAAGCTACTGTCCATGATCATAAGGGACAAGACCCCCTACGGGGTGACGACCACAAACAATCCCCTGGAGGTAGTCGATCTGCTTAAAGCCGGCAGCTTTGAGCTGATTATAGCAGACCTCAAGATGCCCGGCCTCGATGGCATTGAACTACTGGGCGCCATAAAGAACATAGACAACGACCTGCCCGTTATAATCATCACAGCATACGGTACGTTTGAAACGGCAACCGAGGCACTCAAAAAGGGTGGCTTTGACTTCATCACCAAGCCGTTCAGAAAGGAACAGATACTCTATACGATAGACAAGGCGCTGAAGTGGTATGCCCTGCAAAAGGAAAACAGGCAACTACGCCAGCGTCTGCAGAGTCTCCAACAGCAGTAGGGGTAATCAGACGATGCTCATAGACAGAAGATCAAAGCACAAGGGGCGTCTGGTAAAGCGGACGGCTATTGTCCTTGTTGTGCTTCTGATAGCCCTGTATACCTTTCACGTCCCAATCCTGAACTACCTGGCCAGTCAACTTGTATATAAGGACAACGTCAGGCCCTGTGATGCCATTGTCGTACTGACCGGGGACTATACCGGGGAGCGTCTCATGGCAGCCATTGACCTGCTGAAGAAGGGATACGGTAAGTACATAGTGTTTTGGGGGGGACCGATCTATTGGAAGATAACGATAGCGGAACTGTATCTGAGGCAACTAAAGGACAGCGGCGTGGAGCCTGAATATGCCGTGTGGTCTGATGAGAGACTTCCACAGTTGAGCACGACGGCAGAGGCGAAGGTCAACATGAGGCTATTAAAGGACAGGGGGGCGAGGTCATTTATTTTGGTCACGTCTCATTACCATACGGCCCGTGCACGAAACGTCTACAATCCCCTTGCCGCTAACAACGGCATAACCATGGTTGTCTATCCGGCAACAGACTCAAATGTAAAACTCCAACAGTGGTGGAAAGAGAGGGAGAGTGCCAAGGTCATCTTCATCGAGTTTCAAAAGACCATATGGTACAAGCTATTCCAGTAACGCCACCTGATTTATACCCCATTTGATATCATCCAATCTATTAGGGGACACACCGGTTCAGACAATCCCCATGTTTACTTAAAATATGACACTGTCAAATTACAAAAGAGCCAAATAAATTCTCTAGCATATGAAAGAGAGGCACGCACTAAAAAATCCCCCTGCCCCTCTGGAGAGAGGGAGGGGGATTAACCAAATGAATCATCCTGCGTGCGATTATATCTTTTTTCTGATGACCTCTTCGCTTTCTGCAATGGTATCCAGCATACACTGGGGCATGTTTCTGGCAAAGGTTGTCAACAGTATGAAGCCCTTCTGCACCTCGGGGTCCATCATGGATGAGAAGAGGTTCTTCATACCCGGCTTCAGCGGTCTTTCCATGAGCTGCTGCATTGTCCTTACGGCGCACTTCTCCATACCCTTGATCATGTACTCCGTCTCCTTGACGGAGGCACTCTTGAAGGTGTAATCCAAGCCGCCGCTCTGGTCAAACTGCGCCAGGAAGTCTAATAGCTTTATAAAAGTTGGTATGTTCTCTCCGGTCTTTTGCAGGAGCGTGAGGGTTTCGTCCTTTTCAAAGGCGTACCTCATTGTGTTGATAGTGGGGGTCAACTCCTTCATGATCTTTTCCGTTGCCGGATAGACATCCTTAAACATCCCGATAAAACACTCCATCGTCTTTATCATCTCCAGGAACGTTGGAATGTTTTCGCCGGTTTTTTGTATGAGTTCGAGGGTCTCTTCACGCTCAAAGGCGTACCTCATTGTGTTGATAGTGGGGGTCAACTCCTTCATGATCTTTTCCGTTGCCGGATAGACATCCTTAAACATCCCGATAAAACACTCCATCGTCTTTAACATGTCCAGGAATGTCGGGATGTTTTCACCGGTTTTCTGTATAAGTTCGAGGGTCTCTTCGCGTTCAAAGGCGTATCTGAGGGAGTTTATGGTTGGTCCCAGTTCCTTTGTGATCTTCTCTGCGGCGGGGTGGACATCCTTGAAAAAGCCTGTAAAGGCCTCCATCGCCTTTATAGCTTCGAGGAAGGTTGGGATGTTGTCGCCCACGGCCTTGATCAGTTGCAGGGTTTCCTCACGTTCAAATTTGGTTCTGAGCTCGTTCAGGGTGGAGTTTATCTCCCTGGGTATCTTCTCCAGGGCCGGCATGATGTCATGATAGAGACCTTCCAGCAGCTTGAGTCTGCCGTATATCTCATCTATCTGCGCTGCCATCTTTTCCTGCACCGCCGCTCTGTCGCCGCCATTTGAAGCGGCTAATATAGATTTCTTAGACATATCTCACTCCTCAATCGTTATATTTATGCTTTACGACAATCACCGGCAGTTGTGCCCTAAACCAACCCGTTAAGCATAAGATTCCAGTACAGAGGCCTGAGCATGTGGACCTTTAACACCCAATTGCCATAACTTTCAATGGCAGGCGAGATGGACTCTTCATAGTTAAAGTGGGCAAACATGACCCGCTTGTGCTTTGTCAATATCGGACAGATGATTTCGCCATCATAGGTATCCGTTGGCACCTCACCCTTGATCTCTGCCTTCAGACGTGACACCAGAACTTTGGCCTGCTTGCGTATACCCGATGCCGTCTTGGAGGTGGGGAAATCGGAGGCATCGCCTATGCCATAGATGTTTTTGAACTTCTTGCTGACCATCAGGTGCTTGTCACAACTGACCCATCCGGCGGCATCTCCCACGCCCTCGGACTCCTCGATGACGGCCTCACCACCGTGCGGAGGCGTGATGCACAGCAGGTCAAACCTGACCTCCTTACCACCGTAGTCCTTGATGACGCCCTTGTCGTAGTCAACCTGTGATGGTGCAAAATTGGCTACCGTATCGATGCCGCGTGAGCCAAATATGCTGACCAGCTTTGAGGCATACGGCTCCCTACTAAAGACCGCAGGCATCGGTGTCGTAAAGACAAACTTGAACTTGTCCCGCTTGCCCTTGATTCTCATTGTGTCCTCTGCCATCATTATGAACTTCATCGGGGCAGCAGGACACTTGATGGGCATCTCGCACACCGACATCGCTATCGTTCCTCCGTCCATATCCTTGAGCTTATCCCTTAGTTTGATTGCGCCGTCGAGTTTGTAGAATGTAAATACGTTCTTGCCGGCCTCGATACCCTCCTTCAACCCCTCCGGTTCCTCAAAGAACAACTTGGCGCCCGAGGCAACCACCAGGTAGTCGTAAGATATTTCGCCGTGTTTTTCTGTTACCACCTTGCTGTTGTCTGCGTCTATTTTGACTGCAACATCATGTACGAGTTTGATGCCATCGAAAAAGAGATCCTTCACTGGTCTGAGCAGATTCTTGGGATCATCCAGGTCAAAGACCACCAGCGTGAAAGCCGGCTGATATACGTGCATCTCATTGCGCTCGATGACCGTAATCTCAACCTCATCGGGACTAAACTCGTTCCTCATTCTGTTAGAAAACATCACGCCTGCACTACCGCCACCAATTACTAAAATACGCTTCATTGTAATCTTCCTCCTTAATAATTGCTGTAACCTTACCGTTTTTAATAATAGCCTATCTTCTTGACAAGTAAAAGTCTTTTATTGTAAGCATAATTTATGTAAATTGTCAAATTAATGTTATAAAAGTGATGTATGTTACCACTGTGGCATACTTAACAGCATAGTACCCATCCTTACCAGTTGTGATTGCCTAAAAACTGTAACACAATGATAAATAAGGATAATGTTATTTTTGTGTCAGATAGTTACGTCTAAGAATATGGGATAAATAATTATCTATACCATTTACATATCACAATAATATTGTTTATAATTACGTCTAATATGGACATATCTAAAATTACATCTCCATTGGAGAACCAGCAAACAAGAATATCGTTCCTACAGTCTTGCGCTTCCTTATCGTAATGACGGCAAAAACCGAAAGCAATATAAGCAATATAGTGGTTGGTACCACTCCATTCAAGCGTGGTCACTTTAATCAAGCATAGTGATAATGCCACGTAACAACCAGTGTAACATGGCATATACTCTACCGACCATGGTTGATTGTGGTGCTGCAGTAAAGTTAAGACTGATGTAAAATGTAAGAGATGATACTTTTTATGAACTATTACGCTACAACTCGGCAATATTTGCTCAAGTGGGCTTATTTGTGGCCGGGCTGGTGCGATCCGCTGCGATAGAAGAGCGGGTGCAACTTCAGACCAATTACTCCTGCTTAGATGCGTATTGTACATACTGAGTGGTCGGATGGTTTTGGCGGGCAGGAGAGGCGGGTGCTCACGGAGGCTCATGCCCTGATACGGCGCGGACACTATGCCTGTATCGTTTGCAGGGAACACGCAAGGATCAGGGACGAGGCACGAAAAAAAGCCATCGATACCTATACGTTACCGCTGAGGTCGAACTATGACATTATAAGCATATGGAAACTCTTCAAGTTCATACGGGGGCAACAATTTGACGTGGTAAACACCCACAGCGGCAAGGACTCCTGGATCGGCGGACTCGCCGCCAGGATGGCCAAGACCCCCGTCCTGGTCAGAACCAGACACCTCGATATAAAGATCAAGAGAAACATCGTCAACTTTATCCACTACCTGCCCGATACCTATATCACCTGCGGCCTGAACATGAGAGACAACCTCATAAAAAACTGTGGATTTCCACCGGAGCGGGTGGTCAGCATCCCAACCGGAATCGACGAGGGGTTTCTTGACACGCCAAGGCAACCGCAGGCCAGGACCGACTACGGCCTTGATACCAACGCAGTCGTAATCACCAACGTCGGAATACTCAGGACGGTCAAGGGACAGGAGGTAACGCTCCAGGCATTTAAGAGGGTGTTTGAGGCACTGCCCCATGCCAGGTGTCTGCTGGTGGGGGATGGCCCAGGGCGAAACAGACTCGAAAACGTCGCCAAAACCCTCGGCATATCGGAACACGTCATCTTCACGGGATATATTGAAGATGTTGCCCGGATATACTCTTTCAGCGACGTGTGCGTGTTGAGTTCGTTCTCTGAGGGGGTGCCACAGAGCGTCCTTCAGGCGATGGCGTCCGGGGTGCCCGTGGTTGCAACGAGGGTTGGGGGGGTGCCGGAGGTCGTTGTCCATGAGGAGACCGGTCTGCTGGTTGACTCCGGTGACCATGAGGCCATTGCAGCGCAGATTCTGAGGCTTGTAAACGACCCCGCACTGGTAACCAAACTCACAAAAAATGCACGGACTTTCGTCCTGGAAGACCACTGCCTTGAGGCCATGGTCTCTAAAATAGAACGCCTGTATATGACTCTGCTACAGAGAAAGACTGGAAATCAAAATGAAGATAGCATTTATCCGAAAGACCTTTAACCCCTACGGAGGTGCCGAGAACTACCTGAACTCGCTCATCCGGCACCTTAAAAACTCCGGCAACGATATCCACGTCCTGTCAACCAACTGGACGGACTGCGAAAACATCCACTGCCACCAGATAGAAACCTTCAACCTCAATTCCCTGACATCGATTTTGAGTTTTAATCGCAACACCATGCACGTGGCAGAGGCGCTCAACTGCGATTGCACGGTGAGCTTTGAACGCACCACCTGTCAGGATATCTATCGTGCCGGGGATGGCTGTCACAAGCAGTGGCTGATTCTGAGGGGCCAAGGCGTGGGCAGACTCAGGCGGCTCTCCTTTGACCTCAACCCAATGCACAGGACGCTGCTGTCCATTGAGCGTCAGTGTTTTCACACAACCCCGCTTATTGTTGCCAACTCAAGGATGGTCAAGGAGCAGATCATGGAGCACTACGGCATAGGAGACGACAGGATCGTCGTGCTGTACAACGGTGTAGACCTGGAGCGTTTCAGGAGACCCACTGTCAACAGGTCGTCGTGTGTCGTGCAGGTGAGGGAAAAGTTTGGCATCCCGGAGGAGGGTTGCCGGTTGTTGTTGTTTGCCGGTTCGGGATTTGAACGGAAGGGATTGGCTCTTGCCGTGTCGGCCCTTGCGCACCTGGGGGCAGAGTTTAGGATGATCGTTGCCGGGGCTGGAAGTACGTTGAAGTACAGGCGGTTGGCAAAGGAGTTGGGCGTCAGTGACCGTGTTGTCTTTGCCGGGCCGCAATCGGGCATCGAAAGGCTGTATGTTGCCGCCGACGTTTTTGTTCTGCCCACGTTGTACGACCCCTTCAGTAATGCCACGCTTGAGGCGATGGCCTGTGGTACTGCCGCTGTTACAACCAAAAACAACGGTGCTGCCGAAATCATACAGCACGGCAGGGACGGGCTGATCATGGATAACCCCCGCAACCCCCTGGAACTTGCCGATAAGATCAAGCAGATCGCAGAAAATCGTGAGATATATGCCCTTAATGCCGTAGAAAAGGCCGCTGCCTATCCCATCTCACAGGCCGCAGCAACCTTCCTCAGTCTCATCCAGGCTCACAAGGGGGAAAGAAACCACCCACCAAAAATTTATGCACCCGAAAAAAACTCTTCTTGACTTTTAAACGCAACACAGGTACAATAGCTTTATTTATAAGGAGGGAGCACTTGGAACAGTCACATGCGCTGATAGAGATACCGGGGGTACCGGGCTATGTAACTTACTCGTGGTTGGCAATGGCCATATTAATAACGGTGGCCGTGCTAGTAAATAGGTCGTTGAACCTCGTGCCACGCGGACTGCAAAACGTCGTGGAGACTCTCATCGAGGCCCTGTACAACTTCTGCAAGGATAACCTCGACCACTGGGCCAAACCCTTGTTCCCGCTGATAAGTACGCTGGGGCTGTACGTCCTCGTTTGTAACCTGATGGGACTCATCCCCGGGTTTGAGGCGCCTACCGCAAATATAAACACAACCGCCTCGTGCGCCTTGCCGGTCTTTCTGGCCACCCACTACTATGGATTAAGGGTGCACAAGCTGGCATACATAAACCAGTTCCTCGGCCCAATACGTAAAATATACGCTCTCCCCCTGATGATCATGATGTTTCTCATAGAGCTGATCGGACACATCGCCAGACCGGTGACGCTGACCATCAGGCTCTTTGGCAACATGGTCTCAAAGCATATCATTCTGACCGTCTTGGGCGTCCTTGCACCGGCCATTGTCCCGATCATCTTTCTCGGCCTGGGCACTTTGGTCAGTGTGATACAGGCGTTTGTCTTCGTCCTGCTTGCAACCCTGTATCTGTCGGGCGCCGTGAGCGAGGCACATTAAACAAGGCCCTTTTAATTAAAAATATCACAGATGTTGATGATATAAATCATAAAAGGAGGTTAAAGATGAAAAAGCTCTCAGTATTTCTGTTTGCACTGACGATGGTGCTTGTTTTTTCACCCCTTGCCTTTGCGGCAGAGGGTGATTCAACTGCAAATGTGCAGGCGATGGTGGCCATCGGAGCCGGATTGGCCATTGGCATCGCGGCCTTGGGTACTGGTATCGGACAAGGTATCGGACTGAGTAAGGCCTGCGAGGGTGTTGCCAGAAACCCCGGGGCATCAGGTAAGGTCATGGTCATCCTGATCATTGGATTGGGTATGATAGAGTCCCTCTGTCTGTATGCGTTCTTGCTGTCGTTGGGCATGTTAAAGAACCAAAACCTGTTCTTCAACTAAACACTAAAACTCTATGGGAATTGAAGTAAAACGAATTGTTGTTGGTTCACTGGAGGTAAACTGTTACCTCCTCATAGACGAACAGAGCAGAGAGGCTATCGTCATAGACCCCGGTGATGAGCCGGACAGGATACTCAGCTTCGTGGAAGAGGGAATCGGTGGTAGCAGCATCACTCTCAAGAGGATCGTATGCACCCATACGCACTTTGACCACATTGGCGCCGTGCCAGAGTTAAAAGAAGCCACAAGCGCAGAACTGATCTTCCATGCGGCTGAGACCCCAACGTATGAGTCATCCAGGGATATGGCATCCTTCTGGGGGTTTTCTATCGACCACCTGCCACGCCCTGACAGATACGTGGCAGAGGGTGATACCATCAAACTTGGCGATATCCCCATTGAGGTCATGCACACCCCAGGCCATACACCCGGCAGTATATGTTTGTACATCAAGGGGCTGCTCATAAGCGGTGATACGTTGTTTTCTGGCTCGGTTGGCAGAACTGACCTGCCAGGAGGCAGTCTCACTGACCTGAAAAGCTCATTCCGACGCCTCATGAAACTCCCCCCACTTACGCAAGTACTACCAGGACATGGCCCACATTCCACTATCGATGATGAGTTGAAGTACAATTTCTTTAAGGACCAGCTATAAAAAAATGGGACAGGTGATGGAAGGCCATAGCTTGGCCAGTGAAATCAGAGTCAGGGTAAAACAGAGGGTTGACAGCCTCAAGGAGGCCGGCATAGAGGTTGGGTTGGGACTAATGATCGTTGGCGACAACCCCGCCTCGGTGCAGTACCTCCAGGCCACCGTAAACGTCGCACAGAGTGTACACATCAACACCTACCAATACAGAATGTCTGCCTCCGTATCTCTGAACGAAGTCCTGAACACCATCTTTGATATCAACCGCGACGAGCGAATTAATGGTCTCTTGGTGCTCTTTCCACTCAGTAACAGGATCAATCCCAGGAGGGTTGTAAACGCCATCCTTCCGGAAAAAGACGTTGACGGTCTTGGTTCGGTCTCCGTCGGGAGACTGGCTGCCGAGGAGTCCACGTTCCAGATATTTGCACACGACTTCTCCAGAGCAGCCACAGAGAAACAGTTCCTGCCCCAACAGGCGGATTACTTGCCCTGCACCCCATCGGGATTTTTGCCGTGTACACCGTTTGGCGTAATACGGCTGCTTGAGTACTACGGTGTGCAGTTGCGGGGGAAAAACGCCGTGGTCATTGGCAAGAGTCTTGCCGTTGGTAAGCCGCTGGCCATGATGCTGCTTGCAAAGGAGGCAACCGTCTCCGTCTGTCACAAGGGCACGGCAGACCTCGGAGCCTACCTGCGCAATGCCGACATTGTCTGTTCTGCAACCGGTGTCAGCGGCCTTATCAGAGGTGATATGATCAAGGACGGTGCCGTGGTTGTTGACATCGGTATCAACGTCCTCAAGGACGGCAGGATTGTCGGTGACGTTGCCTTTGAGGAAGTCTTGCAGAGAGCCTCGCTGGTGACCCCGGTACCGGGAGGGGTTGGGCCAGTTACTATTGCCACACTCCTTGAAAACACCACCCGCTCTGCCCAGAGTAATGCCCTCCTGAATAGCCCGCTGATCATGTAACCTTGATTATGGAGAATATCAGACGTCTTTTTGCTTAAATACCCACAGCTTGTAACCGGCGAAATTCCATAGCAGTCCCGCTGCCGTTCCACACAACGCCCCGATGTTGACCATAACCTGGGGATGGATGCCTGTATAACCGACCCCCACGGTGGCCACAATCGTTGCCACGGTGACGTTTAAGCCCATACCTGCTGCACTGACAACGATAAACTGTAGGAGCTTTTTCCTGTCTTTTCCGGTTGACCGGTCTTCAAAGGTCCAGCGTTTGTTGAAGTGATAACTGAAAAACAC
Organism: Candidatus Magnetobacterium casense; assembly: GCF_000714715.1. Lineage (GTDB taxonomy): Bacteria > Nitrospirota > Thermodesulfovibrionia > Thermodesulfovibrionales > Magnetobacteriaceae > Magnetobacterium > Magnetobacterium casense. The sequence goes on from NZ_JMFO01000010.1 coordinate 21,881, forward strand.
GGCAACCATAACAGACACAGCCTTCTGCATGGCAAATAGCGTTCCCTGTCTGGCTCCCGTGATCAGCGTCTCGATGTTGAGGACAACGAGGTCAACGAGGGTGTTGAGCACCCCGATGAGTGCAAACCGCAGAAACTGTTTAAGAGGTAGGCGTCTGAGAGCGGTCAGCATCGGGCGTTGAGTTCAAATGCCATCGTGATAGCCTCAACCATGCTATTGCAGCCTGCAATGCCCTTCCATGCGATGTCAAAGGCGGTGCCGTGATCGGGAGATGTCCGCACAAAGGGTAGTCCTATGGTTATGTTGACGCCCGTGTCAAAGGCGATCATCTTTAATGGTATAAGACCCTGGTCGTGGTACATGCACACGACGATATCAAGCTCGCCCTTGTACGCCCTGTGAAAGACGGTATCCGGGGGGTAGGGGCCAGTAACGGGGATACCCTCTGCCTGTGCCTGCCTGATTGCCGGCAGGATGTCTCTGTCTTCCTCGTTGCCCAGGATGCCGGCCTCACCGGCGTGGGGATTGACACCGGCCACCGCAATCCGGGGAGCGGTAAGCTTAAACATCCTGGCCGCCCTGGAGGCCAGCCGGATCGTCTTTAAAACCCTCTGTGTGGTTATAAGCGTGGGGACGTCCTTAAGCGGCACGTGAATCGTCACGAGTATCACCCGCAATGGTCCCCCGCAGAGCATCATCGCATATTCCGTGGCAGAGGTCAGGTGCGCCAACAGTTCTGTATGACCGCTGAAGTCAACGCCAGCCAGCTTCAATGCCTCCTTGGATATCGGTGCCGTAACCAGCGCATGGGCATCTCCGCTTAGTATTATATCCACGGCCCTTTTGATGTAGGCAGCGCTCGCCCTGCCACCCTGCGCCGTTGGTACCGATACAACTTCCACCTCAAGCTTGTTGACAGAAAGCACGTTTACAACGCCCCTCCGGAAGTCTGCCTCGTTGGTCGAGCTGATGTCGTTGATGTTACGTTTCAGACCGATGAGATCCAGCGTCTTCCGTACAATGCCCGCGTCACCTACAAACACGAGTTGTCGGTCTGCAAACCGCTCATGCGCCCTGAGCGCCACCTCCGGGCCAACCCCGCCAGGGTCGCCCAATGTTACAAGGACAACCTTATCCTTCATTATTTTTGACCGTAAATTCTCTAATGCGATTGCCCTGCTACCCCCACTATTACTACTTTTTTTCTATCCTGAAGAATCTTCTCCAGATGTCTCCCGATAATTGTCTTTGCCAATCGGCTTCAAAAGCATCAAGCGAAATGCCCTCTAAAGTGCCGCACACGCCTTCGATAGCTTCGACGATGTCAGTCAGGCGTGGAATAAGCGAAAATGTGGTCATCAGAATACTATAATCGCTGCAGCCTCTATGCGCTCCCGCAGCATCCTGTGCAGACTATCGCGCGTCATAATATCAGCCTTGCAGCCAAGGATTTGACACGTGCGTTCCTTCACATCCATCAGTTCAAAGAGACCGAAATTTTCTCTCTCATAGTCAAAAAAAAGGTCAACATCGGAACCGTCTTTAGCTTCGCCGCGCGCTGTTGAACCAAACATAAAGAGATGCTTAACTCCAAGCCGCTTAAGGTCTGTTTCGTGTTGCTTCAACAGGTCTATTGCCTCGTTACGTTCCATTACTTTATTATAGCACAAGTGCCGCAGGACGTAATAGTTCACCCCCACTAAGACAAAGAAATTAAGATACCGTAAAATTATGATGTGTTATGCTAAAATTGTTTATAAGTACATGGATAAAAGCTTTTATATACCTAACCAAATGGAATTTGCAAAAACACTGTGGTGTGGCATTGACAAGACTTTGCAAACCTGATTTATCTTGGTATATAAATCTTACGATTGAGCATCATGGGGTCAAGGGGGCTTCTTTGTGGCCGGGGTGTCTCAGGGGTGATTAATATGCATGTTGGCACGAGGGTTATAATCCTATTTATAGTGATCAGTGTGTTTTGGTTGTTCGTCTTTAACATAGCGATTGTAGCGTACTTTGAAAACAACATGTCGGAGGTGATTGCAGATGCAGTGACTCCATATGCAAAGATGAGTGAACCTGAGCGACGGACACACCCATTGGACTTCATCGTTATCAGCCCTCAGCCGCTCAACCGCAGTGACCTTGTGGCAGTTGAGGGGATGCAGGAGGGACAGTACTACTATATCAGACGACCATATATACGACAGCGGTTGAACAGCTTTGGCATTATTGTCTTTGGCCTGGAGAGTGCGTTGTTTTTGTCGCTGGTGCTGTTTACGTATATGAGCGTTGCACGATTTGTCAGAGATATAGAGGGCAAGGAACGATTTCTGGACCTGTTGCTGTTGTCGTTTAACCACAAGATAGGCAACTTCCTGTCAACCCTCAAGATAAACGTAGAGATATTAAAGACCAGCCCTGCCGATAACGGTTGCATTGACAGGATCGAGCAGACATGCACGAGGATAGAGGCAGACGTGAAACGGACACTGAAGATGAGCGCCACGGACTACGTAAATATCAACGAGGTCGTCAACGTTGCAGAGGCCATTGAGGATATGGTGTCCTGCTTTGCACCGGAACTAAGTGCCAGGCACCTCACACTTGATCTGCACAGTGTCAGCACCCTCATGGCATATAACGACCTTGAGGATATCCTCTACAACCTCATAGACAACGCCATCCGGTACTCCGTCAGAACGATCAGTATCAGACTGCGTGTGGTAAACAAGCACGTGTGCCTGTACATCAGAAACGACATTGCACCATCGGCGTACAAGGGCACCGGGCTGGGAAAAGAGATCACCATCAGGATACTGGACAGGTACGGGTCAGATATGCGCACCAGGCAGCGACAGGACAGTTACTTCGTCTGTGTGAGACTGCCACTGCCCATAGCCAAGGGGTGAGGCCTCAGCTTAAAGACCCGCATCGCAGGGAAGTCATTGAGCGTCTCCTCGTAGATGGCACTGTCGTAGTTACCCAGGATAAACATCTGATTGAGGTTCGAGTAAAACAAGGCATCCTTCATCACATAGATTTCCGAAATCCTGCCTTTTTCTACAATCAGCTCCAAGAATATGTCGGATTGGTTTTCGTAGTTGATTTGTTTGGTTACTTTGCCATGTTCTGCAAAAACTGTCTTTGCAATGCCTGTAGAGTTGTTTATGAGACCCGTGTTGAGGTCTATGGTGTCAGAGTTACAGGATAAAACCCCGCCATCAAAGGATTGACAAGATAAGGGGACTGCCATTGGGTTGTTCTGATTGGCGTGTTTGCTTGGGATAGTACCTCTGAGATAGTATATCGCCTGGAATTTTCCTAACAGGTCTCTTGTGTACATAAGGTAGATGTTATCAACCTTGACGTTGTCTATAACAGAGTTAAGGGCCTGGTCTTTTTTTATGATGTCCTCGGTGACAGCGGAGCCTTTGGCACAGAGCATGCCGGCTATGTTGTACAGTTCGTATTGACTGCCGGAGGTGAGACCACGGGCAATATAGGTTGTGTTGGTGGTGTTTTGTGTGCCGCCGTCATGAAATGTGGCATAACCGGTTGTATCAACGATGGCATAGCCGAAGTCCCACCAAGTCAGTATTACGGAGTCCTGGGGCAACTTGCCCTTGAGTTGAGACATTGCCCTGTAGATGTCAGTTGGCAGTGAGGGTTGCGGCACATAGGAGTATGCCGTTTGATTGAACACGGAGAGGAAAAAAAGCAACGACATACCATAAACTGCCAGTTCCTTGACTATGTCCCTTGTGTTAAATGAATCCATGATTAGCTTCATAATTATGGCTATCACGTAGCCATATCCTATGCCGACAAGTGGTGCGAGACTCATCACGTATCGGTTTGAGCCGTTGAACGTCAACAGGCCCATAATGATGAGCGGTAGCAGAGGGACGAGCCTCTTTATGTGATAAATGCTGAATACGGCAAAAAACATAAGACCTATAACACTTAAGATGGATTTTGTAAATATAAACGACAGTAGAACATCAACGGGTGTCTTTTGCATTTCCTCAACGGTTGAAAACACATTCTGTTTGACCATAAGTCCGGTTGTAAGATTATACTTCATCTCATTGACATAGTGCATGAGATAGGAGTTTTGAACACTAATTGCTATATTCTTTGCAGCATAAAAGACAGTTGGCAACAAAATGACAAGTGATAATACAGTAGCTATCTTAAATAACGTCAACCGACTGTATCTCTCAAGGTAGAGACAGCAGACCACAAGCAACAAGCATATAGCGATGATATTCAAACCGCTACCGTGAAGCATAATCATACTGATAATGTAGAGCGTAGTGAAGATGACGTTTGTGCCGGTCCAATAAAACTTGAAAATCCTTTTGGTATAGGCTGAAAGATAATCAACCATGCTCGGCAAGACAGATGAAACGGTTACTATGATTTCACAGAGGTACAGGGATACAACAAACATCACCGGTATGTATGCGGAGTAAGCCTCCGGAGCGAACTTTGACAATTCAGCCAACAGCGTCCGTGTGATGCTTAAAACGGCATCGCCTGCGGAGAAGAGCACAAAAATCCCTGCGGCCTTCAGCGTCTTTCTCCAGGGAATTTTGTTTATGAGCAGATAAACAACGAGCACAAACACGTAGAACTCCGCAAGCATACTGAGGTGATACCACCTATGAAAGACAAACATGGAGACACCGGCTATGGCACTGTACAGATAAAGGTTGCGCTCCTTGTTGTCCTTGCACGTGAGCAGGACAAAGTATGACACCAGGAAGAAGAAAAACAGGTTGAGGCTATCCGTATCCACTCGTCCTATTGCCGTTCTTACCATATAGATGTGGTTAAAGGTGCCAACAAGGCTGCCCACAACGGCGGCAGCGGGATAACCTATTTCAAAGAAATAGACAAAAAAAGGTATTATGAAGAGACTCGCCAATATCGGTATTACTATTGTAGCGTTGTCCTCAATGTTGTCAAAGAGGACAGAGAGTTTGGCCGACAGATAGCTCAACAGGATAAAGTCGGGTTTACTGTACCCCACGGGGTAGAATCTCATAGTATCGGGGCCGGTGTCATCATAGGAGTCGGTCTTGTATTGTCGTGCAAAGCGCAACCACAGGAAGGCATCCATCGTGGTCATCATGGGTTTGCCATCGACGAAGTGCATATCGGGGTTCTTCTGCCATTGGTGGTACTGGTTGTACCTCGCCAGGACAGAGAGGCAGCAGCACAACAACATGACAGTCAGCAATACCCATCGTGAATACTTAAGCTGTGGTCTGAGATATGCCGAAAGTCTCTTGCGTATACCAGTTGGTTTTTGTTGCGATACGGCCTTGTCGGCTTTCATGTTTGGGTGTTTGTTGCCATTATAATCACATATTCCTTAGTTATCGGCTATTATAGGTTTTTGGGTTGTTGTATGCCGGTGGTGTCTTCACCAAAATCTTTCCATGTGAAGTCCTCATCGCATAGGGTTCTGAGCAAAAACATTGTGCTGCCCATTTCAATAACGTCCAAGTCTTTGAGTCTCGTTTTCTCTGTTATGGGTTGTCCGTTGAGCTTGGTGCCTTGTGGAGAGAGGTTTTCTATGAAAAAGCTGTTTAACTTTGGATAATAGAACAGCAGGGCATGTTTGCGCGACATCAGTCTGTCGGTCTCTATGCTGATGTGATTTTCCTTGCTTCGTCCGACTTCGTTTTTGCCTATTTTCAGGCAGTAGTCCTGTCCTCTGGAATCGCCTTCTATGACGATCAGCCATCCGGTAGTGGGGTTAAAAGTGAGCCATTGTTGTGCAGGACGTTCGTTTGCCTCCTCAACATGCAACGGATCGTGTGACCCACTTACGGATGTTTCGCCAATGCCAAAGACAGAGGCCGTTGGCTCAAGCACACCCTTTATAAGCTCACAATCAGGGCAAGAAGGCGTCTTGCTCTTGTCATAGAAATGACCATTAGTACATTTTACCAGCTTAACCATGATATTGAAATATACCTCCCGAGCTAATTGTTTTCAATCCCCTTGTTGGTTATCTGTCTGAGAGTCTGGCAACTGTTTTTTCAGTTCAAACTCGGCAACCCGCAGCCCAACAATAAATCTGTCCCCATCGCGTAACACCGTAGTCTTGACCTTTTTGAACTGCGTCTCCTCCGCCCTGGCCACGTAGACACCATTTTTGGAGTCGAGATCATTGATGATAAATGTCCCCGAGGAACTCTGATAGACAATACTCATATGAGAGCGCGATACCTCTATTGAGTGTAGTACGACGGATGCTTTTGCCGGATCCCTGCCTATGATGATCTCCTTGTCAACTGGGATTACAGCGCCTTCGTACTCCCCGCTGAGGCATCTCAAAATCGGCAGAGACGTAAGCGTTTCGCCCTCACTTGTGGCAGTACCGGAGACATAACCATCTGTTGCAGTCTTTTTCCTGCTCCTATTTATGAACACCACTATAGCGGTACCCACAACAATGGCTACGACTATAAATATCAGGACTACTGGTAATTTACTTTCCATCATTACGGTTTATTGTACCATTCAGAGATAAATAAGGTCAAATGTAGGAACCAACCGTAGACCAGCCCCCTTGACGCACCGTAAAAATGCCACGTATTATAGATAATCCTGTCATCTGCCAAGAGTAGGTGCAAGCCATACCTGTCCGGTGCCGCGAAATACCTGCAACAATCCTTCCCCGCTTGCCGCTGAACCCAAGAGCGTGCGGGTTGATTTTTCGATCGTGAAGTCTATATCCCCGATCCTTAGCAGGGCAAAGGTACCATCGACCTTGAGGGTCTCATTGTCCAGTTGGACCTGCATGATCTCTCTCACGGGCACGGGGGAGCACAACACGCATATACCGGTGCCCTTGATCAGGGTCTGAAAAAACCCCTCACCCCCGGCAAGTCCCGTCATCAGGTTTTTCTGGGAAACTGCGCCAACGTGCAGGGTTGACTCGCAGCAGCAGAAGAGTCCCTTGTCGGCAATCAGTTGGGTGTTATCGATATTTATGAGGATATAGTCAGAATAGCTTGGTTCCAGGTAAATCTCGCCGCTGCCTTTATATAGGGGTTTAACAATTTTTTCGTTTGTGACAAAGCCTGAAAAAATACCGCCTGCCGTAGCCTTTGGAATCTCAATGGTGACATCCCCCTTCATAAAGTGCAAGGCGCCGGATTCCATCCTGATTTCCCTGTTTTTCATAGTGACCTTGACCTGTTTGAGCTTCCTGGCCGCCATGACTTTTATGGTCGGTATGTACTCCAAGACCTCAAACAATATATTTTCCCCATTGATACTGTCCATTACCCGATTTAATGGCTCTTCCGTTATCTGGTTAGACATGACGACAACCTCCATTTCTGAGATGATTTATAGTGTGTCCTTAACATTACCTGAAGCAGTCATCTACACATTGGACAAAGCAGTGCCAGCTATCCGACCTTGCCTTTACCTCGTCTGAGCACAGGAAATTGTAGTCTAAGTGATAAATGATTTTGTATGAATCGTCTTTGTGTTTACCATACTCTTTGTCTGAAAACCTGTATAGCCTCTCGATCACCTTAGCTGGACGTTCGTAGTCTTCCGTATTTTCCTTGTCAAGAATCCTTGTAACTTCCGGTGGATTGTCGGTCATTTTAACGAAAAAGTCTTTATCCAATAAAAACCACGCCTCAATTTCCATGATTGCGAGTATGTATTTTATCTTATCTTTATAGTTGCATTCATCAAATGGTTTATAAAAGGCATTTATCAGTTTATCTCTTATCTCCTGTTTTCGGCGATGCGGGTCAGGGTATCTCGGATTATACAGATCACGTAGTCCAATGATATATGAATAGTTATGATTTTTAATCATTGTTTCAGCCTTTTCCCTGATAGTTATATTTACCTTTTCGTCGTTACCTACCTCATGGATCAGGACATAGAACTTTGCATAAGGATTCTTTCTCTCAAAGATTTTCTGTGCTGATTTGTTATTGCCTATATTTTTTTGAACGCTCAATTCGTACTTATTGCGAGTAATATATTCATCCAGGAATTTCTCCACAAAGATTCTCTCCGTCTGCCCCTCCACGAAAAAAGCTATTTTTATCATTAAACTTACACTTCTTGTGTCTTATACATCTGAAATCTGAACAAATCGAAAGAACCAAGTCCCGTGAATTCAAACTCATCAAATTGTTCCTTGCTGTTGCTATAGTTATAGGATTTTACGACATGACCATCACGCTCTAAAATATTTAAATCTCTAATATCAACAGCATTAATCAAGAATCGATTATTTGTCGCAGCTATGAATTGGATGTTTGAACCTTTTAGTTTGTTAAAAATCAACTTGATCAGTTTCGATGATCGATCAAAATCCAAGCCCTCACCGATATCATCGATTACAAGAGTGCATTCGCTATTGTTTAATAATAAGTCTTCAATAATAGCAATCGAGGTAAATGCCCTAAACATACCTTGTGACATTCGATAAAACGCTGTAGGAAATAGCAAACCTTTCTCTTTTACATAGGCTTCAATAATAGAGATATGTTGGTGTTTTAATGGTTCGATATATATGTCATCTACCGGATAACCAATATAGTTAAAATCTTCCATTAGTTTTTCTTTTGTACCATTATTCTTCAGCAATCCCATCAATGTGGATATTATGATCGGTGCATCTTCATTTTCCTTTTTCCCCTCTGAATATACTTCAAACTGATTTCTATCATCAAAAGGATAAAGCCGACATGTTCTTGCCCAATAAAGCAATTTCGCTGGAATTGGATAGCTGTGTAATATAGATAGTGAACTTCCAAGCCCCCCCCTATATTCATCAAACAACATACCTTCTTTGGTATATACTTTGACTGTATCATTGATTCTATTTAAGACAGCTTTTTCATCTGCTGTTATATTTTCAGCTTTTATATCAAATCTTGCGATCTCCAACTCATATGTAACGACAATATTCTCAGTCTTGTCATAAAACTCTATTTTCCAGTGTCCATCTGCAATGATGGGGTCTTGTATGATGGATTGGTATGACTTTAGATTAGGTGACATGAATTTGGCAAGTCTTGAGATTGCGTTTAACAACAGCGTTTTCCCTGTTGCGTTGATGCCAACGATCAGATTGAGTTGCCCGAACTCAACGCCCTGGATTTCCCAATAGTGAGGGGTATCTTTATTTTCGCAGTATTCTATGCTTTTCAGTATCACTTAACAGTCCTGTCGCCTGCTCTTATAGCGGATAAAAAAAATGCCGGCAGCGACCTACTTTCCCAGGACCTCGCGATCCAAGTATCATCGGCCCTAGAGAGCTTAACTTCCGTGTTCGGGATGGGAACGGGTGTAGCCTCTCTGGTAACGCCACCGGCAAACCTGATTATCTATTAATTAGAGCAACGGGAAATTTTTAAAGGGTCAAGGCACACGGTCTATTAGTACTGATCAGCTCAATGTGTTACCACACTTACACCTTCAGCCTATCAACGTGGTGGTCTACCACGGACCTTTAGGGGTATTACTACCCGGGAGACCTAATCTTGAGGTGAGTTTCCCACTTAGATGCTTTCAGCGGTTATCTCATCCGAACATAGCTACCCAGCATTGCCACTGGCATGACAACTGGAACACTAGAGGTTCGTCCATCCCGGTCCTCTCGTACTAAGGACAGCGCCTCTCAAGTCTCCTTCGCCCACAGCAGATAGGGACCGAACTGTCTCACGACGTTCTGAACCCAACTCTCGTACCGCTTTAATCGGCGAACAGCCGAACCCTTGGGACCTGCTTCAGCCCCAGGATGCGATGAGTCGACATCGAGGTGCCAAACCGCGTCGTCAATGTGAACTCTTGGACGCGATAAGCCTGTTATCCCCGGCGTACCTTTTATCCGTTGAGCGATGACCCTTCCACTCAGAGTCACCGGATCACTAAGCCCTACTTTCGTATCTGCTCGAGATGTCTCTCTCGCAGTTAAGCTCCCTTTTGCCTTTGCGCTCTACGGCTGATTTCCGTCCAGCCTGAGGGAACCTTTGGACGCCTCCGTTACTCTTTAGGAGGCGACCGCCCCAGTCAAACTGCCCGCCAGACAATGTCCCTCACCTGGATTACAGGTGTAGGTTAGAGCTCCAGTATACTAAGGGTGGTATTTCAAGGTTGGCTCCAGAGAAACTAGCGTCTCTCCTTCATCGCCTCCCACCTATCCTACACGTACTACACCAAAACTCAATGCCAAGCTGCAGTAAAGGTGCACAGGGTCTTTCCGTCTAGCTGCGGGTAACCGGCGTCTTCACCGGTAACTTAAGTTCGCCGAGCACCTCGCCGAGACAGTGCCCAAATCGTTACGCCATTCGTGCAGGTCGGAACTTACCCGACAAGGAATTTCGCTACCTTAGGACCGTTATAGTTACGGCCGCCGTTTACCGGGGCTTCAGTTCAGTGCTTCTCCTTGCGAATAACACCTCCCATTAACCTTCCGGCACCGGGCAGGCGTCAGTGCCTATACTTCCTCTTGCGAGTTTGCAGGCACCTGTGTTTTTGATAAACAGTCGCCTGGGCCATTTATCTGCGCCCTGCATTACACAGGGACCCCTTCTCCCGAAGTTACGGGGTTAT
>NZ_JMFO01000010.1:37500-98229 GCF_000714715.1 Candidatus Magnetobacterium casense
CGCCGCAGGGCGTCCCCCTGAACTTGCCGTTGCAGTCGAAGTCGTACCATCCGCTAGTGCCGTACTTTTTCACGTGATTGACGACAATCCCACGGGGCAGATAGAACTTCACCTGGTTGACCGTGCCAGTCTGGACACCCGTCAGTGTGAACGACAAAGTGCCCACGGGCAACTTTGTGCTCGCGTTGCCTGTAGTCAGGCCCAGGCCGCCGAGGTCGGGGGTTGTGACTGAGCTGATGGTGCTGATGTTGACGGATGGATCGGCTGCCACGGTTATGTACTGTGAGTTGGCCGCGTGGAATGACTCCACGTTGCCCTGTAGCCTGTCGGGGACGCCGTCGCCGTTGCCGTCGTAGTTGGGGTCGTTGCCGCCGGGGCCTTGCTCCTCTGTGGCTGTGTTAAACGTTGCTGTTACCTCCTTTGCTGCCGACATTGTTAGCGTGCAGGTTGAGGTTGTTCCGGTGCAGTCCCAGCTCCAGCCGGCGAATGTTGAGGGGGCGGTTGCGTTGTCGCTGGCCGTTGCGGTCAGGGTCACGGATGTGCCGGTGGCGAAGCTGGCGGAGCACGTTGCGCCGCAGTTAATCCCTGCGGGTGCGCTCGTGACGGTTCCGTCGCCTGTGCCGGAGATCGAAATGGCCAAATTGACCAAAGGATCAACATGTCCGCCCCGTACCGGCCACACGTAGTAGCCGTTGAAGGACTTACCGAAGGCGCCGACGTAGCCCCAGTGCATGTGGACGATCCACGCGCTGGACGTATTGTAAGCGCAGGACGTAGACGACCAGTAGTAGTCAGACTGCACATTAGTAAAGGGGTGGCCGGATGGAAGCGATGGGGCATACATTGCACGGTCAACCAGACTAAACAGCTCTTTCCGGTTTGGCAGCTGCCAGTCGGTATAGCCATACGTACCGGCTCCGGTGTTCATTGACGCGACATAGTCCAGGGCCTGCTGCCATATCCTGCTTCCGCCGGGAAGGTTGGCGTCCTTCGTCCACATCAGCCCCGTGAGGTTGTCGGTGACCGTTTGGTTGCCGTTGTCCGTGAAGCGCGGGCTGGGCCAGGCCACGCCCCTTTGTAATGCACCGTCATCGCCTGTGGCGTAACTTGTTGTCTGTCCCGTTTCGGGCAGGCTTACGGTAGCAGCCATGACTGCCACGGGCAAGATTAGAGAGAGAAGCAGTACTGCAAAAATAACCTTCTTCAACATTTGTTTCCTCCTTTTTTTATGCTCTACTTTGTTTGGTTGTTTTTTTGTCTGAACTAGGATTTAACGGATTCAAGGATTTACAGGATGTGTTAGAGAGGGCTTTATCCCTTTCTCCTGTTAATCCTTCCGTCCGGTTAAGACTGGTATAACCATCATGCTTCATCCTGAAAATCAATCCTGTATAATCTTGCATAATCAGTGTAATCAAGGTTCAGACAGTCTTTTATGGTTTGTGGATACATACTTCTTGTTATACAGGCGTTTAAACTCCAGGCTTCTACCACCGAAGTTTATCAATAAGCCTATTTCAAGATTATATGCTTCGAGATAATTTATCGCCTGTGCCATGTGAACCTTCTCCATTTCAATTATAGCCTTAAGCTCAACCATTATAAGGTCTGCAACTAAGAAGTCTACCCTACGTGTCCCTACCATATCTCCTTCGTAAAAGATTGACATCTCAAGCTCCCTCTGAAACGGAATCCCTTGCTTCAGCATCTCGATTTCCATACACCTTTGATAAATCACCTCTTGAAAACCGTTACCCATAATTGTGTGCACCTTCAGCGCACAACCAATTACCTTCTCCGTTATCTCACCATGCTTCATCTAAATTCTCTTGTCTGAACTAGGATTTAACGGATTCAAGGATTGACAAGATTTTCTTGAGAAGGCGTCATACCTTTTCCGTGGTAATCCTTCCGTCCGTTTGGACCTAATCTCACCATCATGCTTCATCCTAAAAATCAATCCTGCATAATCCTGTATAATCCGTGTAATCAAGGTTCATGCCTTTTTGTCTGAACTAGGATTTAACGGATTCAAGGATTTATAGGATTTGTTAGAGAAGGCGTCATACCTTTTCCGTGGTAATCCTTCCGTCCGTTTGGACCTAATCTCACCATCATGCTTCATCCTAAAAATCAATCCTGCATAATCCTGTATAATCCGTGTAATCAAGGTTCAGACACTTTGTTTCTACCCGGCGCACAGGCAGGCGATTTTTTATCCTGCCAATGTAACCTTCTGTCTCTTTCACTATAACTATCGACATTACCCCACTTTTCATGAGTTTTTGCAGATATACAGACTCATAACTCATCGGAAATCCATACTTCGTACCCCTTTGGTTATCTTTCATCCTTTTCAGACGCAAGGCATCTCGCACTTCAGTTATCGGTTCATCATAGAATTCATAGAAATAACCCACTTGGAAAAAGATCACCGAGTGTCTGAATATACCCGCGTAATAGAGGTACTGCATCTTTGAGGTCTTAAACAGGCCGGCAAACCGATAGGCCGGTAATATGCAGTCATACTCAAAGGAAAAGAACTCGTACAGGAAGCTATATCTCTCAAGTATGGCATTCCTCAAATCATGAGTATCGGCCCATTTTAGATGTCCAAAGTACGAGGCGAGCACACAGCGCAGACCTTCCAGCACATCGTAAGCGTATATGAACTGCCTCATTGTCTCATCTTCTATGACGAGCCGTCTTTCATACTCGTCAAGCCTTGCCATCAGGTTATTCACAACCCGCCTCCTTACAAGGGTATATTCTTGCCTGATTATGTATCCAAGGAAGTCTATCCCATTGGTTACCGGATGTACAACACCGTATCTCTCGTTTACAACAAGAGACAATCTGGTTTCAACAAATACCCTTACCTTATCTCTTACCTCCTCAAGCCATTGCCTGGACGTATGGAGGATCAGAAAATCATCGCAATACCGGACATAATACCTGCACTTGAGGGTGTGCTTTGCAAACTGGTCAAGCTCATTCAGATATACATTTGCAAAGAACTGACTCGTTAGATTACCCACCGGCAGACCTCTGTTTTCCGGGGCATGAAAGAGACTCTTATGGTGAGGCAAATGCCTCAATAGATTCACGTCGCCCTTTATCACGCAGTTTGAGGTAGGCTTATGGTGTATTATTGTGTATGCGAGATATAGCAGGTCATTGTCCTTTACCTTCTTTTGCAACATACTGTAAAGGATGTTCTTCTCGATAGTCATGAAGAAGTTCTTGATATCCATGTGCAGATAATAGAGCTTCCTATGTCCGTTGTCGCTCCCTTTACGTATGAAGGACTTGACCTTTGCAACTGCCCTGTGTACTCCCTTGTCTTTTCTGCACGCATAGGAGTCGTAGATAAAGATAGGCTCGTAGATCAGCTCAAGCCTTTCAACCAACACGTGATGTACAACCCTGTCCCTGAAGTCAGCCGCTATTATTTCCCTCATCTTGGGCCGCTCCAAAATAAAACAGACAGTGCGGGAGGGACTGTAGGTCTTTCCTGTTAATTCCTCAGAAAGATCAAATAGCTTTTCTTCTGCGTTTACCTCAAACCTCAGCGCATTCATCGTCTTTCTCTTATTACGCCTGCACTTGAGGTAACACCTGTAAAGGTCTTCAAAAGAAAAGAGAGGCGGTAACCATTCTCCGCTCCGTACCGGCCACACGTAGTTGTTGTTGGACTTATCGTTGGCGTTGACGTTGCCATCGTTCATGTTGACGATCCACGCGTTGGACGTATTGTTAGCGTAGGACGTAGACGACCAGTAGTTGTTAGACTGCACATTTGCCCATCCACTTGTGAGTATTTCACCAGGCAATCCACTGCGGTATGCCTGATTACCAGCCAATGCCTGTAAGGCGGGATGGGCGCACAATGATTTTCTATGCACACCCGACAATCTGTTTCGGCGGATGTTATACCGACAAAAAAGAAAGGCAGTTCCGGCATTATTTCTTACCTCTTACTGATTTCATCCACCCCTCGCACTGTCTGCTTAATGATATAGTGTCTTCAATGAGGCGCTTAAAGGCATCAAAATTCTTGAATGCCTTCACTTCCTTGCCCACCCTGAAAACAATCCTGAGTTCCTCGATCGTATCTCTTAGCACAGTGAGTGAGTTGATCTTGTCAACCTCTGAATTGGCCTTTATTATCAACCGTATAACCATTCGTGACAGGTCTCTCATATCACCTCCGATACTGTATTTATTGTATCGCGAAAAACCCCTCACCGTGTTATCAACGTATATCACCATGTCAAAGGCCCTCCTGTATATTGGAAGATGCTCATACTGTGCCATTGTAAAATATCCAAATAATCAAATTATCAAATGACCTATTGTCCGCTCCGTACCGGCCACACGTAGAGGCCGTACGACTTAACGTTGGCGTGGACGAAGCCAACGCCCATGTAGACGAACCACGCGCCGGACGTACTGTCAGCGAAGGACGTAGACGACCAGTAGTAGAGAGACTGCACATTGGTAAAGCCCTGCGAATTCAGCCATGTCGCCGGATTAGCTTGTTCGGCGTTGACAAGGCTCTCCAGTTCGTTGATGTTTGGCAACCGCCAGTCGGTATAGCCATACGTACCAGCTCCGGTGTTCATTGACGTGACATAGTCCAGGGCACCTTGCCATGTTACGGTTCCGGCAAGGTTGGCGTCTTTCGTCCACATCAGCCCCGTTAGGTTGTCGGTGACCGTGTTGGTAGCGGCGGTAAAGCGCGGGCTGGGCCAGGCCACGCCCGCCTGGATTGCGCCGTCGTCGCCCGTGGCGTAGGTGGTGGTCTGCCCCGTCTTGGGCAGCTCGATGGTACCGGCGTAGGCGGCTCCGGTAAGGCACGCGACTCCGAGTACCACGATTAACACCAGGGTGAGCAAGACCTTTACGCCGGGCGCGTTAAAGGTTTGGAGATGCTTCTTCCTTGGGTTGTTGTTTGTTTCAACCATAACTTCCTCCTAAAACAATTCTTGATTTTTGTCCCCTGCATGACCGGTAAAACCGGCCTGCTTATTCTATTAACGGATCGTGTTAAATGGCTAAAAGCAAGGAAATAGCCACAGGCAGCGATCAGGCAATATTCACGCGGCAAAAAAATAGGTATAAGGACGGACGTTGAAGGATTGGTGATAAGGAAACAGACTATTAAAGGATGCGTTATATGTGCTTGCTTGCTTGCTTGCTTGCTTGCTTGCTTGCTTGCTTGCTTGCTTGCTTGCAATAGGGATGCCAGAGGCCCTGGGCCTTTATATTTTTCTCCTCAGGTACGTTAAGTTTAAGCACTAGGATAGTTTAGCAATATATCGGGTGCAATTGTCAAGGGGTCGAAAAAATAAAACAATCCCCCGACTTGCGTTTTCGCAGGTACGGGTTGTATAATAAATCCATGAGCGTAATAACGATACCGCGGGTGTTAAGAGACAAGCTCGGCGAGGAGGCAACTGAGGCCTTCGTCAAGGTCATCAGCGAGGCGGGTCTGGACACCAGGAGAGACTTGGCTACTAAGGACGACTTGTTTAAGGTAGAGACCAGACTCAAGGAAAATATAGCTAAAGTTAAGGAAGACGTCAACAAGACAGAACTCAAACTCAAGGAAGAAATCGCAAAGACAGAGATCAGACTCAGGGACGAAATCGCAAAGGTCAAGGAAGACAGCGCCAAGATCAGGGAAGACGTTGCCAGGATTAGCGGTGAAATGGTCCTGCTCAAGTTGATGTTGGGCGGTATGCTGGCTGGCATGATATCCCTTATCGTTAAGACGTTTTTCATGCAGTAGCCGATTTTTTTCCCGCTGCATAACCGACCGACGTCCCACCCACAAACTCAAGGCTCTCGCAGGAAGGGGGCAAGGGGGGACAAAGCCCTTCTCTTCTTCGTTATTTCGGCTGCCAGTCGTCGGAGAGGCCAACCCACCGCTGGTCTTATTCACACCGTCCATGACGTACATCTATATATGTCACCGCTTGTGGTGTTCTGCCATATAACATCTTACCTCCAGCAGAAACTCCTTGGCTTGCTCGATCATAGTCTTAACGTCATCGTTGCTAAGGGTGGATTCTATACCATAGTCACCTAATACCCGTTTATCGTAAGCATCCAGTAGCCACCTGTGAAACCTTTTATCAAAAAGGTCGGTCTTAACGAAATGCTCCCCAAAGGCGCTGTGAATACTTCCGTGTTTCCTAAAATTGAGCGTTTTCTCATTCAGCAGCGCCTCCGTAGTATAAAACATCGCATAATAAGCCCTGCCCGCTGCAAAATCGACATCCCCTCTGCTTAAAAGGAATTGGGCAGCAGATATTGCCCTTGATGCTTTGTCCAGAAGTTTTTGGGTTACCTCCATCATGAGGCAACGGCCTCGCCACGTACATTCATTATAAAGGGCGTATTGCCATTGAGCCAGTCGCTATGGGAGACAAATATGCGACTGACACTGACACCATACTCAAGAGAGATGCCTGAAACCAGATATCCGGTACTATCCACTTCATGAGCGTAGTTTCCTATAGCATCCAGAACTATCAGTACGTCAACATCGGATTCCTGATCACTATCTCCGCGGGCATGGGAGCCAAAGAGATAAACTCCTCGCAAACGTCCGCCATACAACCTCCTAAGTCCCAAACTAAGCTCTCTCATCAATGTATCAATATTTTTTCTACTTGCCATCTAATATTTTATCATACTTGGGCTATGTTTTTGCGTAACATGGTTGCCATATTGCAACAGATCTGAAGGGGGCCAGGTGCGACCTGGAGCGTCAAGAAGCGGAGCCGCCCCCTTCTTTCTCTTCTTCGTTATTTCGGTTGCCAGTCGCCGGAGAGACCAAATGACACCATGCCTCCACTGGACATAGTCAAGCCGTCCATGATGTACATGTAGACGCCGCCACCGACCATGCTGACGACCCACGACTGCCAGCGTAGGACGTAGACGACCAGTAGAAGCCAGATTGCACATTGGTAAAGCCTTGAGAACTTAGCCATGTTGACTGAGGATATCTATGTACGTTGAATAGGCTCTCTAACTCGTTGATGTTTGGCAGGCGCCAATCGGTACTGCCAAGATAGCTTGCGGTATTTAGGCAGGCCACGTAATCCAGCGCCGCCTGCCAGGTCTTACCGCCGCCGGTGCAACTGCCCACCGTAGGTGTACCGGCATCCTTCGTCCAGACCAGGCCGGTGAGGTTGTCGGTGATCGTCTGGTCACCGTTGTCTGCGAATCTCGGATATGGCCAGGCCACACCCTTCTTTAGATCTCCGTCGTCGCCCGTGGCGTAGATCGTCGTCTGTCCCGTCTGCGGCAGGCTGACGGTTCCGGCGTAGGCAACGATCAGGCAATATTCACGCGGCAAAAAAGCAAAGATTAGGACGGAAGTTGAAGGATTAGTTATTAAGGAAACAGGCTATTAAGGATGCGTTATATGTGCTTGCTCGCAATAGGGGTGCCAGAGGCCCTGGGCCTTATATTTTTCTCATCAGGTACGTTAAGTTTAAACATAATGTAGTATAGAAAAAGATCGGGTGAATTTGTCAAGGGGTCGAAAAAATAAAACAATCCCCCGACTTGCGTTTTCGCAGGCACGGGTTGTATCGGATGTTCTGCGCAAAAAAAGGCTTACTTCCTTTAAATATAAGGTTTTATAAAAGAAAATGTGTAAACACGTAGACACTAAAACTTGATTTTATTAGTGAGGCATGGTATAATACATTTCATGATAACTTATTAATATAGCAAAGAATTTTAAAATGTAGACACTATCAATTTTGAATAATCGTTTAGTGTCAAGGGGTTACACGATTTTTTACAGTCAAAACCCAGAACATCCGTTGTATAATAAATCCATGAGCGTAATAACGATACCGCGGATATTAAGGGAAAAGTTAGGAGACGAGGCAACTGAGGCCTTCGTCAAGGTCATCAGTGAGGCTGGGCTAGACACCAGAAGAGACTTGGCGACTAAGGACGACTTGTTTAAGGTAGAGACCAGACTCAAGGAAAATATAGCCAAAGTCAAGGAAGACGTCAACAAGACAGAACTCAAACTCAAGGAAGAAATCGCAAAGACGGAATTCAGACTCAGAGACGAAATCGCAAAGGTCAAGGAGGACAGCGCCAAGATCAGGGAAGACGTTGCCAGGATTAGCGGTGAAATGGTCCTGCTCAAGTTGATGTTGGGCGGTATGCTGGCCGGCATGATATCCCTTATCGTTAAGACGTTTTTCATGCAGTAGCCGATTTTTTTTCCCGCTGCATAACCGACAAACGTCCCACCCACAAACTCAAGGCCCCTCCACCTTATTTCTTCTTCTTTCCAAATCGCCGGAACAAATGCTATCATAGAATTATACACAGGTATTAAGGAGGTCTACAGAGATGACGCAACTAAACAGATTAGACAACAACAGGCTTGAGGTACCCGTGGGCTTTAAGGAAGGTATGCGGGTGCGGGGGCTGATATACGTAAATAAGCATTTGGAGCAACTGCTTGAGCCCCAAGCTATTGCCCAAGTGGCCAACGTGGCCATGCTGCCGGGTATTGTGGGGGCATCGCTGGCCATGCCCGACATACACACTGGCTATGGGTTTGTCATTGGCGGGGTGGCGGCGTTTGACATAGACAATGGCGGTATAATCTCACCCGGTGGCGTGGGCTATGACATAAACTGAGGGGTCAGGCTCCTTAGAAGTAACCTTGACAAGAGCAGGGTGCTTCCAAGGATGAAGGACCTCGTTGGGGTCCTATACAGTCAGGTGCCATCTGGGGTGGGTTCACGCGGCCAACTCAGACTCAACAGTGACGACCAGCGCAGTGTAGTCGTCAAGGGTGCAAGGTGGGCGGTAGAGCATGGTTTTGGCAGTGCAGAGGACATAGAAAAAACCGAATCCGGTGGCTGTCTACAGGATGTTGATACTTCGGTCATAAGCGACAAGGCATACGACAGGGGCAGAAAACAGCAGGGCACCCTAGGGTCGGGAAATCACTTCCTGGAGGTGCAGTACGTCAGCGAAATATACGACGAGCGAACGGCAGATGCCTTCGGGTTGTTTAAAAACCAAGTCACTGTGATGATCCACACGGGGTCGCGCGGGTTTGGGCACCAGGTTTGCACGGACTTCCTCTCCACAATGGAGCAAGCCTCCAGGAAGTACGACATCCAACTGGCCGACAAGGAGTTGGCCTGTGCCCCGTTTAATACCCAGGAGGGTCAAGACTACTTTTCGGCGATGAAGGGTGCAGCCAACTACGCCTGGGCCAACCGTCAGTGTATCATGTACTGGTGCATGGAGGCAATATCACAGGTCTTTAAGGGCAGTCCCCAGGAACTTGGCCTGAGTCTGGTCTACGACGTTGCGCACAACATCGCCAAGGTGGAGAAACACGGCACCGACAACCTCGTGGTACACAGAAAGGGCGCCACGCTTGCCCTGCCCCCCGGACACCGGGAACTCTCCGACGTCTACCGCCACATCGGCCAACCGGTGCTCATCCCGGGGGACATGGGGCGGGCATCGTTTGTACTTGTTGGCACGGAGGGGGCGATGCAGCAGTCCTTTGGCTCCACCTGCCATGGAGCAGGTCGGGTGTTGTCGCGCCACCAGGCCCTCAAAAAGGCCAAAGGACGTGCCATCTGGCGCGAGATGGAGGACATCGGTGTCACGGTAATGAGTGCCGGCAGGGGCACGCTCGCCGAAGAAATGTCAGAAGCATACAAGGACATCTCGGACGTCATCGATGTTGTAGACTCCGCCGGTATCTCAAAAAAAGTGGCCATGCTAAAGCCCCTAGGTGTGATAAAGGGATAACAAGCCTCTGCTTGTGAATTGACAACTTTATGAATCGAAACTACTTAGCAGATTTAGATTTAATAGAAGTAATAAAGGATAGATTGGTAAGCGTATACGATCCAAAAGCTATTTACTTATTTGGGTCGTATGCGTGGGGTAAGCCGACATATGAAAGCGACATTGATTTGCTTGTAATAATCGAAATGTCGGATGATAAACCATACAAACGGCCAATCAAAGGTCTCAGGGTGTTAAGAGACTTAAAAATACCAGAAGACATCTTAGTATACACAGTGGATGAGTTCAGCAAGTTGTCAGATGATATGTCTACTTTGTGTTATAAGATTAAGCATGAAGGAATAAAACTCTATTGAGGATAGGCAGGATAGATTTTGCCAACCTATACCCGATCTTTCACTGTCTTGAAAGACTCGGAGACAGGGCAAGGTTGCGATATGAGTTTACAGGGGGCGTGCCTTCCCAGGTCAATGCACTCATGAGACAGGGACTCATCGACGTTGGCCCTGCCTCATCGATTGAGTATCTCAGAAACCGCCACCTGTACGACCTCATACCAGGGCATTGCATCAGTGCATGCGGGCAGGTGATGAGCATCATCCTATTCAGCACCGTTGAGATAGAGCGTTTAGACGGCGCCACGGTACTGACTACGACACAGGCAGAGACCTCCACGGTTCTATTAAGGATCATACTGAGGGAGTTCTATGGTCTTGACTGCAACCTCCGTGGTTCAACCGTACCCCTGATGGCGGGACTGTCACAACATCCAGCCTATCTGCTCATAGGCGACGATGCCCTCATAGAGGCTCAACGTCGTAGCGAACAGTTGTACGCCTACGACCTCAGTTCCATATGGTATGAAAAGACGGGTGAGTCTTTTGTCTTTGCCCTGTGGTTTGCGCAAAAGGGTTTTAATGCCGAGTTGCTCAATAGTCTCCGATGCGACCTCGACCAAGCCAGGGCCGAGGCCATGTCAAACCTCCCCGATATTGCCATCCAATCCCCCTACGCCGGCATAATTGCGCTGGATATCCTGCTCCGGTACTGGCAGACTATCGGCTACGAAATGGCAGAACCTCAAATGCGAGGGTTGAGGCTATTTGAGAAGTACGCAGAACAACTGGGGCTACTGTAAAAAACAGGGGGGCGGAGCAATCGCACACCACGCCGCACCCCCCATTGTGTTTCTATATATCGTAGTACAGGAAGAACTCGTATGGATGCGGTCTTAGTCTGAGGGCATCCACCTCTTTGTCTCTCTTGTAGCGTATCCACGTACTGAGGGCATCTTCCGTGAACACGTCGCCTCTTAGCAGAAACTCATGGTCTGCCTCGAGATTATTGAGGGCTTCTTCGAGGCTTCCCGGCATCTGCGGTACACGTGCCAATTCCTCTGGCTCGAGATCGTATAGGTCCTTATCGAATGCCTCGCCCGGGTCGATTCGGTTCTGTATGCCATCGATACCTGCCATGAGCATTGCAGCAAAGGCCAGGTACGGATTACACGATGGATCGGGGTAGCGCACCTCACACCTCTTTGCCTTTGGGCTGGGTGAGTACATGGGTATCCGGATAGAGGCAGAACGATTGCGTGCCGAGTAGGCCAGATTCACCGGGGCCTCAAAACCGGGTACCAGTCTCTTGTACGAGTTGGTCGTCGGATTGGTGATCGCAGCCAGGGCAATTGAATGCTTTAAGATGCCGCCAATATAATACATGGCCATTTCACTCAACCCCGCATAACCGTTACCGGCAAAGAGCGGATTGCCGTCCTTCCACAGACTCTGATGTGTGTGCATACCGGAGCCGTTGTCGCCAAAGAGGGGCTTGGGCATGAAGGTAACGGTCTTTTTGTGTTTAAGGGCGACGTTTCTGATGACGTACTTAAATATCATGAGCTTATCGGCCATGTTTACCAGCGGTGAAAAGCGCATGTCTATTTCGCCTTGTCCTGCCGTTGCCACCTCGTGATGCTGTGCCTCTACCTCTATGCCGCAGCGCTGCAGGGCCAGCACCATCTCCGTCCGGATGTCCTCCTGGGAGTCAGTGGGGGAGACGGGGAAGTAGCCTTCCTTGTGGCGGGGCTTGTAGCCAAGGTTTGGTTTTTCATCCCTGCCGGAATTCCATATGCCCTCGTTGGAGTCTATATAATAGTATCCGCTATGTGCGTTTTGATCAAAGCGTATGTCGTCAAAAATGAAGAACTCCGCCTCCGGACCAAAGAAGGCTGTATCGGCCAATCCGGTGGATTTAAGATAGTTCTCCGCCTTCTGGGCAATGAAGCGTGGGTCTCTGGAGTAGGGTTCCTTGGTGATCGGGTCAAGGATGTTACAAATGAGATTGAGTGTCGGGTATTGCCTGAACGGGTCCAGCATAGCGGTACTGGGGTCGGGCAGCACCAGCATGTCTGAGGCGTTGATTGCCTGCCACCCTCTTATGGATGAACCGTCAAATCCAAATCCCTCCTCAAAGGATGACGCATGCAATTGGGTTATGGGTACGGACAGGTTCTGCCATACCCCTGGAAAGTCAATGAAGATCAGATTCACCATTACCACATCATTGGCCTTGGCAAAGGCGATTACCTCGTTTGGTGTCATATTACCTCCTGATTTGCTTTTGATTTACTGTATCTGTTTAAATTAGAGAGCCTGCTCTCCTCTTTCACCGGTTCTTATCCTGACGGCCTCTTCGGCGTTGTAGACGAATATTTTGCCGTCGCCAATCTTGCCGGTCTTTGCCGTTTTTTGGATGGTATCTATCACTGTCTCCAGAATGTTATCAGATACGACAACCTCGATCTTTAATTTTGGGATAAAGTCTATCACATACTCCGCCCCCCTGTATAGCTCCGTGTGTCCCTTCTGGCGTCCGAACCCCTTGACCTCAACGACGGTCATACCCTGTATGCCGATAGCGTTTAAGGCATCCTTGACCTCGTCCAATTTGAACGGTTTTATTATGGCCTCGATTTTTTTCACAAAGCCGCCTCCTTTAAATTTTTTAACCGGTTATAGCATAGCAGCAACAGAATTGAAAAAGCAAGACATGCGCCTGAGAGGATTCGAACCTCCGGCCTGAGGTTCCGGAGACCTCCGCTCTAATCCACTGAGCTACAGGCGCGACATTAGAAGAGAAAAAAAAGACGAAAAGGGTGAACAAGGGGACTTGAACCCCCAGCCCCTGGAGCCACAGTCCAGTGCTCTGACCATTGAGCTATGCTCACCACATAATCCTTAAATATAATATTAACATAGCATATAGTTATCAGTGGTGTCAAGGGGGGTGGGTAGCACCACAACCAACCGTGGTTGTCAGGATTTAAGGCACTTTTATATTTTAGCAATATGGCATTGTCACTGTGTTTAAGCGATGTGATCACGCCGGACCGGAGTGCTACCTTTGAGGTTAAGGGGGATTTTTTTGCCGACATATTGTATAATGAGTTGAAAGGGGGTATGCCCCAGCGGTAAATAAGGATCGTAACGGTTCAGCCATAGGCTGTCAAGAAGCTACGCCAACTCATGAGGTGATCAAGATGAAAGTACAGGATATTACCACGGAAGATTTAGACCTATACATAGAACAAAAACTGATAGAGTTTTTAGGAGACCCTGATGCAGGTCTTAGCGTGAGAAGCGATTTTAAGGCCAGACTTTTAGAAAGCCTCAACAAACCCCGCACAACATATTCCCATGAAGAGGTGCTTAAAAGATTTGCATGAAATCATATGGACAGATAATGCGATAGAAGGCCTGGAGAAATTGGACAGGCCAATAAGACAACGAATACTTAAAAAGGTAACGTGGCTAAAAGAAAACTTTGATTCCGTCATACCGGAAAAGCTGATGTGGGGCTTTAGCGGGACATATAAACTCAGAGTAGGTGACTGGAAGTGAGGTATACGATTAACGATAAAACAGAGGAAACGTTAGATTCTCTGATGCGATTACCCTGTTGATTTGATTCTTTGACTTTACAGGCAAAATGAAGCAATTTTGGTAGTCCTGAACAAGTAGTGATACATGTAGACTAAACCCTCATTATTCAATCGTCCATGAAAATGAACATCACCTGCCCTTTGCACTTCTGGATTCCTGCTTACGCAGGAATGACACATATGAGCTAAAAAAGCCATAACACCTTATAACAAAAACCCAAGTTGAGCTATTTAGTTTGTTTATATACAGTATAAGGGATCAAGGGGGGCTGATCCCCTTGACCCCTTATATAGGCATTTCTGTGTTGCCTACTTGTTTCTGAGCATCTCTCTTGCGATGGCGATCTTTCCGGAACGAACGAACTCCTTGACGCCCATTGGCTTCATCAGCTCGATAAATGCCTCTATCTTCTTTTCGTCGCCGGTGATCTCTATGGTGTAGGTCTTCTGACTGGAATCCACGATGCGGCCCCTGAATATCTCCGCCAGACGCAAGACCTCACCCTTGAGCTCCTGCTTGGGAGATACCTTTATCAGAACCATCTCACGCTCAACGTGGTCTACCTCAAAGAGGTCCTGGACCTTGATCACATCTATGAGTTTGTTTAACTGCTTGGTTATCTGTTCTATAATCTGGTCGTCGCCCTTTGTCACGATGGTCATAATAGATATCTTAGGGTCAAGGGTCTCGCCCACTGAGATGCTCTCGATGTTGTAGCCGCGTCCGCTAAACAGACCCGACACACGCGAGAGCACACCAAACTTGTTTTCCACAAGAATAGAGATTGTATGTCTCATCTTTGAACTCCTCTATAGATTATTTTACCGCTTTTAGCTTCTTGTCTTCTTTCTTTGGTTCTTCCTCAAACATCATCTGGTCAATGGGCGCCCCTGCCGGCACCATCGGGTAGACCTTCTCCTTCCAGTCGATGAGGAAGTCCATAAACACCGGCCTCTTGACCCTCAACGCCTCCCTGATGACGTCCTCGACCTCCGACGGTTTCGTAGCCCTCAATCCCACGGCCCCATATGCCTCGGCCACCTTGACGAAGTCCGGGAAGTTGGAAAGATTACTGTATGAGTAGCGCTCCTTGTAGAAAAGCTCCTGCCACTGTCTGACCATCCCCAGGTAGCCGTTGTTGAGGATCGCCACCTTTACGGGCAGGTTGTATGCAATCGTGGTAGCCAGCTCCTGTATGTTCATCTGGATGCTGCCATCGCCGGCAACGTCTATGACGACCCTGTCGGGGTTGGCCACCTGGGCGCCAATGGCCGCCGGAAATCCATAGCCCATCGTGCCCAGTCCGCCGGAAGACAGAAAAGTCCTCGGCTTGTCGTACTTGAAAAACTGTGCCGCCCACATCTGATTCTGTCCAACCTCGGTAGTGATTATCGCATCGCCTCCCGTTATTTCGTAGAGCTTTTCGATGACGTACTGGGGTTTGATCACGTTGTCTACGTACCGGTAGGTCATTGGTCTGAGTTCCTTCCACTGGTCAAGTTGCTTGATCCACTGCTTTCTGATCTCATCCCACTGAGGCTTTTCGCCTTCCTTGAGCATCTGGTTGAGGGCGGTTAGTATCCTCCTGCAGTCGCCCACGATGGGGATGTCTACCTCGACATTTTTCCGTATGGTTGTGGGGTCTATGTCTATGTGTATGATGCTTGCGTGTGGGGCAAAGGCATCGAGCTTGCCCGTAACCCTGTCGTCAAACCTCATACCGACGGCGATGAGCAGGTCTGACTCCTGTATGGCCATGTTGGCATAGTAGGTGCCGTGCATCCCCGGCATCCCCAGGGACAGGTGATTGCTGGAGGGAAACCCACCGATACCCATCAGCGTTGTAGAGACGGGTATCTGCGTGAACTCAGCCAGCTCCCGTAGTTGCTCGGAGGCATTGGATAGGATAACCCCTCCGCCACAGAGAATTACAGGCTTCCTGGACTTTGAGATAACCTGGGCGGCCTTTTCTATCATCCACTTGTTGCCGTCAAGGGTGGGGTTATAGCTTCTGATGTTGACCTTATCGGGCCAGTGAAAGGCGCACTGGGCTGCCGTTATGTCCTTGGGCAGGTCTATCAGCACCGGCCCCGGTCTGCCCGATGAGGCAATATAAAAGGCCTCCTTGATAATGTATGCCAGGTCGTTGACGTCCTTGACAAGGTAGTTGTACTTGGTGCATGGACGTGTAATGCCCACAATGTCTGCCTCCTGGAAGGCATCGTTGCCAATGAGCATGGTCGGCACCTGCCCTGTGAATACCACGATGGGGATGGAGTCCATGGCCGCCGTGGCCAGGCCGGTGACGGTATTTGTGGCTCCGGGTCCCGATGTTACAAGGGCAACGCCTATCTTGCCGCTTGATCTCGAGTAGCCATCTGCCATGTGCGTGGCGCCTTGTTCGTGCCTGGTGAGTATCAGTTGAATGTCCTTATCGTCATACAGGTAGTCAAATATATTTAAGACAACCCCGCCGGGGTAACCAAATATATGCTTGACGCCCTCCTTCTTAAGTGATTCAATGACTATTTGTGAACCGCTGACTTTCATCTTCATTTACCTCTTAATAGAATTTAAACCAATAGTATAGCATAAATCTGTATTTAATTTAAGAGTACTGGACCACAATTAGCTCCCTTCTCTTATGAACAGATAATAAGTTACAATATAGCATCGGGTGAATATGGTAACATTAATGTGACAGGTATGGATGACAGTAAAAGACTCATAGAGCAACTCAAGAAGGAATTAGAGTCCAGTAATAGGCAGGTTGCCAGGTTCATGGAGCAAGAACGAGTACTCTGCCGTACCAGGGGTGCGCTGAAGGCCGTGAGAGAATGTCAGAAGGTCTTGTTTAACTCCACGGACGAACAAATATTGCTTGAGAAGACATGCCGTGTTATTGTCGAGAGTGCCGGGTATAAGTTTGCGTGGGTTGGTTATGCGCAAAATGACAACGACAAAACGGTCAGACCGGAGGCACAGTTTGGTTACGAAGATGGTTATCTGACCTCAATATATATATCATGGAATAATGAACCCATTGGCTGTGGTCCTACCGGCACCGCCATACGCACAGGTAAACCGGCCATATGCCGGGACATCCTGACTGACCCTCAATATGAACCGTGGCGCCAGGAGGCAACCAAAAGAGGCTTTGCCTCTTCCATCGCCTTACCCCTGACCTCTGACAAGGCGGTCTATGGCACATTAAATATATACGCAACCGAGCCGGATGCCTTCGATGAGGACGAAACAAACCTCCTGATGCACATGGCCGAGCTGCTGTCCTTTGGAATAAACGAAATCAGAATGCGTAAAGAAATAAACAGGATAAACGAGCAAAACACAAAAAACGCACACCTCTTGGACCTGATATTCAAACACACGTTAGACAGCATCGTGCTCCTTGACAGGGATTTTAATTTCCTAAGGGTCAGCCATACCTATGCACGGGTATGCCAGAGGGACATATCAGACTTCATCGGACGCAATCACTTTGAAGTATATCCGACTGACTTTAGGGATGAGGCCGAGGCTGCCAAAGCCGGTAAGTATGTCTACAGCAGGGTTGAACGTCCGTTTGTGTTTCCGGACCATCCGGAGTGGGGTACAACCTACTGGGACCTGGCCCTGGTGCCTATCCTCGATGACACCAATGAGATAGAGTTATTTTTGTTTACCCTCAAAGACGTCACTTTGCAGAGGCGTTACAAGGACGAATTGATGGCCCTAAATGCAGAACTCCACAAGATAATACAAGAGGAAGTGGAAAAAAACAGGCGCAAGAACCAGATCATGTATGAACAGTCGCGACACATCGCCATGGGTGAGCTACTGTTTAACATTGCCCACCACTGGAGACAACCCCTGTGTTCAATAGGCCGATGGTACAGGACATAGAGGACGCCTACAGGTTTAAGGAACTCGATGCCGCCTACATCGCAAACTCCTCAAAGGTCATCATGAAGGAACTACTGTATCTGTCAAACACCATAGACGAATTCAAGGCCTTCTACACCGACGGCAATAGCGAAAAAACACGCTTTAACCTCTCAGACACGGTACACAGGGTCTTGTCGATGATGACGGACTATTTCAGAAGTAAAAAAGTGGCCGTAGAAATTGACATTGACAACAGTATCAATATTGATGGCTGCGTTAATGAGTTCTCACAGGTGCTCCTGAATATCCTGGCAAACATAAGGGATGTCTTTGAAAAACGCCATGTTGCAAATGGAGTAGTAAAGATCGTATCATATAGACAGTCGCAGACCGGGAAAGTGATCCTGACCTTGACGGATAACGGCGGCGGAGTAGACAATGATATAATAGGGAGGATATTTGACCCATATTTTACTACCAAAGACAAGAGCAGAGGAACCGGCCTTGGGCTGTACATCGCCAGGGTGATAATAGAGAACAACATGCACGGGACGATAACGGCGGTAAATACAGCAGATGGTTGCCAGTTCAGGATAGAGATTTAAACATGTCAGATGCACATATAAATGAAAGTGTACTAAAGGAGTTAACCGTCCTCTACGTTGAGGATGACAACGTTCTTAGGGCTAACCTAGGTAAATACCTCAAGAGGCGTTTTGGTCAGGTGTTCCTGGCCTCTAACGGGAAAGAGGGGGTTGACATCTATAAAGACACCAGGCCGGATGTGGTCATAACGGATATAAACATGCCGGTGATGGATGGCAACGAAATGATAAGGCAAATCCTGGAGATAGATGACGCACAGCCAATTATAATAACAACAGCCTTCAATGATGATGAACACACCAGCAGCCGTTGTATCAACCTCATAAAGCCAATAGATATGAACAAGTTGCTGGAGGCAATTCTTTACTGTATGGGCTTGCAATAACAAATGGATATAGATATGGATTATAGTGACAAGTTAGACCTGCTGTTGAGACTTGGCAGTGAGATATCAAGGGAGAATAACCTTGGGAGACTGCTTGAGAAGTTTGGCGACTTCTCGAGGGACATTGTGGACGCCGAGAGGTGTTCGATCTTCATACACGATGACAAGCGCAATGAGCTATGGACGATGTTTTCCCACGGGGTGGAGGAAATCCGCCTGGCGGTCAATCTCGGCGTCGCAGGCTATGCCGCAAACACCAGGGAGATACAAATCGTCACGGATGCCTATAAAGACTTCAGATTCTCAAGTGCTACGGACAAAAAGCTCTCCTATGTCACCAACACCATCCTCGCAGTACCGCTCTTTGACAAAAAGGACAACGTCATAGGGGTCATTGAGGCCATCAACAAGAAAAAAGGCCTCTTTACAAACCTCGATGCCGAACTGCTGCTTTTGTTGTCCCAGTATGTAGGCACTACGCTTGAAAACGTATTTCTCTACAACAAGCTCAAAGACACAAACACAAAGCTGATCAGCAAACTCTCAACCACCGTCGAGTTCAAAAACCTAAACACCACCAAACATACCACAAGGGTCTCCCTGTATGCAAAGACGCTGGCCGAAGCCTATGGTATCGAAAAAGACGACGTCGAGATTATCAAACTCGCCTCCCCCCTGCACGATGTCGGCAATATAGGTATCCCCGACAGCATTCTAAATAAACCCCAACAGCTCACTATTGAGGAGTTCGAAATTGTAAAGACACACGCAACCCTCGGCTACAATATATTAAAAGATGAGGACAACGAAATACTTCAAACCGCCGCTATCATCGCCAGGGACCACCACGAAAGATGGGACGGCACCGGCTATCCCAACAGAACAAAAGGACACAACATATCCATACACGGCAGAATAGTCGCCATTGCAGACGTCTTTGACGCACTGACATCAAAGAGACCATACAGAGACCCCTGGAGCATTGAAGGGACTGTTGAACTGTTGAGATCCGAAAAGGGCAAACACTTTGAACCCTACCTCGTTGACGTTTTTGTAAGAAACATCGCCAATATCAAAGAAATCTACAACGAATATAAGGATGAATAAATATTATGGATGAACACATACAATCTATCGCACATAAGGTGAGGTCGCTCCCCCCGCTTCCGGAGACTATCATAAAGATACAGCAGATATGTCAGGACCCAAATTCGGGCTTAAAGGAGCTTGCCAACGTCGTGGAGCATGACCCCATGCTTACGGCAAACCTGCTGAGGCTTGCAAACTCACCGTCCTATGGCTTTTCAGGCAACATCAAGACCGTCGAACACGCCGTAGCCATCTTTGGTATGACTGTGGTATTTGGGTTCGCTCTGGCAAGTGCCGTCAGAAACTCCGTAAAGATAAATCTCTCTCCTTATGGCGTAACACCTGCTGCCTTTATTAATTCCTCACAACTGCAAAGCGCACTTATGTATAACTGGTACTATAATGTAGACAAGAACAAACTGGATATACTGGTTCCGGCGGCCTTTATCAACGAAGTCGGAAAGATCATCATCGCCACCGAACTCATAGCATCGGGCAAAAAGGACAACTTCAACCGGGAGATCAGGTACCTGCAGGATGAGGATGCAATATATGAGGTGGAGCACAAGTTCATTGGTATCAATAACCTCGAAGTCAGCGCAGACATCTTTGAACACTGGCGTCTTGCCACCTCCATGATAAAGGCCATCCGTGCAAGTCTCAATCCCCAAACTGCTGACAATGAGATTATGCCCTATGCCTGGGCGCTAAAGATAGTACGCACGGCCGTGTTGC
This sequence comes from Candidatus Magnetobacterium casense, assembly GCF_000714715.1. GTDB lineage: Bacteria > Nitrospirota > Thermodesulfovibrionia > Thermodesulfovibrionales > Magnetobacteriaceae > Magnetobacterium > Magnetobacterium casense. Next base: position 57,970 of record NZ_JMFO01000010.1, read on the forward strand.
CATGTGGCAGGATTACCGAAGAGTCAATCGAAAAAAACACGGAAAACCTGACCCTGGCTGCCCTGGATATGTCCGTCTTTCGTACTGCCGCAAACAAGGTACGTAGAAGCACAGGTGGATGACACCATAGTGGCCATATCGACGCCTCCAGGGCATGGGGGTATCGGTATCATTAGGCTCAGTGGCAACGGATCAGGTGGAGAAGGTGCGGCGGATGGGGCAATAGCAATTGCCGATGTCCTCTTTGTCTGTGGTAGTATCAGTAGTAAAGCCGGCAAGGATGCTAAGGTTGGCAAGGCGGTCTCATCTCTGCCCTCACACACGGTAACATATGGCCACATCGTGGATGGTCAGGGCGTTCTTGACGAGGTGCTTCTGACGCTCATGCGTGCCCCCAACAGTTACACGAGGGAGGACGTGGTTGAGATAAACTGTCACGGTGGTCTGATCCCCCTGAGGAGGGTGCTTGATGCGGTGCTTAGGTGCGGGGCACGGTTGGCCAATCCGGGGGAATTTACACTGCGCGCATTTCTAAACGGCAGGATAGACCTGGCTCAGGCCGAAGCCGTGTGTGACGTCATAATGGCCAGGACTCAGCAGAGCGCCGCCGTTGCCATGCAACAGCTCAGTGGAGGGTTGTCGCAGCGATTGACCGATATATCGGAGAGGCTTACGGAGGTCTGTGCACACGTTGAGGCATACATAGACTTTCCGGAGGAGGACATAGAACTCTCTACGCACCAGGAGATACTGGAGCAGGTGCATGACCTCAGAGACGAACTCACCCAACTCTCCGGCACCTACGACCGGGGACGACTTTTGCGCGAGGGGCTATCAGTTGCCATTGCCGGCAGACCCAACGTCGGTAAGTCGTCGTTGCTAAATGCCCTTGTGCAGCGTGACAGGGCAATAGTCACCGCCTTCCCCGGCACCACGCGGGACACCATCGAAGAGTACATCAACGTCGAAGGCATCCCCGTGCGGATCATCGACACGGCAGGCATACGTCCTACCCCGGAGGACCCCGCTGAGTGCCAAGGGGTGGACAGGAGCATCAGGGCGATTGAGGTCGCCGACCTGGTGCTGGTGGTGCTTGATGGCACAGACAATGGCCTCAGCAACGAGGATATCTCCGTTATCGACAGGACCGCGGCAAAGACGTCTATCGCAGTCGTAAATAAGGCTGACAAGCCAATCCTGTTATCGCCCCAACTCGTCAGAGACGCCTTTGAACGTACCAACTCGCCGACCATACCGCTCGTAACCCTATCGGCAAAGACCGGCCAAGGGATCAACGAACTAAAACAGGCCATCTTTAACCTGACCTTGAAGTCCGGTATTGACTCAAGGGAGGGCGTACTTATCACCAACCTCAGACACAAGACGGCCATAGATAACACCATCGCCGCACTGACTCAAGCCATCCATTGCCTCAGAGACGCCACCCCCATTGAAATAACAGCCCTGGAACTAAGAAACGCCCTAAATCACATCGGCGAAATCACAGGCATCGTCACACCCAACGACATCCTCAAAAAGATATTCAACAACTTCTGCATCGGCAAGTGATAAAGAAAAAAGGAGGGCGGCGGAGCTTCTTTTCCGCTCCAGGGGGTGAGGCACCCCGGCCACGAAGAAGTCCCCTTGACCCCATTTTACCATGCCTTTTAAAGTTGACGTTCTTTTCTTATGCAGTGCCCGATATACGATTTAATATTGTCTTTGCAATTGAGTCGGGGTTGAACTTTGATATGAAGTCATCGGCGCCATATTTTTTGGTCTTCAACACGGTGGAGGAGTCACTCAGGGAGCTGTGCAGCACAACGTAGAGGTCAGAGAGTTTGGGGTTTTCCTTTATTCTCTTGGTAAACGTAAAGCCATCCATGCCTGGCATCTCTATATCAGAGATGATCATGAAGAATTTTTCCGATAACGGTGTGTGTTCAACGGCAAGCTCTTCAAGCATGGTAAGTGCGTTGACGGCGTTTTCCATAAACGTGTAGGTGACGCCCAACTGTTCCAGGACGGATTGCATCATAGCCCGTGCCGTTTTTGAATCCTCTACAATCATTATGTGGAATTGCTTAAAGTCGATGTCAATTTTTTGTTTTGTCACTTCCTCCGATATATGTTCATCGACTCCGATTATCTCTGTCAGGATTTTCTCTATGTCGAGTATTTGGACGGTTGTATTGTCCGTCAAAAACGCCAGTGCCGTGAGATATGTGGAGTTAGTCATTATTCCGGAGGGGGCTTTAATGTCCTCCCAGCTCTTGTTGATTAGCGTATCGGGCTCACTAACCAGAAAGCCTTGCGTTGTCGTGCTGTACTCACACACAATTACGTAGCTGATGGTGTTTTTATAGTCAACGGGTTCAAGGCCCAGCACCTCCGATAGGTCTATCACTATAATGGATTTTCCCCTGAAGTTAATAGAGCCCTTAACGGCATAGTGCGAATTAGGCATCTTGGTTATCTTCTTTGGACACTCAAAGACCTCAACGATCTTAAACACATTAATCGCATACAACTGCCTGTCGCTTAGATGAAAGGTCAGCATCTCCATCTGGTTGCCCAGGGATAGGTTGGTCTGTCGCTGTACTTCTTCTATCAAGTCGCTCATATCTACACCTCCTAAGTGTCTGCCTTTGCTCCCTTTCTCTTGTAGGCTAAACGAGTATACTCATGGTGCCACCAGGGGCTACTGTGCCAATAGAACATCACTATAAATATATAGCAAAGAGGTCAGCAATGTCAATGCACGAAATTGCCTGTTGCATAGGTGCATAAAGTTGGCTCTTTCGTAAAGTGAGTGGGTGATAGTATAATATAAGGTATCCTCTTAAAAAAGCATGGTAAAATTAAGATACACTAATTCATATCAAACCAGCCCTTTATGGGGTCAAGGGGGCTTCTTTGTGGCAGGGGCGCCTCGCCCCCCCTTGCGGTGGAGGTCTGAGGAGGGCCAGGTGCGACTTTTATGGCAGGGGTGCCTCACCCCCTGGAGCGGAAAAGAAGCTCCGCCGCCCTCCTTCTTTCTTTTACCATGAAATATAAAGAAGATACAAGACATGTTTAAACGTTACCTGGCAATATCCATGACGATCCATATACTTGTAGTTTTTCTACTGCTTTTTGTCGTCAAACCAAAGAGGACAACTCCAAAGTACACAAAGGATAAACCCCTTATAGCGCAGATAGTCCCGCCGGAGACAAAAGCGGCACCCCAGACAAACATCCCGCCTGCAACAAAACCTCAACCGGACAAACGTTCATCATCCGCCCCTGAGGCCAAAAAATCTCCTCAATCCGAGGTAAAACCTTCCGTCCCTGCCAAACCGCCGGAGCCTCCACACAAGCTATCCCACCCCAAACCAAAGGTCTACGAACCAGACAGGCCAATTGCCAAGGCCCCACAGCCTCCCGCTCCTCACCAGCAGACTACACCCAAGGGGCTTGAAGCACCGGTACCAAAAGAGTCGGCACCATCCAACGTTTTATCGCCTGCTGCCCCACCCGCACCCGAAAAAACGGAAGATTCACAGGCATACGTACAACCACCGGCACCATCCAAAAAACCTCCCACCCCCTCACTGGGTAACCTCTTTGACAGTGATGTAATAGAAAAACATGCCATGGCCTCCCGCAAAAAAGACGAAACAACAAGGCACGGCACCAACACTTCTGACAGTAAAAACAACAGTCTGTCACTGGATGTCGATGATATGCGATACGCCATATATATGAGACGCGTAAAGGATAACATCGAAAGTGTCTGGCAGTACCCCCAGGCAGAGGCACGTAAGAAGATATACGGGGACCTGTACATCAGCTTTACAATAAACAAGAATGGCACCCTGGGAGCTGTTGAGGTTGTCAGAACATCGGGACACAAGGCGTTGGATGAGGCCGCCGTGCGTTCTATTAGAGATGCCGCACCGTTTTGGCCATTACCCGATGAGTGGGGGAAGGAATCATTTACTATACGGGGGCATTTTGTCTATAATATGTACACTCTTTAAGTGCACTATGGGACGGTTATTTCTGAGAACAGGCGACAAGGTAAGACATCTCCGGTACGATAACTGGGGAATGGGGGAGGTTATCGAAGAGATGCATTCAAATCTGTCCGGGGGTGGATGTTTTGTAAGGATCGCCTTTCAGGACGGTAATGAACGCTCCTTCATCAATGACCTTGACCATCAGTGTTGTTGTTATTATTCGGGGATAAGGTTATTGTTATAGTGTATTACGACGTCATAGATTCGCCTGTTGGTATTGTTTACGTTGTTTTTATGGGAGACGTGCTTAAGGCCGTAACTTTAGAGAAGCCACGGTGCAGGAATTATCCGATAAATTCCCGCATAAAGGATCAGTTTTACGAGTATTTTGCCGGTAAGAGACAGAATTTCGATGTCGGGTTCTATTTGGATGAGATAACGCCTTTTTGTGCGGCTGTGTACAAGACCCTGAATCGGGTATTGTATGGGGAGGTCTGTACGTACAAGGAGCTTGCACAATGGGTTGGTATTGTCGGTGGAGCCAGGGCAGTAGGACAGGCGTTGAGAAGAAATCCATTGCCTATTGTTATTCCATGTCATAGGGTAATAGCTTCGGACGGTTCTTTGGGCGGATTTTCTCTTGGACTACACATCAAGAGATGGCTCCTTGAAAGAGAAAAAGTATCCGTATCATTGTTTACTCAGGCTCTTTCTTAAAAAATGAGGAATCCCCCTCCCTTCATGGGAGGGTTCTTAAAAATTTTATGTAAGAATTTTTTTGTGCAAAAACAAGCCACTTTGTTTTAATATATAAGCGATACAGGTAAACCCCAAAAGCTATGAATAGGGAGCGTAAATGGAATTGAGAGAGATAGTCAGAAAATTAAAAGAAATATCAAAAGATATAAGGGTCTTGTTCGTGGAAGATGATGAGAACCTTTTACGTATAATGTCAGGTATACTTTCAAAGTACTTTAACAACGTAACATGTGTGTTAAATGGTCAGGAAGGTCTTGATATGTATAAATCCGGCAAATATGATATTGTTATTACGGATATACGCATGCCGGTCATGAGTGGGATCGAAATGACAAAACAGATCAAGCAACTCAATGAAGAGCAAATTATAATCGTAACCTCGGCATACAATGATTCTCAGTACTTGACAGAGTTAATAGAGATCAATGTGAACCATTTCATATTAAAACCAATCGATACAAACAAGCTATTTGAGGTTCTGTACACGGCATGTAAGAGGATTGTCAACGAGCGACAGCTTGAACAATGGCACAAGAACCTTGAAGATGCCGTAAGACAACGTACCCTCCAATTGTCTGAAGCAAACGACCTGTTGTCAGCATCTCTCATGGATAAGGCTGTCCTTCTCAAAGAGGTCCACCATAGGGTAAAGAATAATTTGCAGATCATATCCAGCCTCTTGAGTCTTCAGGCAGAAACAATCGAAGATAAGAAACTTCTAAGTATATTCATGGACAGTCAGCAGCGTATAAGGTCAATGGCCCTGATACACGAAAAACTGTATCAGTCTGCCGATATGTCCAAGCTGGACTTTGCTCAGTATATTGAGGAACTAACAACGGAACTGTTGCAGTCCTATCGGATATATCATAGTAGTACTAGTGTTTGTTTGGACCTGGATATAAGCATAAAAATGCTCGATGTTGATATCGTGGTTCCCTGTGCATTGGTTGTTTGTGAGCTTGTCTCCAACTCTCTTAAGTATGCCTTCTCTACCGGGCAGGAAGGTTGTATACATATTAAGTTCTTTAAAACTTCAGAGGATAAGTACGAGTTAATCGTTGGTGATAACGGGAGGGGATTACCGGAGAATATGGATATAAAAAAATTGAGTTCATTGGGAATGCAGTTAGTATGCGACTTGGTAACAAGAAAACTCAAAGGAAATATAGAGATAGAGAGAACTCAAGGAACTACATTTAGGATGCTCTTCTAAAAACCTTTTGTTCTTTCAAAGTGGAATGTTCTATGATCAAAATATATATTAAATAAATAAATAGTAGTAGTTATAGGGGCTGTTAGTATGTAGAGAAATGATCATAACTCAATACCAAAGCGGATTTACGTTGCTTGTATCCCTGTTAATAACCGTATCCTTATTGCCCCCAAAAGTGAATATTTTTTGCCTGTGATCTTATCTACTTTTAAAACACGGTTTATTAACAGGTTGCAAGCGTACTTATCAACAGACATTTTTAACATCCCTTTGTGGTAAAATATAATTGTAAGAGCAATAAGAAACTTAAGGCTAAGGAGGAAAAGACATATGTGCATGGATCATAGTTTTAGATGCAGTTGTGGGCAGTACGAGGTCAGCATGACCTTTAAGAATGAGATACTGCCACCGGAGACATTAAGTGCCCTTTATTGTCCTAAGTGTTCAACGAGCGTGGAGTTTAATCCCGATACGATGATCAGGGACAATGGCTGGGTTATCGAGTACGATATGGAGATAGCCCGCCTGATGTCTAACAGCATGCCGGCAGAACACCTTAGACGTCTTAACCCCGATATGATTTTCGTCGAGGACTACTGTTCATGGCGGGGGATATATCCCGGTGACCATGTAGACAGCTTGAAAGAAAAGGAATCCATTGTGTCTATGGCCAAGGTCAACCCAAAAAAATACATAACTGAAATAAAGGACTGGGCAAACAGACGCACGGAACGACTAAGACAAGAGGGATGGCGCAAGGCCCATGAGCGGGTGGCAGTCTGAGGTAAGGAGGAGTCAAATGATGAGTCTGGATAACAGTTGCAATACGTTTAGTTGTGGTTGTGGTGGAGACGTGAAAAGCCCTACGCTAAAACTACTTAAATGCCGTCAGTGTGGTCACGAAAACGAGGTCTGGAGCGATGACGATCAACCCGTATGTCTCCAATGCGGAGATGCCCTCGGCGCAATTTCCGTAGCATGACAGAATAAGGATATAAGGAGAGATACGGCAGATTATGAATTCCATAGAGATTAAACCGGATATTTTTTGGGTTGGAGCCATAGACTGGGCTATGCGCGACTTCCACGGCATTGCCACACCCACCGGTACCACATACAACAACTACCTGATACTCGATGAGGATATAACCCTCATTGATACCGTCAAGTATGACTTCTCAGACGTTGGCATCAACAACGTCAAGGGGATGATTGACCCCAAAAAGATCAAAAACATCGTCATAAACCACATAGAAGATGATCACATGGGGGCGCTTGAGAGGTTTGTTGGCCTTATCGGTGCCGATAACGTTACCATCTATGCTTCGGCAAAAGGCAAGGAGGGTATCGGCAAGTTCTTTGATGCCACGCACTGGAACATAAAGGTGGTAAAAACCGGCGATGAGCTGAAGATCGGCAAGTACACCCTGTTATTTATAGAGACCCCTATGCTGCACTGGCCGGACTCTATGATGACATACGTTAAGGGGGCAAAGCTGCTTATCTCTCAGGATGCCTTCGGACAACATATTGCCACAACGGCACGGTTTGATGACGAGTTTGTAAGCGGTCCCTGTCTCAACGAACTTGATGCAGCCGTGATCGACTACTACGCCAACATACTCATGCCTTTCGGTAAGCTGATAAAGACCAAGATCGCCCAAATACAGGGCATGGGGTTGGATATAGACATGATAGCCCCCGACCATGGCGTGATATGGAGGACATACCCCCAGAGGCCCTTGGATATGTACATGGATATGGCCAATGGCAAGGCCCTGTTACGTGTCACCATTATCTACGACACCATGTGGAAGAACACCGAACAGATGACCTTGCCAATCATACAGGGGATCAAGCAGGAGGGGGTAGAGTGCAAGGTCGTAAAGCTGACAACAACACCCATCAGTGTAGCGATTACGGAATACTGGAAGTCACGGGCGTGTCTGATAGGTTCCTCTACGCTTAATAACCTGGCACTACCTTCCGTGGCGGAGTTTGTGTACTTTCTCCAGGGACTTAGGCCCAAGGACAGGCTAATGGGTGCCTTTGGAAGCTACGGTTGGGCAGGAGGGGCCGTCAAGTGGCTGTACGACATGTATGACGCCATGAAGTTGAAAACCGTTAAACCTGGTATGCAGATACAGTTTCATCCATCCTTGGATGATGTAAATACGTGTTATGAGTTTGGCCGTAACTTTGCCAGAGAGGTAAAGCAATATCACAAGGGATTTGAGTAAAGAGTCAATCCCTGCAAGATTAAGGAGGATAATATCTATGTATAGGTGTACAGTGTGTGGTTGGATGTATGATGAGTCTAAGGAGGGTACGAGCTTCAACGATCTCCCTGATGATTATACTTGTCCTGTCTGTAATGCCCCAAAGGAAGCCTTTGAAGAGGCATAAGATTTTAAGGAGGCAGTTATATGTCTGAAAAGAGCCTGTTTTGCGGAATGAACAAACCCGCAGACCCAAACAATCTGACCGATTCGGAAAAGAAGCATATGCCGGTCATTGAATGTCCCGATGTCGTGAAGGCCGGTGAGCCTTTCAAGGTAAGCATTAAGGTGGGCTCAATCCCGCACGTCATGGAGGAGGCCCATCATGTTCAGTGGATAGACGTGTATTCCGGTCAGAACTTTAACGTTAGAATAGACCTGACGCCGGTGTTTACCAAGCCAGAGATCACGGTGACACTACTCAAGAGCGGCAAACACCGCACCACCACACTGAGGGTCGTGGAGAGATGCAACTTGCATGGTCAATGGGAGGCCTCAAAAGAGATTACCGTAAACGAGTAATTTACGTATACCGGGGGGCCAGTGTGTCCCCCTATAATAGATTTATTGTCCTGGTAGTGACCGGGGCTAAAGAAGGAGGGTTTTTCTGGTGTCTGAAGATTTTGATGATGATGATATGGACGATATGTGTTGCAGTTTGAGGGTTGGTCAGAAGGTTCCGGATTTTAAACTGGAGACTTATGAACCGGCAAGGGGGCAGTTTTCAGAGGTATCCCTGGAGGACCTCACGGATAAAGGTAAGTGGGTAGTGCTGGTGTTCTACCCTGCGGACTTTACGTTTGTGTGTGCCACGGAGTTTGAGGCCATTGCGGAACGCTACGAAGAGTTCAAAAAACTGGGTGCAGAGGTCATAACCATCAGTACGGATACCAAGTTCGTACACTTGGCCTGGCAGAGGGATGAGAAATCTCTGGCCAATGTAAAACACATCATGGGTGCCGACCATACGGCCTATGTATCGAGACTCTTTGGCGTCTATAACGAGGCCAATGGCCTGGACCTCAGGGGTACCTTTATTATCAGTCCCGATGGTACACTTTTAAATTCCGAAATAAACTTCTACAACCTTGGCAGAAACTTCGACGAAGTGCTGCGCAAGCTCAAGGCCAACACCTATCTGTCAAAGCACGGTGAGGAGGCCTGCCCGGCCAAGTGGCAGAAGGATGGTGACAAGACGCTTAAGCCATCGGCAGACCTGGTTGGAAAGGTCTTTGAGGCGTTACACTAAAAAGGTTAATTAGTGAGGGTTGTAATTTTTCAGTCTAGCCCCAGGGCAGGTGGAAACACCGATCTGTTGTTGGATGTGGCCGTGGGGGCAATAAAAGAGGCGGGGGTGCAGATGACCATCTTTAAACCTCACATGATGGACATTGCCCCCTGCAGCAACTGTGGCGGATGCGATGACACGGGTGTGTGTGTTGTCAATGACGACATGGCAGAGGTCTACAGGGCAATCTATGAGGGAGACAAGTTTATACTGGCCAGCCCTGTGTTTTTTTTTGGTCTGCCGGCACAGGTCAAGTGTCTCATTGACAGAACTCAGGCCCTGTGGTGTGAGAAGTACTTGTTGAATCGACCAATTGCTGAGACCGAACATGTCAGAGAAGGGCTCGTAATTCTGGTTGGCGGGATGAAGAAGGAGGTCGGATTCAATTCGGCGGCGGCTACGGCAACAGCTTTTTTCAGGACTATCAGTGTTGGCAAACATCACAACTTGTTCTTTACGGGGATTGACAAAAAGGGTGCCATTAAGTCGCATCCAACCGCTTATAACGATGTCCATGCCGCTACTGTAAAGCTGATTGGAGGTTAGTTTAGTGCCCGTCTGACTGTAATTATGGAGGTAGTCAATGAGAAATATAGTCCTGTTTGCCTTAAGCACATGTCCGGCGTGTAAGAAGACAAGGGAGTTGCTTGATACAAACAAGATAGAATATGTGCTTGTAGAGCTTGATCTGGTTGACCTTGAATCCAGAAATAAGCTCTTGGATGAGGTCAGGAGGTTTAATCCTCGCGAGACCTTTCCCACGCTTGTCATAAACAAGGGTGAGAAGGTGATTGTGGGTTATGACGAGTCGGAGCTTAAGAGTGAATTTGGAGGCCACTGACATGCCACCCTTGCAACGGGTTAGCGACAGACGGGGGGAATGAGGAAGAGACGTGTTGTTATAACGGGCATCGGAGCGATAACCCCCCTGGGCAATAACTTCAGACAGTCCTGGGAGGGGTTAATCAGTGGCAAGTGCGGATTGGATGTCGTTGAGGGCATAGGCTGTGGCAGGATTGCCGGAGAGCAGTTTCAGTGGGAGGACTATCTTTCGGAGAAGCAACTAAGGCGCCTGGACCCCTTTGTCCATTATGCCCTTGTGGCTGCCGCAATGGCACTTGAAGACAGTGCCTCAGACCGTGCTAGTATAAACAACTGTGCCATAATCATGGGAACAAGCAGAGGTGGAATAACCCGCCTTAACGAGGCACTCAGAGACATTAACAACCACAAACGCCTCTCAAGCTACCTGATGTCCGGTACAACGTCTGGGATGGCGGCCTCCTACATCGCCGAGGTGTTTGGCAGTGGCGGGTATACGTTGGGGATATCAAATGCCTGCGCCTCGGGGGCCAATGCCGTTGGTGAGGCATACCGCCTGGTTAGTGATGGCTATGCCGAGGTGGCTATTAGCGGGGGCAGTGATGCCCCGCTGTGTGATATATGCTTTATGGGATATGAGGCGTGCAGGGCGCTCTCCCGCAGTCATGTCTCAAGGCCCTTTGACGTGAAGAGGGACGGGTTTGTGTTGTCTGAGGGTGCGGCGGTCTTGATCCTTGAGGCATATGACAGGGCGCTTGGACGTGGTGCTCCAAGCTATGCCGAAATAGTGGCCCATACAAACAGCTCCGACGGTTACAATCAGGTAAGACCAAACAACACCGCTCAGGCGAGGGCCATGCTCCAGGCCATCAACATTGCCTCCCTGACTACCGGGGATATCGATCACGTCAACACCCATGGTAGTTCAACACGCCTGGGTGACCTCTCTGAGGCAATGGCTATACGAGAGGTGTTTAAGGAAATGGCAGAGGGTTTGCCCATAACGGCCAATAAATCGGCAACCGGACATATGCTGGCGGCCTCCGGGGCGTTTGAGCTGGCCACCGCAGCCATGACCATCAGGGAGGGTGTCATACCGCCAACCATAAATGTCGATGAACCTGACCCGGAGTGCTCCATTAATCTTATCAGAGAACCCCTTAGAATGACCGTCAAGACAGTCATGTCCAATTCCTTTGGTTTTGGAGGTGGCAATGCCGTAACAATACTAAAAAAATATCAGGAGAACGTATGAAGCTGGTTGAACTAATACGAAACAGGGACGCAAAAATAGGAATTATCGGTCTTGGTTATGTGGGACTACCGCTGCTTATTGAATTTGTGAGGGCGGGATTTAACGTTACGGGCTTTGACATTGATGAGGCAAAGATACGTTTGTTAAAAGAGGGAAATAGCTACCTCAAGCATATTGACGTCAGCCGTATCAAGCAGTTTACGGGCAAACAGTTTTTGCCAACCAGCGACTTTTCCGGCCTCTCTGATATGGATTGCATAATAATTTGCGTCCCTACGCCTCTTAACAAGTATCGTGAGCCTGATTTGACGTATGTCTTTGACTCCACCAGGCTTATTGCGAAACATCTCAAAAATGGCCAACTGATAGTGCTTGAATCCACCACGTATCCTGGTACGACCAGTGACGATGTACGGGCAATCCTGGATGAGACGGGTTTGAGTGCAGGGGTGGATTACTACCTGGCCTACTCCGCGGAACGGGAAGACCCCAACAACGCCGGCTTTTCTACCGCAACTATTCCAAAGGTGGTGAGCGGTCATAGCCCTGACTGCCTGGTCGTTGTACAGACATTGTATGACACGATAATTGAAAAAACTATAGCAGTGTCCTCAACAAAGGTTGCCGAAGCGGCCAAGCTCCTGGAAAACATCTATCGGGCTGTCAACATTGCCCTGGTAAACGAAATGAAGATGCTCTTTGATGCTATGGATATAGACGTGTGGGAGGTGATAGAGGCGGCCAAGACGAAACCCTTCGGTTTTCAGGCCTTCTATCCCGGCCCCGGACTCGGTGGACACTGTATCCCCATAGACCCCTTTTATCTGACCTGGAAGGCCAGACAGTACGACTTTCCAACCAGGTTTATTGAGCTTGCCGGGGAGATAAACACGCACATGCCTTTTTTTGTTGTTGAAAAGGTCTGGGGGGCGCTTAACAAATTTAATAAGTCTGTGAAAGGTTCAAAGATACTGGTTTTAGGCGTAGCCTACAAGAAGGACATCGACGATCAGAGGGAGTCTCCTGCCCTGAAGATCATACAGTTGCTCATAAAGGATGGCGCCGAAGTGTGCTACAACGACCCCTACGTCGGTGTATGTCGTGGGCATCGGCATTATCCCGATATAGATATGAAGAGCGTTGAGTTAACCGCCGAATTGTTAAAGGAAGCAGACCTGGTACTCCTTATCACAGACCACAGTATATTTGATTACGCATTTATAGAGCAGTACTCAAGGTGTATAGTTGATACGCGGGACGCATTCAGACGAAATAACATAAGGAGTGAGAAAATCTGCAGGGCATGAAAAAAATATTGGTAACAGGGGCAGCGGGATTTATCGGTTTTCACCTGTGCAAGAGATTGCTTGATATAGGGCGCAACGTTGTTGGCATTGACAACCTAAACGATTACTATGATGCCACACTGAAATTAAACAGGCTTAAGCAGATTTATGGCAGAGGCGGGTTCAGGTTTGTAAAGATGGATATATCGGACAGAGATGCCATGCGGGCCTTGTTTGAGACGGAGGTCTTTGACTGTGTTGTAAACCTTGCAGCTCAGGCGGGTGTCAGATATTCGCTGGTTAATCCCTATGCCTACATACAGAGCAATGTCAACGGTTTCCTCAACATCCTTGAGGGTTGCAGGTTTAACGGGGTCAAACACCTTGTCTTTGCCTCATCTAGTTCCGTCTACGGTGCAAACAGGGACAAGCCCTTCAGCGTAGAGCACAACGTAGACCATCCCATATCACTATATGCTGCGACTAAGAAGTCCAACGAGTTGATGGCCCATACGTATGCAAGTCTGTACGGGATACCTTGTACGGGGCTTAGATTTTTCACGGTATACGGGCCGTGGGGCCGTCCGGATATGGCACTCTTTCTCTTCACCGATGCAATCCTCAACAACAGGGCCATAGACGTGTTTAACTACGGAAAGATGGTCAGGGACTTCACCTATATAGACGATATCATAGAGGGGGTTGTCAGGGTAACAGACCGTGTGCCCCAACCTGATCCACACTGGAGCGGCGGTGTATCAAACAGCTTTGCCCCCTACAGGCTCTACAACATCGGTAACAATACACCCGTTGCCCTGATGCGCTTTATCGAGTGTATAGAGGATGCCCTTGGCAAGAAGGCCCGGAAAAACTTCATGGCAATCCAGGCCGGCGATGTGGAAGAGACATATGCCGATATTATGGGCCTCGAAAGGGATGTCGATTTCAGACCGTCAACCCCCATAGAGATTGGTATCAGGGCGTTTGTCAACTGGTACACGACATACTATCAGGATAATGAAACACCTATGTAATCTTGTAATACATGAGGTAAGGTAAGCGAGTCAACAGTGGAGGGACTGACAGTTGGATGCCAATGAGTACTTTAATCGTGGCATAGCCTGGGGCAGAGGAGGAGACCATGACAGGGCTATCGCTGATATCACCAGGGCTATTGAGATAAACCCACAGGTGGCGGAGATGTATTCCTTTCGAGCTTTTTCCTGGCTTGAAAAAAACAACTACGACAAGGCGATTACTGATTACACCAGGGCTATAGAAATAAACCCACAGTTTACCTGGGCCTACTTTAGCCGTGGCTTTGCCTGGGATAAGAAAGGCTACCATGACAAGGCTATCGCTGATTGGACCAAGGCGGCAGAGCTTGGCTCCAAACATGCGCGGGAGCATTTAGCGTCTATCGGTTACAGGGCAGACAATGGTGCAACGAGTCCTCATGTGTCAGGCAACACCAGGCCAAAGGTAAGCAATATCGATATAACCCCGCGGGATGCCGATACGTATGTAAAGCGTGGTCGTGACTGCTTTGACAGGGGAGACTACGATAAAGCTATAATTAATTACACCAGGGCGATAGAGTTAGACCCGCGTCGGGCTGAGGTGTACTTTTATCGAGGTCTTGCCTGGGTTGAAAAGATGGAATACGACAATGCTATTGCTGATTACACCATGGCTATTGAAATAAACCCGCAATTTGCTTGGGCGTACAATAACCGAGGTCTTGCCTGGGTTGAAAACGGAGAATGTGACAGGGCTATTGCCGATTACTCTAAGGCTATAGAGTTAGACCCGCGGTATGTTGGTGCGTATAACAATCGTGGCACTGTCTGGAGCAGAAAGGGGGACCGGGACAAAGCCATTGCCGATTATACCAAGGCCATTGAGCTTGACCCGCGGGATGCTTATGCCTACTACCACCGTGGCATTGCTTACGACAAAAAGGGACGCTATGACAAGGCTATCACAGACTGGACCAGTGCGGCGCAACTTGGCTATACGAACGCACAGGACAAACTGCGCTCCCTGGACCGCAAGTGGTAACTCAGGGAGAAAAGGGATTGTCAAAAACACAACTCTGTGTGGTAGAATACACTTATGGAGACACAAACTTTAGAGAGAGATTTTGACCTGACCGAAATAATCAATGGGGTGGAGGTTATGGGGCCTAGTCCGTTTGGAAAGCATCAAGATGTGGTTGGCAATATTTATGACCTTATACGTCAGCACATAAAAAAGACCAGGACAGGAAAAGTCTTCTGCTTACCGCTTGACGTTATCCTCAAAGATGGCCAACAAAGATTGCAACCCGATATCTTGTTTATCAGAAAAGAGAACATGGGCATCTTCCAGGACTGGATCAGGGGAGTGCCTGACATGGTGTGTGAGATTGTATCCAAGTGGTCTCACAGCAAGGATACGGTCATAAAAAAAGAAATATATGAGAGATACAAAGTTCCCGAATATTGGATAGTCATACCTGAGTTTAATACTATAGAGATTTTTATAATTGATGGGGATAAATATAAGATATTCTCAGAGGCTACAGATGAGGGGCTGGTCAAGTCCAGGGTGATTGAGGGGCTGGAGGTAGACGTCAGGGACGTCTTTGAGGAGTAGAGGGGGGATTGTTACCCCCCTGCTGCTTATCTGCAAGTAGTTGCCGGCGGATGTTTGGATATCTATATTAACTTGTATGCGGTGAGTATGGCTTTGAGTTTTTCCCTGTTATCGTGGGACATGTCGCAGAGGGGGAGTCTGAACTCCTCGTTGATCTTGCCCATGAGTGCCAGGGCAGTCTTTACCGGTATGGGGTTGGTCTCAATAAACATGGCATTGCTTAATATTTCAAGGCTGTAATGCATCTCTCTGGCCTTGTCAATCTGTCCCTCCTGGATAAGCGAGCACATCTTTGCAACGGCCCCCGGCATCAGATTGGCCGTCACCGATATGACCCCCTTACCACCAAGCATCATCAGCGGAAAGGTGGTAAAGTCATCCCCTGAGAGGATGGTCATGTTATCACCACATAGGCGTATAACCTCACTTACCTGTTTCATATCCCCGCTGGCCTCTTTTATGGCGACTATGTTGTCAATCGCACTAAGACGCGCTACCGTAGAGGGCATTATGTTCAGTGCAGTCCTGCCCGGGACGTTGTAGAGCACCTGCGGTATATCCACGGCCTCGGCCACTGCACGGTAATGACGATACAACCCCTCCTGTGTGGGCTTGTTGTAGTAGGGACACACCAACAGCACACCATCAGCGCCAAGGGCCTTGGCCTTTTTCGTCATCTTGATTGTTTCATCGGTGGCATTGGCACCTGTGCCGGCTATAATCGCAACTCGCCTGGCCGCCGCCTCAACTGCTACCTCTATTACACGATAGTGTTCCTCGTACTCCAGTGTGGCCGATTCCCCTGTGGTGCCACAGGGGATTATAGCACTCGTGCCCTCTGCTATGTGCCACTGTATCAGCTCTCCATATGTCTTTTCATCAAAAACTCCGTTCTTAAAAGGTGTAACCAGGGCTACCATTGAGCCTTTAAACATGTCTTCCTCCTGTATTTATACTTAAGGCTATTATTTTAGCAGGAACGGGGTTTGGTTATCAACATCGCAAGGTTCGGTGCATAAAATTTGTATTTTCTGTTTATGTCACTTATGTGGCGTTGTGTGCCTGGGCCTCGCGCAACGCTGCCAGGGCACTTTCGAAATCGAATCCCCGTATTGCGTCATCGATCTTGCGATAGTGCCGGGGAAATACCGCATTGAGCATATCCGCGTTTGCGTCCAGGACATCTCCGGCCTCGGCATTGTCATCGGCAAGCAGGGAGTCAAGTTGTGCACAAACCATCTTAAGTTTTTCCGGGTCAACCTGACTCTGCACGGTTAGAGTCGGATCGGGCGGCAGCGCATGTTCCAACGCTGCTATTATTGTCGTAAGCTTGCCCTCGACAACCATAAGCTGTTGCTCAACGTATTGGCGCACCTGTTTTTCTTTGAGCATGGCCTCGAGTCTCTCTGCTTCCGATTGCACTTCCAACGCCCCGATGTTGCCCGCAACACCTTTGGTAGTGTGTGCAATACGCTCGGCGGTTTTCCAGTCATCTACGGTCAATGCCTCACGGACCTGGACAGGCATATTCTTTTGGCCCGCAACGAATTTTCTCAACATCGACAGATATAGTGAACGCTTGCCCAATACCCGCCGCAACCCGGAGTCCATGTCCAGTCCTGGCACGTTTGAGGGCAAATCGGGATTATCTGAAGGCTTGACCTCCTGCTTTGTTGCAAGCGAAATTCCGATACCCTCACGTGGCTTGACCCATTTCAGTAACGCTTTCCACAGCTCCTCGGGTTCGATAGGCTTGGCAATATGATCGTTCATGCCCGCCGCCATGCACGTGTCTTTGTCAATCTGCATGGCATTAGCCGTCATTGCCACAATGGACAAATCCCTCAGCCGCTCGATTTTGCGGATCTCTACGGTTGCACTTACTCCGTTCATAACCGGCATCTGCATGTCCATCAGCACGATGTCGTAGTCTATGATCTGCGCCATACCCACCGCAATCTGTCCGTTGTCTGCAACGTCAACTACGAACCCTGCATCCTTTAGCAATTCCGTGGCGACTTCCTGGTTTAGCTCGTTGTCTTCCACAAGCAACACGCGCGCACCCTTGATCGTTGCCAAGTTCTCCATGGTCAGCGAGACACTCTCCAGGGTTGATTCGCGCCGCTCGATCTGCTTGTCGCCCATCACGAGCGCAATACTGTCAAATAGCGTGGAGGCGTTGATCGGTTTGATTATAAAGTCTGCAATCCCTACTTGCTCGGCCACCTTAATGATATCCTCCCGGCCATATGCAGTCACCATTATCAGGCGTGGCTGCTTTTGCAACGGGGCATTGCGTATGCGCTCGGCTACCTCGATACCGTCCATCACTGGCATCTGCCAGTCAATCATAATCAATTCGAAGGGCTTCCCCTGGCGATCGGCTGTGGCAATTACATCGAGAGCCTGACGACCACTCCTTGCCTCTTCAGCAACAAGAAACATGCCTTCCAGGAGAGTACACAGCACCAGACGTGCGTTGTCGTTGTCGTCCACGACCAGCACCCGTTTGCCGTGCAGGTCAGTGCCCAGTACACGCACGTGTGATTGTCCGGTTGCCTTGCCAAGGCGGACGGTGAACCAGAACGTGGAACCTTTGCCGTACTCGCTTTCGACTCCCACCTCCCCGCCCATTAATTCGGCGAGTTTCTTGGAAATGGCCAGGCCCAGACCGGTGCCACCATACCTGCGAGTGGTGGAGGTATCGGCCTGCTGGAAGCTCTGAAACAGCCTGACACGCTGCTCTTCTGTAAGCCCGATGCCGGTGTCTTTGACTGAGAAATACAGCAAGACGTTCTTGTCGGTCTCCTCGAGCTTGCGCACATGGACGTCGATCTCTCCATCTTCCGTGAACTTGACTGCGTTGTTGACGTAGTTGATCAGGATTTGCCCCAGCCGCAACGGGTCTCCGATCAAGTTGTAAGGAATGCCACGCTCCACGTCAAAAACAAGCTCCAATCCTTTAGTCGTCGTTTTTTCCACAATAAAATTTGCAACGTTCTCCAGGAGCTTGTCCAGTTGCAGTTCGATGTGTTCGACAGTGAGTTTGCCTGCTTCAATCTTGGAGAAATCAAGAATGTCATTGATGATGCCAAGGAGGTGTTGCCCCGAACCATGTATCTTTTTGATGAAGTCCCGTTGGCGTGGGGTCAGATCAGTTTTGAGTACCAGATGCGACATGCCGATGATGGCGTTCATTGGTGTGCGAATTTCGTGACTCATGTTAGCGAGGAAGTCCGACTTGGCTTTCGTGGCGTCCTCGGCAACTTCCTTGGCCTGCATCATCTGTTCGTTTATCTTCTGCATTTCGCTGAAGAGTTCGTCGCGTGACTTTTCCGCGAAAACCTGTTGTAGCCGGTTGATTTGTTCTGTGGTGAGTGAGTGGTTGGTTAATTTACAACTGAACTGCAATGCCGGAGCACCTGAGTCGTCCGTTGTCCCTTGGGTAAGCCCAATCCTCGGCGGACAGTAAGGATGTATTGATGGCCTGGAAGGAACAAAAAGGATTACAAGTCGTGCTGCGTTGTCATTGTCCAATCTGAGATGAACAATAAGTGGCGGGTGTTTGGTCAGAGCGATTGCGCAATCTGAAAGCCATGCCGCTGTGAGTGCGCTCTCTAAATCTGATGTAACACACATCATGGCATTGATCAACTTGCGCCTGAACCCGATACAGGAGCGCTTGCTGCCAAGCGTTATGGACCCCAGGTTTTCTATCGCAGGCATTTGACCACCACACAGGAGGCATCGTCCGTCATTTTGCCGGTCTGAAGTATCACTTCCTGAGCGATTTGCCTTGCGGACAGTGACGAGCCGCGGACAAGGATGCTCGCCCTGGTGCTCTCCGATACTCCATCAGAAGCTATCACAACCAGGTCGCCGGGTGTCAGTCCAAATGTTTGAGCAAGAATACCCGGCAGTCTTTCACCGACAATGCCATCACGTGACACCCCTCTCCATGACCGTCCTCCAATCACTCGAATATGGACATTGCCGATACCGGCAAAAGCAAGCCGGTGGCTGACGCAATCGAAAAAGGCCAATCCCACAGCCGCACCGCGCGTACCGGTTGCCATCCCATGCAGCATCCGCAGCAGATGCTCTATATCTGTCGATGTTGCCGTCATCACAGCCTGGCCGAACTTCTGCGCCAGAAGGTGGGCCTGAGGTCCATGTCCGGAGACGTCGATGATGCCAAAGAGCAACCCTGCCTCCACCGGGCGCAATACGGCTATGTCACCGCTGACGGTTTCACGCGGATGTGGGCGCACCTCTTGAGCGTACTCGATCTTCATTATTACACCGGTGGCTTCGCCATGAGATTGCCGCCCGGATGCGCCGGGTCGTCCGGAGACACTAGCACCATTGAGCCATTTGCAGGCAACAACCCTGGTTCCTTTCCCCACCGCTGTATCAATCTTCATCGTTGACATAATGCGCCCAACCGCCGGAAGTCCCAGGCCAAGCGTGCCGGCGCTACTGTATCCGTCCTGCATAGCCCGTTGTACATCACGAATGCCGGCTCCGTTGTCTTGCGCGATCACCTGGATTGCATCGTGTCCGTTATCAAAAACTCGAGCGAGTGATATCGTACCCTTACCGGCAAACTTCAAAATGTTTGTGCCTAACTCTGAAACAACCGTGGATATAAGTACCTGGTCTTCGACACCGACATCCTTCATAAATGGCAGTGTCTTGGTCATAGCGACTGCCACGTGCAGGCCGGCCATGCTGTTGAGGTTAAAGCTGACGGAGGTAGACTCATTGGTGTCGCACATATCAGCAGGCTTCTCTGTCCCCGAATCGTTGAAGGGCCTCGTCCAGGTCAAAAAAGTAGTTGATGCCTTCCGTTTCTGCCTGGACTTCGGTGAGATAGACAACGCTGCCGGCCTTGAGACTTACAATTGCTGTTTTGGCACCAAGTAAGCGGACTGAGGCGAGAAATGCTTTTACGCTCTGGAACTCCAGCAGATTGAGTACGTCCACGGCGGAGAAGTCGAGCACCACTGCCTTGATTTTGGTTTTTGCGGTTAGCTCAAGCACCACCTTGCACATGGTGTCAAAACCCTCCTCATCCAAATCCGGTTGCATTGTCACGACTATGACGCCTTTAGTCTTGGTTATTGCAACCTTGGAGTACAGGTCATGCGCAGACATGGACAAACCACTCACGCATCCTATGACTTCCCTCTGTGATCATCAGGTTGGAGGGTTCTTTTGCCGACAAGCAACTCACCAACCATCGTTAGTGCTGTCTCAAAGGCGTCTCGCAGCGTGGCTGTGGTACGGATAGACTCGACATTCACTCCAAGTTCCACAATCGTGCGAGCGATGGCTGGAGAGAGTCCGGAGATTATGGCTTCGCAACCCATAAGTCTGGTTGCCTTGGTAATCTTTATCAATTGATTAGCCACCGCGGTGTCTACAGTGGCCACTCCGCTGATGTCCAGAACGAACACTTTTGCGCGCATATCGGAAATCATACTGAGCGACTTGTTCATTATGTCCGAGGTGCGCATTGAATCGAGGACGCCGACAAGCGGGAGCAGCAGGATGCCCTCCCAGATCGGCGTCACAGGGGTGGACATCTCCGCAACGGCGCGGTCCAGTTCGGTTCGGACTTTTTCGGCCTCTTGCGCTTCTAAAAGTGCGGCCTCGAGCGCTTCGCCCTGCCGGACGTTTGCGGTAATGTCATAAGCGAACTTGACGACCTTTACGGGTCTCCCCTTTGGATCGAATATCGGAGAGTAGGTCGCCTCCAGCCAAATCGACTCCCCTGTCTTGGTGAACCGCTCAAACCGGCCGCGGTTGAAGTTGCCTTGCGCAAGGGCAGTCCAGAATTGAGCGTATTCCTCAGAACCGGCATATTCCTTGCTCACGAACATCCGATGGTGCTTACCTTCGATCTCGTGGCTGTCGTATCCCATGCGCTCCAGGAATATGTGGTTAGCCCTAAGAATCGTGCCATTGGTTGTAAACTCAATGACGGCCATGGACTTTTCAATTGCGGCAATCTTGCCTGAGTCGTTGGCAATTGCGAGCTTCTGGTCGGTGACATCGGTGGCGAATTTAATGACCTTGAGTGTCTTGCCGTCGGTACCGAGTACCGGGTTATAGGTTGCCTGCAACCAGACCTCGCGTCCACCTTTGGCCAGACGCATGTATTGAGCCGCGCTATACTGACCACCCTTGAGTTTTGCCCAAAATTCAACGTATTCGGGTGATACTGCAAAACCGGGGTCAACGAATATCCGGTGATGTTTGCCACGGATTTCGTCGATGGTGTACCCCATGCATTGAAGGAACATGGCGTTGGCATCTATAATTTCACCGTCAGCCGTAAACTCGATGATAGCGTTAGAGCGGTCAATGGCACTGATGAGGGCCTTTGCCTCGTTCAAGTCACCCTTGTATTGCATGTGGTCCTCCTTACTTAAGGTCTTATTCTTAGATATAGTATAGCATCACAGGATTTTTTACGGCAAGAAAGTTTTGTATCTCCGTCATTAGTTTCTTATTTCTTTTTTTTCAGATTTTGCAGGAACAGGTCGAGGTTTTTCTGTGCATCGGGATGGGCCGGATTCAATCTGATAGCTGTTTTGTATTCCCTGATAGCCTCATCTGCATTGCCCCTGACGGAGTATAGTACGCCAAGATTGTTGTGAGTGTTGGCGTGGTCGGGGTTGAGCCTCAGTGTCTGCTGATACTGCCTGAGCGCTTCGTCAAGATGCCCCTGCTTGTGGTAGATCACACCGAGATTATAGTACGCCTCCGTGAAGGAAGGCTTGAGTCTGATGGCAGTCTGATACTCTCTGATGGCGTCGTCAAATCGCCCCTGGTCGTGATAAAAGTCGCCGAGATTCTTATGGGCATCCGGAAAATCGGGATTTATCTTCAAGGCTGCCTGATACAGCCTGATAGACTCATCCAGATTGCCCTGCTTTTCGTAGACGTTTCCCAGGTTGAGGTATGCGTCAAGGTCGTCAGGGTTGAGTTTCAGGGCGATTTCGTACTGCCTGATGGCGTCGTCAATGCGTCCCTGGTCGTAGTAATCGGCCCCGAGGTTGTTGTGCGGACGAACTTTGCGAGGGCTTTTGCGGACGATATCCTCCCAGAGTGTTACGCTGCTTTGCCAGGTGTTGTTTCTGGCGTATGTCGCTGCTGACAGCGCCAGTGCGATCAAGACCGCAACGGGGACTATGAGCTTCCGTTGCCCCCCTTGCAGTTTGTTTGCCATATACACGGACAACAGGACAAGAATAAATCCCACCGATGGCAGATATACCCTGTGTTCAAAGATGACATCTGCTATGGGGATTATGCTGGATTCTACCGACAGGGTAACAAAAAACCAGAGTATCCCAAAGGAGGCCGGTCTCAACCAGCGCCTGTCCCCTCTGTCAGCCCTGTTTGACAGCAAATGCAGCCACACCCCAATCCCAGCAAGAGATATTATGAACAAGAGTGAAAGAATCACCTCCGCCCTGAACAGGGTAGTGTATACAGGATAATCGTAATCGAGGTTTTGGTGTACGGGTAACAGCAGCAGCCTGACATAGGTCGTTATCACCCTGAACTGTGTAAAGAGGTAGTCCCATCGTGATATGTCCTGCGCACTTGCCAGTTGCATTGACTCCTGCATCTTGTCTGCGTCAAGTACGGAGCCGCCGTGTTGTATCAGAGAGACGGGGATGATGATCATCGTCAGGAGAAACGGCAGTAATAGGGAGGCTCTTTTTTTGAGGCTGCCCTCGAGGAACATAAATTCATATGCGACTATCATCACGGGCAGGGTAAAGGCAATCTCCTTTGTCTTCATGGCGCACACTGCACAGATAAGGGCGACGCCGTAGAGGGCATACATGTGGTTTGCTTTAGCGGCAAGTCGTGCCCTTATGTAGAACACGACAGAGAGCAGGTAGAAGAGCGTTGCCAGCGATGCAAACCGCTGAATGATATATGTAACGGCCTGTGTTTGGATCGGATGGGCAACAAACAATATCCCGCCCATGAGCGCCAGGAGGTCAACCGGACAATCCCGTGGATAATCACCGGCAGGGGTGTTTCGTGCAAAGAACGGGGTCTGGGTGGTGAGCACTATCAGGTAATACACGGAGATGGCGTTAATGAGGTGAATGAGGAGATTGAATGCGTGATAGCCTATGGTGTTGAGGCCGTGCAGTTTGTAGTTTAGCGCAAACGTGAAGTATCCCATCCACCTTGAATAGAAGAAGTCCTTGACGTTATAGATCACGGGGATGTCCCTCACCATGGATTTATCCGTAAAGTAGCGGAGGTCTTTGATCAGTGGGTTTTCGGATATGTTGGGGATGTCGTCAAATATAAACTGGCTTGTCAGGGTGTTTGAGTAGACAGCTATGCCGATGAGCAGGATTAGGGCAATATGCACAATTGGTTTGTGCAAGGGGTGGGTGGGTGTTATTGCCACCCTGGGTGTTTGTTGTTGCGTGGTGATTTTCCTGTCTTGTTTCTTCTTCATTTAAGCAAGGATATTTCAGACTTGTATAGAGTCATTTTAATCCAAAGATTTTGTATCTGTCAATACCTTCGCCATTAAGCAGCTTTAGAGCCTAAGCATAAACTCAAATTTTTACTTCCGTTATAAGAATAACTTGACAATGTCATATTCCAATCTCTGCAATTAAAGATGTCTGAACCACGATTTAACGGATTAAGAGATTATCAGGATTTAGGTTAAAGAAAACAGTATATTTTTTCCTGTAAATCCTCTAATCTGTGTAATCTTGGTCCAGACAATCCCCATCTTAAATATGACATTGTCAAAATAGAAACGGCAAAGGAGTTAGGACGTTCTATACCAAAGCCCAATGGACGACTTATGTTTGCGTAGGTTATGCAGTTCAACGCAAATGTGTTTACTTAAGTCTGGCGAAACTTTTAGAAGATTTGGTAAACTTAAGTTTGAAGAAGATGCTGAGTTCATAGACAATTAAGATTTCTTGGGAGGTTTTTGTTGGCGTTTAACATTGTACAGAAGATATTCAATGCACACCTGGTTTACGGACAGGTGAGCAAGGGGTCAACCGTTGGGCTGCGGGTTGATGAGGTCTATACGCAGGATGCCACGGGGACGATGGCGTGGTTGCAGTTTGAGGCGATGGGTGTGGACAGGGTCAAGGTGCCAGTGGCGGTATCCTACGTGGACCACAACATGATACAGTCCAACTACATGAACGCCGACGATCATGCGTTTCTGCAGAGCGTTGCGGCCAGATATGGGGCATGGTTCTCCAGGCCCGGCAACGGTATATGTCACCAGGTCAACCTTGAGCGTTTTGCCACCCCCGGCAAGATCGTCCTGGGTACGGACAGTCACACGCCCACCAACGGCGGGGCCGGGATGATTGCCATTGGCGTGGGTGGACTGGATGCGGCTACCGTGATGGCGGGTGCCCCCTATGAGCTAACCATGCCCGCCGTGATGCTCGTGCGCCTCAGCGGATGGCTCCAGCGACCGTGGGTCACGGCAATGGACGTCATACTTGAGATACTGCGCAGGTTGACGGTCAAGGGGGGTGTTGGGCGTATTCTCGAATATGGCGGAGAGGGGGTCGGCGACCTTAGCGTTACGGAGAGGGCAACGATCACCAACATGGGTGCCGAGTTGGGCGCTACGACCTCCATATTCCCAAGCGATCAACAGACGCTCCAGTTTCTGAGGGCACAGGGCAGGGCCAATGATTGGGTGGCACTTGAGGCCGACGATGGCGCCAATTACGACGAAGTGCTGGACATCAACCTGAGTGAGATCGAACCACTGGTGGCACAGCCACACAGTCCGGACAACGTTGTGCCGGTGCGGAAGATTGCGGGGACAAAGGTCAATCAGGTGTGCATCGGCAGTTGCACGAACTCCTCCTACCAGGCCCTGGCAACGGTGGCGGGATTGTTGAGGGGCAGGGTGGTGGCCGAAAACGTCAATCTGCTTATCAATCCCGGCTCCAAGCGCGTGTATGAGATGTTGGCACGGGATGGCACGTTGGCGGTTATGATTGGGGCCGGGGCACGCATCCTGGAGTCTTCGTGCGGGCCGTGCATCGGGATGGGTGGGGCACCGGGAAGTGCTCACGTATCGGTGCGGAGCTTTAATCGCAATTTTGAGGGGCGTTCAGGTACCAAGGATGCCAATGTGTACTTGGCCGGTGTGGTTGTCTGTGCGCTTAGTGCCCTGCATGGGCAGTTTGTAGACCCAAGGGATGCCGGGTTGGAGCCTCAGAGGATCGTCGAACCCACAGATGCGGCAGATGGGGAGTCGCTCCACAACATGTTGATCGCCCCATTGGAGGACGACAAACGTACCTCAGTCAAGGTCGAAAAGGGTCCAAATATAAAAGAGGTGCCAGTAAAGTCTCCCATCGGTGATGAGATCAACGCCGAGGTGCTCATCAAACTCGGCAACAACGTCACCACCGATGACATCATGCCCGCCGGTGCAAAGGTGTTGCCGTTTCGGTCAAATATTCCGGCCATTTCGGACTTCGTCTTTACCAACATCGATGCCGGCTTTGCAAGACGGGCAAACGAGGCTAAAGGCAAGGGTGGCGGTATCATCGTCGGGGCAGAAAACTACGGACAGGGTTCATCGAGGGAGCACGCAGCCCTTGCGCCAATGTTCCTGGGGATACAGGCGGTGATTGCCGTGTCCTTTGCACGCATCCACAGGGCAAACCTCATAAACTTTGGCATCCTGCCTCTGGTGTTTAGCCAATCCTCAGACATTGACCTCATAAGTCAGGGCGACAGGCTGATAATCTGCGACATCAGGCGTTGTTTGGCGGGCAATCAGGTCTTCAGGGTTGGAGAGAGCGCAGGCAAGTACTCCTTTACATGTGCGGCGAACCTCAACGAGCGTGAGGCAAAGGTCATCCTCCAGGGAGGTCTGTTGCCATACACCCGCAGTGTTACGGGATAGGAGACAGTAAATAGAATACAAAAAAGAAAGAAAGGGGCGGCTCCGCTTCTTTTTCGCTCCAGGACGCTCCTGGCCCCTTCAGAACCCCCCGCAAGGGGAGGGGTGAGCCACCCCGGGCACGAAGAAGTCCCCTTGACCCCGTAAAAATGCCACGTTTGTTGTATTTAACCCAATCGAAACGTGCTATATAAAAAAACTACGCTTGAAAGAATATGAAACAAAATGCTACCTTATAGCTAAACATGACAAGCACATATATATATTGAGGAGATTCAGAGATGGAGATCAAGATAAGTGGAGAATCGGAGGATTCCGTAAGGGCCGAAGTATTGGTTCTGCCTTTTTTTGAGGGCGACAGGACTGATTTCTATGCCGGTATAGACGAAAGGACAGGCGGTTTGATAAAGAGGGTGTTTGATACCAGGGCCTTTAGCGGCAAACACGGCCAAACTACCCTGCTGTACGTAAATAACATCAACACTCAGTGCCTGCTCCTGGTGGGATTGGGCAAATTGTCGGAGCTATCGCAGGACAAACTCAGACGCAGCGGAGGCAAGGCGTTTTCCGCCCTCAAGGGTAAGGGGTTTTCCTCCGTGACGGTAGCCACGTCTGTTTTGAAGACCGATGGGGTTGCCCTGGATGCCCACTTCAGAGCGGCGCATTACTTTTTAGAGGGAGCGCTCCTGAGTCAGTACCAGTTTAAGAGATACAAGACCCCAACCGATGACGACGCCAATGACAGGGAGATCGTGGAAGTGGTTGTCCTGGCTTCCCCCGATGACGTCTCAGTGCAGTGGCTGGAGGTGGTTGTCAGTGCGGTGGGTTTTGCCAAGGACCTCACCAACACACCGGCAAACGACATGACCCCAACGCAGCTCAGTAATGCGGCCCTGGCACTGAGGTCTGAGGACGTCACGGTAAAGGTACTCGAACTTAGTGAGATCGAACAGGAGGGGATGGGGTCGTACCTGGCCGTTGCCAGGGGATCAGCGGAACCGCCAAAGTTCATTATCCTTGAATATCTCAGAGGCACAGGAGAGCCTGTTGCCATTGTGGGGAAGTCGGTCACCTTTGACAGCGGCGGATTGTCCCTGAAGCCGGCAGATGGCATGGAGCAGATGAAGTACGACATGGCCGGAGGGGCGGCAACGCTGGGCATAATCAAGGGTGCAGCCCGGTATAAGTTGCCCGTTAATATTGTAGTCGTGTTGCCGGCAACGGAAAACATGCCCGGAGGCAAGGCCACAAGACCCGGCGATGTCGTAAAGGCCATTACCGGCAAAACCATAGAGATACTCAACACCGATGCAGAGGGACGTCTTGCCCTGGCAGATGCCCTCGGATACGTGATTAAGCACTACAAGCCCAAGGAGGTCATCGATATGGCCACGCTCACGGGTGCATGTTCTGTGGCATTTGGTAACGAGGCCATTGCCATGATGGGCAACAATGACGACCTTATGGGCAGACTAAAGAAGGCCTCTGCCGAAACCTACGAGCGTGTATGGCAGATGCCCCTGTACGAGGAGTACAAGGAGTATCTCAAGAGCGACACGGCGGATATCAAAAACATAGGCGGCAGAGAAGGAGGTCTCATGACGTCGGCGGCTTTTCTGAAGGAGTTTGTTGGTGACACACCGTGGGTACATCTGGATATAGCGGCCACGGCATGGAACAACAAGGACAAGGACTACGCACCCAAGGGGGCCTCTGGCATTGGGGTGAGGTTGTTGCTGCACTTTTTGAAGATGCTTGTCAGTATATTCATCGTGCTGGGGTGTATGTTTACACCCGTCTTTGCGACGGATACCAAGGACCTTCAGCAGGAGATGCTACAAAACCCTGATATCTTAAACATCGTGATGTCGCTGAAAAATGACCCGGATTTTCAGCAGGTACTAAACGATCCGGAGATTATTCGCGCCATAAACGCCAATGATGTCGCTGCGCTTTCGGCAAACCCCAAGTTCACAAGATTGATGGAGCACCCAAAGGTCAGAGAAATCGAAAGAAAACTGAAGAAGTAAAAAACTACTAACAAGAGATAAAAGGGGGCAAACTACAAAGTCTTACCACGATACCGGGAGCGCATTGAGCAGGAGGGGCACTGACCCCCTCCTGGAGCGTTAAAAAAGAAGGCAAGAGGGGGTTAATAGAATGTTGCATAAGGTTATAAAGGTAGATATTCCAACGGATGTATTTACAGCATTAAACGAGACGGAAGTCGAGATAGAGAACGACCTGAAACTTTTTTCAGCAATCAGATACTACCAGATGGGTAAGTTAACGATTGGAAAGGCAGCAATATTAGTCGGAATCTCACGTTATGAGTTCGAAAGGATACTTGCAGATAACCACATACCGATCTCAAATCTTGAGATAGAAGATATTGAAGGCGATATTCAGAGATTAGGGAAAATATGATGTCTCTTTAACCTCTCTCCCCTTGTGGAAGAGAATGAGGGAGGGGAATACCTAATTTACCCATTCACCTTAAGAAAGAGTCAGAAGATACATATATCGGTATGTGAATTCACACAGACAAGTAACTTTTGTCATACACGTCGCAATCGCATTTGACCGGAAGACAAAAATAAAAGCCTTTGACAATCTGTTGCAAACTATTTGATAATAACCATATAGTGCGAGTAAGGACATGTCTGTTTTTTGTTGCGTTACTGTTGATGTTACCTGGCAGAGTAAATGCTACGGCCAACAGTCAGTGGGTGTTTCCCCCGGAGAGCGGCTCCTGGAATAACGACTTTGGCGACATCTCAACCACCATCCAGTTTGGCGACATAGATGGCGACGGTAGCAATGATATAATCTTTGGTACTACCAAGGGGTATATATTTGCACTCAGACCGGGCGGCAAAAAGTACCGGTTCCTCAAGATCGGCAAATCCGTTAAGGCCAACCCTATCATGATAGACTTCAACAGGGATGGCAATGCCGATATCCTGGCCTTTGGCAGGGATGCCGAATTCAGCGATCCAGCTCAGAAGAGCACGATGGTCATCATATCGGGCAGCGACTTTAGCAAACTGGTCGAGGTTGAACTCGATGGCAGCATTGTCTCCCGCCCTGCCCTGGCCGACTTCAATAACGATGGCAACATCGATATCCTTATCCCGGCAAGGGGACTTTACCTCATAGACGGCTCCATAAGCAAAGGACAAAAGGACGTCAGTCTGCACAACTACAAGGTTGAGGGCATTACCTTTTCTTCGCCAATAGTTGAGGACTGCAATGACGATGGCGTCTACGACTTTATGATCCCCTACACCTACAAGAACAAACCCTACGCAGACGTCTTTCTTTCGGGCACTTCCGACTTTCAGTACGCAAAGTATACCTTTGGTCTCAAGAACGAGCTGCGCGTAATCCCAACCCTCATCAAAGAAACAGACGGAGACATTATCACCTGGCGTATGATAGCGCCATCATTTAACAAAACCATAGACTTCTACGTGATCAAGTGGGACTCAACCGTCCAAGAGCTATCCCTGCAATCGTTAAAGGAGT
Organism: Candidatus Magnetobacterium casense; assembly: GCF_000714715.1. Taxonomy (GTDB): domain Bacteria; phylum Nitrospirota; class Thermodesulfovibrionia; order Thermodesulfovibrionales; family Magnetobacteriaceae; genus Magnetobacterium; species Magnetobacterium casense. The sequence continues at coordinate 87,992 of NZ_JMFO01000010.1, forward strand.
TCAATGAACACGACTACCGGTTTAACAGTCAACTGCCGGCCCTGATGCTCCCGGGCACTCCCCCTGCCCTTTACCTGCCCCTGCCTGAGAAGAACTCCCTGTGGCAACTCAATGCCTTTAGCGGCGACCTTGTCTCAAAGTCATTAGTGGGCGGCTTGAGCAACAATATGCCCATATATCTCAGAAAGAACGCAGACACCTCACTGACCCCTCTTGTCATCCTCCAGGATGACGATGGCCTGTACCTCCACACCCTCGGCGACAACTCCAGGCAACAGCTTGGTCAACCTGGCGCCACCATGCCCCCCTTGCAGGAGATATATCTGTATCCTCAACATGCAGGCAAAAACCAATACGTCCCGCTGGGCATAACAATCCAGAAACAGGTAAAACATCCAAAGCAGATCGTGTGCGACCCCGATGTGGTACTAAACCTGTCCCTGCTGTATCCCAACATAACCGGATACCTCAACCAGGGGACGTATCCCTCCCAGGAGATGGTCGCCATACTTAAAGAGATGGCAAGCACGCTGGACTGGAGAAACCTCCGCGGCATGGCCAGGATCGCCTCCCTGGTGACCCAACTCTACCCCTCCGACAACGATTTCCAGGGCGTACTGGACAGGTTTAAGAAGGCCGTAAAGGAAGAAAAGTCTCTGTTCTTTCAGATTGTCAGGTTGAAGCAGGATATCAGGAAAAAAGCCGCCAAATACGACTACTCCACACTCATGGACTGGATAATGACTGGCAGGATAGAGGACGAGCTTGCATATATACTCAGAAACGACCCCGATTTCCTGGAAGACAGAAACGTGGCAGGGCTGTATAAGGACATCTATCTGCTCAAGGGGCTGATAGATGCCTTTGTCCCGATCATGACCGGCATAATAGCGTTGTCGTTTTTTGTTTTGTTAATATTTAACTATCAAACATTTATAAAGGCATATTATGTCATATTTTATTATTTTAAGGTAAAGAGGGCGTGGTTGCAGGCTATTGCGCAGCATCCGGAGGCCGAATACTATGTCGAAAGTCTGCTAAATGAAGGGGTTTCCTTAAGGCGGCCATCGCATTTCTTCAACCTCAGACTAAAAACGCTCTTGGCACTGCTCATCTGCAGGGATGACTTTCTGTGGCATAAGGTGTTACTGTTGCTGGAGGACAGGGTGATACTCAACCGTGTCTTTAACGAGGAAGACAGCAGGGGGTTTTATCGTTACCTGCTGTATCAGTACAAGCGGTTGTTTTATAAGAAGCTGCGCAGAGAGTCCTTTATTGGCTGGGTGTTGTTCCAGCTCAGACACTTCACAAAGCGCGATTACTACGAGTACACGACAACCAATCAGGCCATTGTTACCATCAAGTCCGAGCTGGCACTGAAGTTTCTCAAGCTCAACGACTACAGACCGGCATTTAACTATCTGCACAGGCAAATACTTGCCGCTAACAAGGATGTCCCTAATCCCGGATTTACGAGATTTCTGAGTCAACTGGCCGACTACAAGATAGAGAGTTATTTTTACAAGTACGAAAAACACTTCTTTAAGAGGATACGCACCCTTGAGGAACAGGTCAGGATACTGACCTTCTACAAACGTCAACGACTCATCCCCCGCGTGGAGGTCATTGTCAACAATATGCTGAAGAAGGCGCTTGTACATGCCGGATTCCCCAGGCACGTGGCCAACGACTACATCCCGATAGCGCCGATAAGAGACCACGGCCTGTTTTTGACCATAATGGCCTACAGCCACATGCGACGTTGCCAAGTGGTGCTGCGTTGTATCCCCCACAGGTACAAGCACATAGACCTGACCTCGGATGCCAGGATAAGGAGCCTTTCAGGGAATTTTACCCCCATAGTCAACGTCCACCGCAACCTGCGCTGGAGTGTCCAGGTCGAGACCTACATTGCTGCCACCCCGTTAAAGAGGATGTTGGGCAATCTGCCGTTAAACGTCATACAAGGGGTATTGCTGAGTCTGGCCACACTTGTAAGGCGTCATTCTCCGTTGTGGTTTATCCCCAACCTACATCCCTCTAATCTGTTCTGGGATGGCGAGTCGGTCTACCTCTCCTGCACGGGCATATCAAAGCTGTCGATGGACAAGGACATAGTAATGCTTCACAGGAAGCTCCACAAGTTTTTAAGCCATAACGTCTTTATGACGCCCGAATTTCGCCGCGTACCAAATCCGCAGAAGGTCTTATCCGACGGCTTTCAGATAGAAAAAACGGTTGTCTATCTGCTTGGCACCCTTGCCTTGTGGCTGCTTGAGGGACGGCTTTTGACCTTGCAGGGGGACAGGCCCTTAGAGGAGCTTGAGTCTCTGAAGAGGTACAACGGTTCATACGAGCTGGTGAAACGCTGTATGTTGCCCTCCACCGAACGGGCCACACTCAAGGAGTTCACCGACATGGTGCTGTCCCTGCACGATAAACATGCCCTCAAATGGGAAAAAGAATAACTACACAGGGTTTTTTATATAAATACCAAACTTTTTCTTGCTGTAAAAAATCCTGTGATGATTATGTATAGCACGGTTCAAAAAAAAGAAAGGGACGGCTCCGCTTCTTTTTCGCTCCAGGGGGTGAGGCACCCCTGCCATAAAAGTCGCACCTGGCCCCTTCAGAACCCCCTGCAAGGGGAGGGGCGAGGCGCAATCTTGTCGCAGCGGGTCGCACCCGCCCCGGGCACGAAGAAGTCCCCTTGACCCCATAGGGCTTAACCTTCTATCATCACAGAAATATTTACAGTAACAAATAAATTCACCGTGTGTGCAAAAATTAACTGTTGACATGGATACTCCTTTGGTATTATCATAATAGTCATGCACCAGAAGTATGATATAGTCTTGAAGGATATCGTTAAAGATGCGCCGCGGAGGTTTCTGAAGCTGCTGACGGGGTATGATACGGGCAAATTCATAGATATCCAGTTCCCCGATATTCAGATAAGGGAGGTCGATATCTTGATTGAGCTGCCTGATAGCAATATAGCCCACATTGAGATGCAATCGTCAAACGATAGCGATATGTTGGGGCGTATGTATCTCTATTCCGGGTTCATATACAACCAGTACAAGAAGTTACCGTTACAGATTGTCTTGTATATCGGTAATAAGCCGTTAAACATGAAAAGCAGTATGAAGTTTAAACGAATAAAGTATTCCTACGAATTGATAGACGCCCGTACTCTTGACGGCAACCAACTCATTGACAGTGATGACCCTGATGATATCATATTGGCTATTCTGTGCAGGTTCGACGATGCCGATGTTACGATAAAGAGGATTCTTGCTAAACTCTACCGGTTACAACCCAGAAAAAGGGAGAATTATATAAGGAAATTTCTATATCTTGCCGGATTAAGAAATCTGGCCGCCAAGGTAAAACAGGAGGTACTGAACATGCCGATAACAATTGATTTGGATGAATACGAGTTCTTTAAGGATATATTTACAAAGGGCGAACTCAAAGGCAGACAGGAAGGCGAACTCAAAGGGATAGAAGGGATGCTTGAAATCAAGTATGGTCCGGAGGGACTGGAGCTTATGGATATGCTCAGGGGCATTGATAAGGTCGATAAACTTGATGAATTCAGGGCGCTTATCAAGAGGTCCACGTCAGTAGCCCAGTTGAGATTGTACCTGCAGGGTAACGCTTGAGCTTGCCGTTGAACAATGTCTGCCGCAGCTACAGGTTTAAATGAGATTCTGCGATATAGTAAAGAATGTGAAGAAGGAGATTTTTTTATGCGATTGAGAGATTATTTTCAGCCTGATATGCCAGGATATTCCAGTTTTGGCGCATGTCTTGCTCTCTCTCTAGCGCACCTTCAGCAACCTTAAGATTTAAGACCCCTATATTTTTTCTTTTTCACGGTATTTTTGCGTCTAATTGGACTACCACTTATCAACGTCATTGTTGTATCTTGTACGGCCTTTTTCATCAGCGAAGTAGCAATCAAAGGGCGCTCACGCATTTTGCGTGCAAATTAAACACAGTTCGGAGGTACTTTAAGATGAGGTTTAGTAACACAGGTTTAAAGAAAGTAGTTGGGGCTAACGTAGCGCTTGTTGCGTTGCTGTTTCTGACGTTGTCGGCATACGCAGGATCGGTGCCAAACGTGTTCACGTCGGGGACGGTCGCCAAGTCCAGTGAGGTCAATGCCAACTTCACCTACCTGGGGGAGAGGAGTTGGGATAAGTCGGGGAGTAACTTGTTTTATGGTGGTGGGAAAGTTGTCATTGCACCACACACCTATACTGGAAGTATGACCGATAGTTTTCTAACTCTATCAATCCAGGGAAACAAATCAGATGGGTTAGGAATATCGATTTTAAATTCTACAGATGAAGGAGGGATATATTTAGGTGACTTAAACGGCTATTTTCAATATGGTGGAACTGGTCAAGGATTTGTTCCAACTTTAGTGGGAATGGTCCGTTATTCATCTGATTATATGACGATAAGCCCATCGATAAATTACTATGCAAATTCAGGCAGCGTACCAGCATTAATAATAGGACCCGCTGCTGCAGGCTGTACCAGTTATAATGGGTGGTCTTGCGGAACGTCAGTAAATAGGCCGCTTTTGGGGATTGCCAACTATAACTCGATGAAGATTATAGTTGACAAAGACGGTCAACTTGGCATCGGCCAAACGACCCCCGCCTACCCCCTGCACATGGGCAGCGGTGCCTACGTAACCACCGGCGGCGTATGGACAAACGCCTCAAGCCGCGAGTACAAGAAAGACATCCAGAGCCTTACATCCGAAGACGCCATGCTTGCGTTTAACAAACTCGAACCGGTTTCATTCAAGTACAAGGCCGACGACGAACACCACATCGGCTTCGTAGCAGAGGACGTCCCTGATCTGGTAGCCACAAAGGACCGCAAGGGTCTAAGCCCAATGGACATGGTCGCACTGCTTACGAAGATAGTCCAGGAGCAGCAGAAGACTATCGCTGAATTATCGGACAGGGTGAAGTCGCTTGAACATCAAACCAAGTGACATAATGGAGACGACAGGATGAGAAGAATTGTCTTAACACTAATGATAGGGCTGCTGATGGCGTCATCGGTATGGGCGGTCAGTACGTGGGACGGCATGACGTGGGATGTGGGCTATTGGGACGTTTCACCTACAGCAACGTCTACACCGACTCCCACACCAACACCTACTGCAACACCTACTGCAACCCCTACGCCCACACCCACGGTAACTCCCACGCCGACACCTACTCCAACGCCCACTCCTACGGTGACGGCAACACCCACACCAACTCCTGCACCTACTGTAACACCTACGGCAACACCAACGGCAACACCAACGCCTACGCCAACAGTAACTCCAACCCCAACTCCAACGCCCTCACCGACACCAACCCCGGTAACGCTGACGGTCACAAAACAGGGCACCGGTGATGGCACTATAACAACGTCAACTGGCAGCCTCAACTGGAGCGGCAACACCGGTACCGCACTGTATGCGCTTAACACACAGGTGATAGTCACGGCGGTGGCGGATAACGCATCGACCTTTAACGGCTGGACTGGATGCGACGTAACCATCGGCAATCAATGTACGGTGAACATGACGGCAACAAGAAGCATCACCGCCGATTTTACCGGTGCATGCAAGAAGACGAAGAAGGACTTTGACGGCGACGGCAAGAGCGACATCCTATGGCAGAACTCAAATAACGGCGACGTTGCAATCTGGCTGATGAACGGCGCTTCAAAGAAATCCGCGGCCTTCGCGGCCAACGGGGTGCCAAAGAACTGGAAGGTCATAGCGTCGGATGACTTTGACGGCGACGGCAAGACCGACATCCTCTGGCAGAGCAAGGACACCGGCGACGTCTATGTCTGGCTCATGGACGGTGTCAAGATACAGGGAAGCAGCGGCTTTGTGGCCAAGGGGATACCACATCAATGGCAGATCAGGTCAATTGCCGACTACGATGGCGACGGCAAGAGCGATGTACATCTCCAGGACGTCGATACCGGCAAGATATACGTCTGGCTGATGGACGGCATAAAGATCAAGGGTGGAGATTTCGTTAAGCCCAAAGGCGGTGCCGATCAGTCAGCGGGTGTGTCGGTGCGTGGTTCCGGCGCTGATACCTGGAGCGTGAAGTCGGTTGGGGACTACAACGGCGACGGCAAGACCGACATGCTTTGGCAGGACGGTTCAACTGGCGACGTCTACATCTGGTTTATGGACGGCACGACGATTAACTCCGGAGACTATGCCGATCACGGCGTGCCAAGCGACTGGAGCATCTACTAAAAAAGAGTAAAGAAGGGGAGCGGTTTACGGCAGGGGTGCCTCACCCCCTCCGTCCTCCCCTTGACCTCATTATTTTAAACTCAATTATCATGCCTGAAAAAACGGTGTCATTTCAGTATATATATCATCACAGGATTTTTTTACAGCAAGAAAATTTATACACCCACATCTCACAGCACAGTTGTCAATCGGTTACGGAACATGCTACCATAGATGAATAGGGCATAGAAGGAGAATAAGAATATGCAGATGATATTGGAAGCACGTGTTGATCGCTTAGAGAACCTCATGGCGGAGGTAATTGAGCTTCATAGGGATTTGGTGCAAACCAACGAAACCTTTCGTCAAGAGATGAAAGCAATCAAACTCGATGCAGCAGAACGGGAGCAAAAGTTCGAGGAATGGCTTAAAAAGGATAAGGAAGAAAGGGAATTTGTTGCGGATAACACTATTGCATACGCCACCAGAAAGGGTTTACATGTTGTCGCATACAGAGAGTGGGAATACCTGGACATCCTCAATTTCGATGAGATAAACGAAAAGAACCAGTATAACGATACTCCTCTGACCTTAAAAACTCAGTGATCAGTATAGCTAACCTGATTCTTGAGCTACCGTAACAACTTTTTATATCACAAATTCACTGCAATGTATGGTATCATAGATAGTTATATATATTGCGGTTGAAGTGGCAACATTATAAGAGATTAATAAGGATAAGGCTTAATAGAGATGATAGACAGATATGCACGAAAACAGATGAGGCAGTTGTGGGAACTGCCGATGAAGTATCAGAAGTGGCTGGATGTGGAGTTAGCCGTGTGTGAGGCATTTGCGCAGCGGGGCATGATCCCGCCGGGGGATATGAGGGCTATCAGAGAGGGGGCCGGCTTTGATGTGGGCAGAATAGCAGAGATAGAGTTGACGGTCAAGCATGACGTGATAGCGTTTCTGACGTCTGTATCCGAGCACGTTGGGGAGTCCGGGCGCTTTATACACATGGGGCTGACATCGTCGGATATACTGGATACATCGCTGGCCTTACTTATGAGGGATGCCGCCGATATTATCATCAATGACATAGCAGGCCTCCTGCTTGTGCTTAAGGAGCAGGCGTTCAATCACAAGGACACGGTCTGTATTGGCAGATCGCACGGGATACATGCCGAGCCGATGGTGTTTGGGTTGAAGTTTGCCCTGTGGTATGAGGAGATGAGGCGCAATGTCCAAAGAATGCAGGAGGCGCAGAGGGTCATCAGCGTGGGCAAGTTATCGGGTGCGGTTGGGACGTTTTCCTCGATAGAACCGGAGGTTGAGGAGGGCGTGCTTAAGAGGCTCGGTTTGACTCCGGAGCCTGTGGCCACGCAGGTTGTTCAGCGCGACCGCCATGCGCAGTACCTGACGACGTTGGCTATAGTGGCCTCAACGATAGAGAAGATCGCCGTGGAGATACGGCACCTGCAACGGACGGAAGTGCGTGAGGCCGAGGAGCCTTTTAGCGTAGGTCAGAAGGGGTCTTCGGCCATGCCGCACAAGCGAAACCCCATCGGGAGCGAAAACCTCTCCGGACTGGCGCGCGTGGTGCGGGCAAATGCACAGGCAGCCCTTGAAAACGTTGCCCTGTGGCACGAGCGGGACATCAGCCATTCCAGTGTTGAACGCATTATCATCCCCGACAGCACGATCCTGGTAGACTACATGCTTAACCGCCTCAAGGACATCGTCATGGGGCTTGTCGTGTATCCGCAGGCGATGCAAAAAAACCTTGGCAGGACATTGGGCCTGTACAACTCTCAAAAGGTACTCCTGGCGTTGATCGAAAAGGGTCTGAGCAGGGAGACCGCCTATGCCACCGTACAGAGACTTGCTATGCAGGCCTGGCAGGAAGAGGCAGACTTCAGAACCCTCCTTGCAAACGACAATGACATAAAAACGTATCTGACACCTGAGACACTTGACGAGTTGTTTGACGTCAGAGACTACCTCAAACACGTAGATTATATCTACAGCCGGGTGTTTAAACACTGATCAATCGGCATTTGTCATCAATATAACGGCTCTTTTTTTTTGACATATATGTTTCGGAGGAATTTGATGAACCTTTCAGAGGAAGAACTAAAGCGCTATACCAGGCAGATGATGATGTCCAGTTGGGGAGAAGAGACCCAGCAGAGGCTCAAGGCATCAACGGTCTTTGTGGCCGGTGCGGGGGGATTGGGTAGCCCGGTTGCCATCTTTCTGGCCGTTGCCGGTATAGGCACAATAAGAATATGTGACTTTGACAGCCCCGACTGGTCAAACCTTAACCGACAAATACTGCACGACCACACGAGGTTTGGATTAAACAAGGCGCTCTCTGCCAAAAAATCCCTTGCCACCCTCAACCCCGACGTCGAAGTAGCCGCCTTTACACAGAAGATAGACCAGGACAGTGTGAATACCCTCGTGGGTAATGCCGATATCATCGTAGATTGCATGGACAACTTTCAGACCAGATACATATTAAACGAGTGCGCAATGACAAAGGGCATCCCCCTTGTCTATGGCAGCATCTGGGGAATGGATGGCAGATTATCCTTTATCCACGTACCACAGACACCGTGTCTGCGGTGCATGTTCCCTGAGCCGCCACCACCGGAGACCTTTCCCGTGTTGGGAACTACCCCGGGTGTTATAGGGTCGTTGCAGGCGCTGGAGGCCATCAAGTTCCTTACGGGGATTGGCCAAAACCTCAAGAACAAGCTCCTGGTCTGGGACGGCGCTAACGTTGAGTTCAGGACTTTTAAGACACGTAAAGACCCTCAGTGTCCTACCTGTAGTGGTACCGTGTAGGATGTTTTTTTAATGGAGCTGCTTATTAAGACATGAACTCTATAGTTGTATATCCGGCATGTGTTATGTCGGTGGTGTGCCCTGACTGTGGCTTTGCCGGAAACGTAAAAAGTGAGAATCCACCCGAAAAAAACTTTAAGCTCAACTGTCCCAAGTGTAAGGAAACCTTTCTGGTTAAGTTGAACCACCGGCAGTTTTACCGTATCAAGCTAAACAGACCTGTTGCTTATTCCATTGATGATATCCATGACCCCTTTGCAAGAAATGCCAAATCGGGTAAGATTCTCGACATATCACGTACCGGTATAAGAATCGAAGGTAAGATGCGAAGCTATTCTAAAAACTACGAAAAAGAAGGAGCCATCCTGACATTGCTCTTTAACCTGCCGCCCAATAAAACTCTCCTAAAGGTCAAAGGCGAAATAAAAAGGCTCATTATCGTCGATGATAATAACTTCTCAATGGGTGTAGCCTTCATAAACCTGGATGTCCAGACAGACCTAGCCATAGGTACCTTTCTGATGCCCTGAATGCCTGTTTTCCAGCACGATAAATTTGTTCTCATTCTCAGACGCTAAAAAAAGGAAGAAGTAGGGCGGTTTACGGCAGGGGCGGGTGCGACCCGCTGCGGGAAAATCGTGCCTCACCCCCTCCGCCCCTTTCTTTCTTGTATCGGAAGTTCCAGAAATACATGCGGGAATTTTTTGTAGATTAGCCATACATGAGATTATATAGTATTTACAAGCATGATTGTTTGTGCGAATATACATAAAAAATATGCTTGACATTTATTTAATAATATGGTATTATGAAAATATATGTTTGTGCGTATATACAGAAAGGTGGTTAAGGGCAAGGTCTATAAGACTGCTTATCTCGCAGAAGGTAAGAGGATCGGCAAAAAGATTGTCGTTACACACTTGTTAAATATTTCTCATTTGCCAGAGGAACAAATTCAGTCTTTGAATATTGCACTGAAAGCCCACAAAGCAGGTAAACAGATAGTATCAGTTGACTCATTACAATCCCAACATTATGCCAAAATATCTCATAGCAGGCAAGTTGGTGCACTTTATGTATTTTACCAATTAGCTAAACAAATTGG